>NZ_MSJQ01000001.1 GCF_014596515.1 Streptomyces sp. CBMA156
CGAGCCGCTCCGCCTCGGCCGCGATCGCCGCGGCCCCCGCCTCCTGGAGCCACTGCGGCGGGCTGAGCAGGAAGGAGGTCGCCTCCACCGGCCCGGGCGCGGGCTTCGCCGCACCCGCCGGGTTGGCCGCCACCGGCCGTCCGTAGGCCTCCTCGTACTGCCGGACCACCTCGTTGACGGGCAGCGCGGGCCACAGCGTGCTGGCGCCCGAGTCCCGGGCGATCACCAGCCGCGCCTCCCCCGAGCCGCCGCCCGTACCGCCCGCACCGTCGGCCGCGCCCGAGGGCGCCACCGCCCAGCAGACGAAGCCCAGGTCGAACTCCCGGACCCGTACCTCGCGCTGCTGCGAGCGCGGCACCCCGCCGTTGATCCACTCCTCGGCGAGCTCCTGCGCCTGCGCGTACGTCACCACGCCCGGTTCACCCCTGTCCGCATCCTCTTCGTCCCCCGTTCCACCGACACCACAGCCATCACCGCGACCACGCGCCTCAGCCCAGCGGGACGGCCCGGGCGAACCCGCCGTCCACCATCAGCTCCGCGACCGTCTCCAGCTCCGGCGGGCTGCCGGCCAGCCGCAGCAGGAAGGCGTCGAAGTCCTCGCCGCAGGGCAGCAGCAGCCGCGCGCAGCGGTCCTCGGGGGACTCCTGGGCGCCGGAGTCGCGGGCGTCGTCGTACAGGTGGAACCAGACCGAGCCGGCCCGCTCGCCGCGCACCTTGAGCGCGACCAGGCCGCCCTGGGCGTAGGCGATGCCCAGGTAGTCCTTGGTCAGGTGGTCGCGCAGGCACTTGTTGGCGTACACGACGTCCTCGGTGCCGTACTCCTCGGTGAGCGTCAGGAACGGCTGGTCGAGCAGCAGTCCGAGCTCGGTGTCCAGCCCGACGCCGGCCGGGGCCCGGCCGCCGCCCAGCTTGAGGAACGTGCGGTAGGCGTCGGGGAACCGGTAGCCGAGGCGCTCCTCGGCGCGCTGCACCAGGTCCTCGGCGACGCCGATCGGGTCGCCGCCGTCCTTGGCCAGCGAGAAGTGCACCGCCCGGCGCTCCTGGAGGGGGCGGGTGCCGCGGCGGTTGTGGTCGGCGGCGGAGACGGCCAGGCCGCCGTGGTGCCGCAGCAGCGCCTTGACCTCGACCGGGACGAGCTCCATCCGCCGCCAGCCGGGGGCGGCCCGGCCGACCGCGTGGTGCCAGGTCCAGCCGGGCGGGGTGGCGACGGCGGTCGCCAGGTCGGCCCAGAGCGGGTGGCCCTGGATGTAGAGCGCGGCGTTGGCCGAGACGTAGTCGGTCAGCCGCAGCTCGTCCACGCCGAAGCCCTCCGGCGGGTCGGCCACCTCGGCCGCGGCGGCCGCGTACGGGCCGAAGTCCGGGTAGCCGTACTCGTCCACCCTGACCCCTCCGGGGTGCCGCTCCGCGCGGACCGGATCCGGGAACTGCACCACCTGACCTGCGTACGCCGCGTTCGGTGCGGCGGCGACGCCGGGCCGACCTGTCGTCATCTGGGAGCCCCCACTGGCTGCTGCAAATACGGTGCCTGCTGGGCACCAGCCTAGGGCCTGCCCTCAACCCCCCGTCGGCCAGGCGGCCCTGCTCCCGGTCCAGGGCCCGGGCCCCGCCGGGGAGTCACGACCGGCCGCCCAGCGCCCGCGCCAGCACCTCCGCCACCCGCAGCTGGCCGGCCTCGGTGAGGTGCGGGTGCAGCGGCAGGCTGAGCAGTTCGCGGGCGGCCCGTTCGGCGACCGGGAACGCCCCCTCGCGGTGGCCGAGGTGACGGAACGCGGGCTGCAGGTGGACCGGCAGCGGGTAGTGCACCCCGGCCCCGATCCCGGCGGCGTGCAGCGCGGCCAGCACCGCGTCGCGGTCCCGGCCGGGGCCGATCCGCACCGGGTACAGGTGCCTGACGTGCTCGTTGCCGGGGGCGGTGCGCGGCAGGACGAGTCCGTCCAGCCCGCCCAGCAGCGCGTCGTAGCGGGCGGCGGCGGCCCTGCGGGCGGCGTTCCAGGCGGGCAGCCGGCGCAGCTTGGCGCGCAGCACGACGGCTTGCAGGGCGTCCATCCGGGAGTTGAAACCGAACCGTTCGTGCCGGTACTTGTCGCGCGCGCCGTGGTCGCCGAGCAGCCGGACGGCGTCCGCGAGGCCCTCGTCGTCGGTGAGCACCGCCCCGGCGTCGCCGTAGGCGCCGAGGTTCTTGCCCGGGTAGAAGCTGGTGGCCGCGATCCGCCCGTACCCGGTGCGCCCGTGCTGCCTGGCCCCCTGGGACTGCGCCGCGTCCTCCACCACCGGCCGCCCGTCGGCCGCCTCCAGCAGCGGCCCCATCGGCGCGAGTTGACCGAAGAGGTGGACGGGCAGCAGCGCGGCCGCGCCGGGCAGTGCGGCGGCGGCCCGCTCCGGGTCGATCAGCAGGTACACCGGGTCGGCGTCGACCAGCACCGGGCGCAGCCCGGCCCGCAGCACCGCCTCCGCGGTGGCGACGAAGGTGTTGGCGGGCAGCACCACCCCGCCGCCGGGCGGCAGGTCCAGGGCGCGCAGGGCCAGTTCGAGCGCGTCGGTGCCGTTGGCGGTGCCCACGCAGTGCCGGACGCCGGCGAAGGCCGCGTACTCCCGCTCGAAGGCGGCCACTTCGGGGCCCTTGACGAAGGCTCCCGAGGCGAGCACCCGGTCGAAGCCGGCCCGCACCTCGTCCGCCACCTCGGCGTGCGCCGCCGCCAGGTCCACCAGCGGGATGCCGTCGCCGGCCGGGCCCCCGCCCCCGCCCAAGGCCGCAGTGCTCACCGGGCCTCCGCCCGCTGCCGGAACGGCGCTCACCGGACCTCCGCCCCGGCCCGGACCGCCGCCCCCACCGGGACGGTGACGCCGCCGAGTCCGAGGCTGAGCGAGGCCGCCTCCAGCAGCTGGAGCACCCGCATCCCGGCCCGCCCGTCGGTGAGCGGGGCCCGGCCCTCGGTGATGGCGGCGGCGAACTCGGCCATCACGTTGCGCAGCGCCTCCTGCTCGACCAGGGCCGGTGCCACCATCTCGCCGACCCGGTAGGAGATCAGCGCCCGGTGCCGGATCGCGTCGGTCAGCTGGTCGGGCGGGGTGAGGTCGACCCCGCGGTCGTGCACCGCCAGCCGGGCCTGGGGGTTGAGGTCGTCCCAGACCAGGGTGCGCCGCGAGCCGCCGATCAGCGTGGTGCGGACCTTGGTCGGGGAGAGCCAGTTGACGTGGCAGTGCGCCAGCGCGCCGTTGCTGAGCCGGACCGTCAGGTAGGCGACGCAGGCCCGGCCGGCCCCGATCGGGTCGGCGCCCTGGGCGGACACCCCGACCGGCTCGACCCCGGGCGGCAGCACGAAGTCCAGGATCGACAGGTCGTGCGGGGCGAGGTCCCACAGCACGTCCACGTCCGGCTGCACCAGGCCGAGGTTGATCCGCACCGAGTCGAAGAACTGGACGTCCCCGATCTCCCCGCCGTGCACCAGCTCGCGGATCCGCCGCACCACCGGGGTGTAGCAGAAGGTGTGGTCGCACATCAGCACCAGCCCGCGCCGCTCGGCCAGTTCGACCAGTTCCCCGGCCTCGGCGGCGGAGGTGGTGATCGGCTTCTCCACCAGCACGTGCTTGCCGGCCTCCAGCGCCGCCCGCACCAGCGCGTAGTGCGCGCCGGCCGGCGTGGCCACCGCGACCGCGCCGACCCGCTCGTCCGCCAGCACCCGCCGGTAGCTGCCGGTCACCCCGACGGTGCTGTACTCCCCCAGCACCGCGCGGGCCTTGGCCTCGTCCAGGTCGCACAGCCAGTGCAGCCGCAGCGCCGGGGTGTGCTGCGCGTTGCGGACCAGCTTCGGGCCCCAGTAGCCGGCCCCGACCACGGCCAGCCCGACCGGGTGCTCGGGCACCGCCCCGGGCGGCTCGTCGGGTGCGGGCACGTGGCCGCCGGGTGCCTGGTTGGCGGCCTGCCAGTGGTCGTCCGCCGGTTTCGACGTCATCGCACGAGCCCCTTCGCTCAGCGCCGGGGCGGGCGGCAGGCCCTTCCCGGCAGCCTCAACGTCCGACGCGGGCACCGGAGCCGGCCCCGTCGGCGGCTGCCCCGCACGGTCGGCCGCGTCCCCTTCGGCTCGCTGCCGGAACGGTACCGGCCGCGGACCGGCCGCCGGGGCCGTTTCGGTAGATCGGCGGACAAGTCGTGACGAGGGCGTACGTGTTCGGCCAAGATCGGGTGACCGCCCGGCCGGTCCGTCGCGGCCCCGACCGCCACCGCACCCCGGTTGTGCGGTTGTCGGTGTCGTTTGACAGGCTTGCCCAGGACCGGACCGGCCCGGCCACTCCGACCGACGCCGGGTGACCAGGAGGAGGACGACGGATGACCACCGGTGAGCCGGCGGGCCCTCCCGTGCTGCGCCACCACCGCGACAGCCTGCTGCCCGCCGTCGCCGCCGCGCTGTCGCTCAAGGGCGGCGAGGTGCACACCCTGGCGGGCGACAAGGACCCCCGCCGCCCCGCCCTGCACCAGTTGGTCACCGACTTCCTGGACACCCTGCCGGTGGAGGCCCGCGAGCGGTTCACCGGGCGCTGCCCCGAGGCGGTCCTGCTCTCCCAGTACCTGACCACGGTCGACGGCAGGCGCTCCAAGCGCGCCGCCCGCAAGCCGATGACCCTGCACGAGGCCCGCAAGGCGCTCAAGGGCTCCCGGATGACGACCGTACGTATTCGTGAGGAGGGCGACCCGGCGCACGGCAGCCACGCCCCGCCCTGCCGCTCCTGCGCCCCGATGCTGGAGCACTTCACCGTGCGGAGCGTCGCCGTCGCCCCGCCCGTGCACTGACCGGCCGAGCGCCGGCACGTCCCCCGTCCCCCAGCCCTGGAGCCCGTCCTGAATCCGCCCATCCCGCCCGCACCGGCCACCCTCTCCCCCGCCGGCCCGCGGACCCGCCCGCGCTTCCCCGCGGACGTCGCCGCCGAGCTCAAGACGGCCGGCTGGCACCCCGGCCGCTGGCAGATCCGGCAGGCCGAGGAGTGGGCCGACGCCCTGGTCGGGTTCGGCGCTCCCACCGGCGTGCGGCACGCGGTGTTCCCGGCGGCGGTGGAGGCCTGGGCCGAGTTCGGCGGCCTCGCCTTCGACCTGTCGGGCCCCGGCCGTCAGCTGGCCCGCACCCCGTTCCTGATCGACCCGCTGTGCGGCCTGCACCAGCCGCGCACCCTGCTCGACCTCGGCCGGGCGCTGGGGACGCAGCTGGCCCCGCTCGGCGAGGAGGCGTACGGGCAGGCGCTGCTGGCCGTCGACGAGGAGGGCCGGGTCTACAGCCTGGACCACGCCGGCGAGTGGTTCCTCGGCCACGGCATCGACCAGGCGATCTCCGCGCTGGTCCTGGGCACCGTCCCGGAGCGGCTGCGCACCCCGGACGAGCACTGAGCGGCCGGGGGCGCCCCCGGACCGGGGGGCGCTGAGGGCGGCTCAACCAGCCGCTCAACCCAGCCGCTCAACCCAGCCGCCCGGCCCAGCCGGTCAGCCCAGCCGCTCGGCCCGTACCGTCAGCCGGGACGGCAGCACCGCCTCGATCCGGAACCCGCCGTCCGCCTCGGGCCCCGAGGAGAAGGTGCCGCCCAGGGCGATCACCCGTTCCCGCATCCCGACCAGCCCGTTGCCCCCGCTGGGCAGCTTCGCCGCACCCCGCTCCCCGCCCGGGCAGGCGTTCACCACGGCCACCCGCACGCCGTTCGGCGCGTACGAGAGCAGGACGGACACCTGGGCGCCGCCCGCGTGCTTGTGCGCGTTGGTCAGGCCCTCCTGGACGACCCGGTAGGCGGTCTGCTCGGCCTCGCCGGTGAACTCCTGCCGGCTGCCGCTGACCGTCAGCGTGACCGCCATCCCGGCCGCCCTCGACTGGTCCACCAGCCGGGGCAGCCCGGCCAGCGAGTCCGGCTCCGGCTGCCGCGCGTCGTCCATCCGCAGCACCCCGAGGATCTCGCGCAGCTCGTTCAGCGCCTGCCGGCCCACCTCGCCCATCAGCTTGGCGCTCTGCGCGGCCTTCTCCGGGTCCTTGGCGACTATCCGCTCCAGCGCCCCGGCGTGCACCACCATCAGCGAGACCCGGTGCGCCACCACGTCGTGCATCTCCCTGGCGATCCGGGTGCGCTCCTCCAGCCGGGCCCGGCGGGCGCGCTCCTGGGCCTGCTCGGCCAGCAGGTCCAGCTCGGTCTCCAGGCCGTGCGCGCGGTCCTTGAGCGACTCGATCAGCCGCCGCCGCGCGCCCACGTACAGCCCGGTCACCACCGGGGCGACGGTCAGCCCGACCGCGACCAGCAGCGCCAGCAGGATCAGGCCCCACATCGGCGGCCGCTCCACCAGGGTGTCATCGGGCGTCATCAGTGTCACCGTCATGACGGCGGCCGCCTCGGCGAAGGCGAGCGCGGACAGCGCCACCACCCGGCGGCGCCGCGAGGGCCACTCCCAGGTCGACGACAGCGTGTACAGCGCCACCACCAGCAGCACCACGCCCAGCATTCCCGGCATCACCAGCAGCGTCACCAGCACCGGGACGGCCGGCCAGCGCCGGCGCACCACCAGGGAGCCGCCGGCCAGCGTGCCCAGCACGGCGATCCCGACCGTGCCGGCGGCGCTCACGTGGATCCTGGCGGAAAGGAAGCCGACCGTGCTGACCGTGCACTCCAGGGCGGCGAGCAGCGCCAGCCCGATGTCCAGGAATGCACTGCGCGGCCGCTTCCACCACCAGAACGACCAGACCGGCATGCGCTCCCCAGGCGACTTGCTCATGCCCCACAGCCTAAGCGGCAACCCCCTCCCCTCCCCACCGGGATTGCCCGGCACACCCGCCGAAGCCGCCAAGTGGTCCAGACCACAAGTGGTTTTCGGCAGCCCTGTCCGCCATCCGGCCACCTCGCGGACAGCACCCGCCCCGACACCTATGCTGGTCGCGTCGGACAGCGCGGTCCGCACGCGTCACGCCCGCCACACCCGTGTGGACCTGTGACGATGAGCCGTTGCCGAACCCCACCACCACAGGGAGCCAGCCGTGACCGCTCCGGTCCCCACCCCGGCGGACAGCCCCACGCCCGTCACCGCCGACAACGCCGCCCTGCGGGCGGACATCCGGCGCCTCGGCGACCTGCTCGGCGAGACGCTGGTCCGCCAGGAGGGCCCCCAGCTGCTGGGCCTGGTCGAACAGGTCCGCCTGCTGAGCCGCACCGACGGCGAGGCCACCGCCGAACTCCTCTCCGACATCGACCTGGACACCGCCGCCAAGCTGGTCCGGGCGTTCTCCACCTACTTCCACCTCGCCAACGTCACCGAGCAGGTGCACCGAGGCCGCGAGTTCGCCACCCGCCGCGCCCGGGAGGGCTCGCTGCTCGCGCAGACCGCCGACCTGCTCGCCGAGGCCGACGCCAAGCACCTCCAGGACACCCTGGCCCACCTCGCGGTCCGCCCGGTCTTCACCGCGCACCCGACCGAGGCCGCCCGCCGCAGCGTCCTCAACAAGCTGCGCAGGATCGGCGAGCTCCTCGACCGCATCCACCGCGACGAGGTCACCTCCGGTCTGGCCGCCGCCGACCAGGCCCGCACCAGCAGCGCCAAGCGCTCCGCCGACCGCCGCCTGGCCGAGGTCATCGACCTGCTCTGGCAGACCGACGAGCTGCGCATCGCCCGCCCCGAGCCCACCGACGAGGCCCGCAACGCCGTCTACTACCTGGACGAGCTCTACCGCGAGGCCGTCCCCGAGGTCCTGGAGGAGCTGCACGAGGAGCTCGCCCGGGTCGGCCTCGGCCTGCCCGACGGCGTCCGGCCGCTCACCTTCGGCACCTGGATCGGCGGCGACCGCGACGGCAACCCCAACGTCACCCCGCAGGTCACCTGGGACGTCCTCAACCTCCAGCACGAGTACGGCATCAAGGACGCGCTCGCCGCGATCGACGACCTGCGCAGCACCCTCTCCACCTCCGAGCGGCTGGCCGGCGCCTCGGTCGAGCTGCTCGCCTCGCTCAACACCGACCTGCACCTGCTCCCCGAACTCAGCCCGCGCTACAAGCGGATGAACGCCGAGGAGCCGTACCGCCTCAAGGCCACCTGCATCCGGCTCAAGCTGGAGAACACCCGCGAGCGGCTGGCCGGCGGCACCCCGCACGTCGAGGGCCGCGACTACCTCGGCACCCGCGAGCTGATCTCCGACCTGCGGCTGATCCAGGACTCGCTGCGCGCCCACCGCGGCGAGCTCATCGCCGACGGCCGCCTGGCCCGCGCCATCCGCACCGTCGAGGCGTTCGGCCTCCAGCTCGCCACCATGGACGTGCGCGAGCACGCCGAGGCCCACCACCACGCCCTCGGCCAGCTCTTCGACCGGCTCGGCGAGGAGGCCTGGCGCTACGCCGACATGCCCCGCGAGTACCGGCAGAAGCTGCTCGCCAAGGAGCTGCGCTCGCGCCGCCCGCTCGCCCCCACCCCGGCCCCGCTGGACGAGGCCGGCACCAAGACCCTCGGCGTGTTCAACACCATCCGCCAGGGCTTCGAGCGCTTCGGCGACGAGATCGTCGAGAGCTACATCATCTCGATGTGCCAGGGCGCCGACGACGTCTTCGCCGCCACCGTGCTGGCCCGCGAGGCCGGCCTGCTCGACCTGCACGCCGGCATCGCCAAGATCGGCATCGTGCCGCTGCTGGAGACCACCGACGAGCTCCAGCAGGCCGACCGCATCCTCGACGAGATGCTCTCCGACCCGTCCTACCGCCTGCTGGTCTCGCTGCGCGGCGACATCCAGGAGGTCATGCTCGGCTACTCCGACTCCTCCAAGTTCGGCGGCATCACCACCTCCCAGTGGGAGATCCACCGCGCCCAGCGCCGGCTGCGCGACGTCGCCCACCGCTACGGCATCCGGCTGCGCCTGTTCCACGGCCGCGGCGGCACCGTCGGCCGCGGCGGCGGCCCCTCGCACGAGGCCATCCTGGCCCAGCCCTGGGGCACCCTGGAGGGCGAGATCAAGGTCACCGAGCAGGGCGAGGTCATCTCCGACAAGTACCTGCTCCCCTCGCTGGCCAGGGAGAACCTGGAGCTGACCATCTCCGCCACGCTCTCCGCCTCCGCGCTGCACACCGCCCCGCGCCAGGCCCCCGAGTCGCTGGCCCGCTGGGACGCCGCGATGGACCAGGTCTCCGAGGCCGCCCACACCGCCTACCGCGGCCTGGTCGACCAGGAGGACCTGCCGAAGTACTTCTTCGCCTCCACCCCGGTCGACCAGCTGGCCTCGCTGCACCTGGGCTCCCGCCCGTCCCGCCGTCCCGACTCCGGCGCCGGCCTGGACGGCCTGCGGGCCATCCCGTGGGTGTTCGGCTGGACCCAGTCCCGGCAGATCGTCCCCGGCTGGTACGGCGTCGGCTCCGGCCTCGCCGCCGCCCGCGAGGCCGGCCTCGGCGACGTGCTGGACGAGATGTACGGCGAGTGGCACTTCTTCCGCAACTTCCTGTCCAACGTCGCCATGACGCTGGCCAAGACCGACCTGCGGATCGCCCAGCACTACGTCGAGCAGCTGGTGCCCGGCGAGCTGCGCCACGTCTTCGACCAGATCAAGGCCGAGCACGCCCTCACCCTGCGCGAGGTGCTCCGGCTCACCGGCGAGAGCGAACTGCTGGAGCACAACCCGGTGCTGAAGCAGACCTTCGGGGTCCGCGACGCCTACCTCGACCCGATCTCCTACCTCCAGGTCGCGCTGCTGCGCCGCCAGCGCGAGGAGCTCTCGGCCGGGCGCCAGGACGACCCGCTGCGCGCCCGCGCCCTGCTGCTGACCGTCAACGGCATCGCCGCCGGCCTGCGCAACACCGGCTGACGGCCGGTCCGGAGAACGACCGAGGGGCCGGTGTCCAGGACACCGGCCCCTCGGTCGTGAGGTTCCGCTACTCCACGGCCTCGCCCGCGCGCTTGCGCTTCAGCCACAGCGCCGCGCCGCCGGCCGCCACCACCAGGCCGCCACCGACCGCCAGCAGCCCCGCGTCGGGGCCCACCGAGTCGCCGAGCACCGGCCCGAACTGCGCCGCCGCCGGCTCCGGGGAGGCCCCCGCGTCCGGCTCCGCGACCGAGTCGGCGTGCGCCACCGCACCGCCCGACAGCAGGACCCCGGCCGCCCCCAGCGCACCGGCCGTGCCGACCCGCCGTCCGAGCTGCTTCAGCCGGACCACCCGGCTCCGCCGCAGCCGGCGGAGCGGACGCAATCCCCGCATCGAGAACTCCCCAGGACTCGTTCGCGTACCGGGCCGACGCTATCCGATCCCGCGCAGGGTTCTCACACCGATTCAGGTCCGGGCGGGCAAGCGTTGTACGACTGTTGCGTACTCCGCACACGGTCCTGACGCACGGTCAGGACGGTCAGGAGTTGTACGTCCCCTGGGCCCGCTCCAGCCCCTCGGACAGCAGCGCCTCGACCGCGTCCGCCGAGCGGTCGACGAACCACTCCAGCTCCTTGCGCTCGGTCGAGGAGAAGTCCTTCAGCACGAAGTCCGCGACCTCCATCCGGCCCGGCGGGCGGCCGATCCCGCAGCGCACCCGGTGGTAGTCGGGGCCCAGCGACTTGGTGATCGACTTCAGCCCGTTGTGGCCGTTGTCCCCGCCGCCCAGCTTCAGCCGCAGCGCCGCGTAGTCGATGTCCAGCTCGTCGTGGACCGCGACCAGCGCCGAGGCCGGCGCCTTGTAGAAGTCGCGCAGCGCCGTCACCGGCCCGCCGGAGAGGTTCATGAAGGTCATTGGCTTGGCCAGCACCACCCGCCTGCCCGCCAGCCGCCCCTCGGCCACCTGCGCCCGGCTCTTGTGCGCCTTGAACCTGGCGCCCATCCGCTGCGCCAGCAGGTCCACCACCATGAAGCCGATGTTGTGCCGGTTCCGGGCGTACTGCTCGCCCGGGTTGCCCAGCCCCACCACCAGCCACGGGCCCTCGTACTCGTCCGCCATGGTCCTTCCTCTCCCTCGGGGCGTGTCCGCCCTCGTCGTCATCATCCCGGACACACCGCTGCCCCGGACGCTCCGACGGGAGCGACCGGGGCAGCGGTCTAGGCTGGCGGGGAGGCTCAGGCCTCGGTGCCCTCGGCCTCGGCGGCCTCGTCCTCGGCCGGGGCGGCCTGGGCGCCGATGACCTGCAGCACGACGGCGTCGGCCTCGACGGCCAGGGTGACGCCGGCCGGCAGGACGATGTCCTTGGCGAGGATGGAGGCACCGGCCTCCAGGCCCTCGACCGAGACGGTCACGGACTCGGGCAGGTGGGTGGCCTCGGCCTCGATCGGCAGGGCGTTCAGCACGTGCTCGAGCAGGTTGCCGCCGGGGGCCAGCTCGCCCTCGGTGAGGACCGGGATCTCGACGGTGACCTTCTCGCCGCGCTTGACCAGCAGCAGGTCGACGTGCTCGATGGTGCGCTTGATGGCCTCGCGCTGGACGGCCTTCGGCAGCACGTACTCGTCGGTGCCCTCGATCGGCACGACCAGCAGGGCGTTCGGGGTCTTCAGGGCCATCATCAGGTCGTGGCCGGGCAGGTTCAGGTGAACCGGGGCGTGGCCGTGGCCGTAGACGACACCCGGGACGAAGCCGGCGCGGCGGGCGCGACGGGCGGCACCCTTGCCGAACTCGGTGCGGGTCTCAGCGGCAATACGGATCTCGGACACGACTGCACTCCTCGTGGGAACTGGCGCGGGGGTGCAGGCAACGCGAAAAACCGCCGGGACCACACCCTCAGTACGGGGGTCACTCGGCGGCAACGGCCTGCCGGCGGACGGGAATCCGGCACCGGCAGCGCGTCGATCACGGATCGGGCGCCCGTCGAACAGGCGCACGGCATCCCTCGCCGAGCAGTTTCACGAGTCTAACCGCACCGACGCCCTCCCGCGAAATCGGCGGCGGCCCCGGTCCGTCCGGACCGGGGCCGCCTGCACGGGCCTTCGTCAGTGCACGCCCTCGAAGAGGCTGGTGACCGAGCCCTCCTCGAACACCTCGCGGATCGCAGCGGCGATCGACGGGGCGATGGACAGCGTGGTGATCTTGTCCAGCTGGATCGACGCCGGGGTGGGCAGCGTGTTGGTGAACACGAACTCGCTCACCCGCGAGTTCTTCAGCCGGTCCGCGGCCGGGCCGGACAGCACGCCGTGGGTGGCCGCCACCACGACGTCAGCGGCGCCGTTGTCGAACAGCGCGTCGGCCGCGGCGCAGATGGTGCCGGCGGTGTCGATCATGTCGTCGACCAGGACGCAGACCCGGTCCTTGACGTCACCGACGACGTCGGCCGACAGGATGGTGTTGGCCTGGGTGATGTCGCGGCGCTTGTGGATGATCGCCAGCGGGGCGTCCAGCCGGTCGCACCACTGGTCGGCGACCTTCACGCGGCCGGCGTCCGGCGAGACGACGGTGAGCTTGGAGCGGTCCACCTTCCCGCCGATGTAGTCGGCCAGCAGCGGCAGCGCGAACAGGTGGTCCACCGGGCCGTCGAAGAAGCCCTGGATCTGCGCGGTGTGCAGGTCCACGGCCATCAGGCGGTCGGCACCGGCCTGGCGCAGCAGGTCGGCGACCAGGCGGGCCGAGATGGGCTCGCGGCCGAGGTGCTTCTTGTCCTGGCGGGCGTAGCCGTAGAACGGCAGGATCGCGGTGATGCTCTTGGCGGAGGCCCGCTTCAGAGCGTCGATCATGATCAGCTGTTCCATGATCCACTGGTTGATGGGAGCCGTGTGGCTCTGCATCACGAAGCAGTCCGCACCGCGCGCGGAGTCCAGGAAGCGGACGTAGATCTCGCCGTTGGCGAAGTCCAGGGCCTTGGTGGGGACCAGTTCGGTCCCGAGCGCCTCGGCCACCTCCCTCGCCAGCTCCGGGTGGGCACGGCCGGAGAAGAGTTTCAGCTTCTTCTCACCCGACGTCGTGATCCCGCTCACTGCACCGTCTCCTCGCGTTGCGAACGCTGAACCCTCGACCCGGTGCGGGCAGGCAGGGCCCGCTCGCGGCATGGGTTGGGGAAATGTCGGTACGCCTGGACACGGGCGGTAAGCCCAGTGGCGCACGTATGTCCCCCAGGTTACGCGCCCGCGCAGAAACCGTCCGCCTCGGGACCCCGGCCCCGGGCCCCGCCCCGCTCGCTCAGGCCTGCCCGGCCCCGTCCGCCGCCGCCTTCGCGGCCTGCGCGGATTCCGTCCCGGGGCGCTTGCGCTCGACCCAGCCCTCGATGTTCCGCTGCGTCGAACGGTTCACGCCGAGCGCGCCGGCCGGAACGTCGGTGGTGATCACCGAGCCGGCGCCGGTGTAGGCGCCGTCACCGATAGTGACCGGGGCGATGAACATGTTGTCCGAACCGGTTCGGCAGTGCGCGCCGATGACCGTGCGGTGCTTGTTCACGCCGTCGTAGTTCACGGTGACCGAGGCCGCGCCGACGTTGGTGCCCTCGCCGATCGTGGCGTCGCCGATGTACGAGAGGTGCGGCACCTTGGCGCCCTCGCCCAGCTCGGAGTTCTTCACCTCGACGTAGGTGCCGACCTTCGCCTTGCGGGCCAGCCTGGCCCCCGGCCGGAGGTAGGCGTACGGGCCCACGGAGGCCTGCTCGCCCACCTCGGCGCGGTCGGCCGTGGTGTTGCTCACGCGGGCGCCGGCGCCGACCCCGGTGTCCCTGAGGGTCGAGTTCGGGCCCACCTCGCAGCCCTCGCCCAGGTGCGTGGCGCCCTGGAGCTGGGTGTTGGGCAGCACGACGGCGTCCGGCTCGTACGTCACCTGGACGTCGAGCCAGGTGGTCGCCGGGTCGACCACGGTGACGCCCGCGCGCATCGCCCGCTCCAGCAGGCGGTCGTTCAGCAGCCGGCGGGCCTGCGCCAGCTGGACCCGGTCGTTGATGCCCAGGATGTCCCGGTGGTCCTCGGCCACCACGGCGCCGACCCGGTGGCCCGCCGTACGCAGGATCTCCAGGGTGTCGGTCAGGTACTCCTCGCCCTGCGAGTTGTCCGTGGTGAGCTCGCCCAGCGCCTCGGTCAGCAGCTTGGCGTCGAAGGCGAAGACGCCGGAGTTGATCTCGGTGATCGCGCGCTGGATCGCGGTGGCGTCCCGCTCCTCGACGATCGAGGCGACGGTGCCGTCCTCGTCGCGCAGGATGCGGCCGTAGCCGAAGGGCTCCGGGACGACGGCGGTCAGCACGGTGACGCCGTTGCGCTGCGCCGTGTGCGCGTCCGCCAGCCGGCGCAGGGTCTCGCCGGTCAGCAGCGGCGAGTCGCCGGCGGTGACGATGACGGTGCCGTCCAGCTCCACGCCGTCGGCGGTCAGCGACTCCAGCGCCGTGCGCACGGCGTGCCCGGTGCCGTTCTGCTCCTCCTGCACCGCGGTGCGCGCGGCCGGATAGTGCTCCGCCAGGTGCGCCACGACCAGCTCGCGCTGGTGGCCGACCACCACGACCAGCTGGCCGGGCGTCAGTTCCCGGGCCGCCGAAACCGCATGACCCACCAACGAGCGCCCGCACACCTCGTGCAGCACCTTGGGCAGCTTGTTCGACTTCATCCGGGTCCCGCCACCGGCGGCGAGCACGACAACGGCGGCAAGCGAATTGGCACCCATGGGGGGAGGCTCCTCGGTAGGTTCACGGAGAGGGCAGAGCAGGCCCGGCCGGGACCCAGGCCGGTCGCCATTCGCACAGTCCGCCGAGCAGCACCGACAATACCGGCGCGGTCGAAAACGCCCGAACCAGAGGCGCGCAGAGGCTCCGCCGCTAGGATTCGAACCCAGACAAAGGCCTCCAAAGGGCCCTGTGCTGCCATTACACCACGGCGGACAGTCGTGTCAGACCCTACCCGAGAGGGCCCTGCCGTGGGTATCGACTTGCACCGATCCGCGGGCCCGTTTCCGGCCCCCGCGACCGGCCCGACGCGCCCCCGGTTCATCCATCCAGTCGGGTGAATTCACTCAAGCGCCGCGCTGCGATGTGTTCCCCTGGACACGGAGCGCAACCTACGATGCCGTAGGTTACGCAACCGTAGGATCCGCTTCTCTCCCGTTCCGGGACGCCGCAAAGGGACGCCCATGACCATCCAGGCAGGCGAGGCGCGCGCGGGGAACACGTCCCCCGCTCCGTCTCCCGACACCGATCACGCCGAAGCCGGCGAGACCACCGATCCCGACGACACCGCCGGCACCACCGGCCCCGACGCCACCGGTCCCGACGCCGCGGCCACCCGGCTGTCCGCCACCCGCGGCGGCGAGAAGCAGGGCCTCGCCGAACGGATCGCGCTCGGCCTGTTCATCCTCGTGCCGTTCACCGCCCTGGTGGCCGCCGTCCCGGTGGCCTGGGGGTGGGGCCTGGGCTGGACGGACCTCGCGATCGCCGTCACCATGTACTTCCTCACCTGTCACGGCGTCACCGTCGGCTACCACCGCTACTTCACCCACGGCGCGTTCAAGGCCAACCGCCCGGTGCGCCTGGCCCTGGCGGTCGCCGGGAGCCTCGCGGTCGAGGGCCCGCTGGTGCGCTGGGTGGCCGACCACCGCAAGCACCACAGGTTCAGCGACAAGGACGGCGACCCGCACTCCCCGTGGCGCTACGGGGAGAGCCTCCCGGCGCTGATGAAGGGCCTCTGGTGGGCCCACATGGGCTGGCTGTTCGACGAGGAGCAGACCTCTCAGCTCACCTACGCCCCGGACCTGGTCCGCGACCCGGCCATAAGGCGGATCTCCCGGCTGTTCTGGCTCTGGACCACCCTCTCGCTGCTGCTGCCCGCACTGGTCGGCGGCCTGGTGAGCCTCTCCTGGGAGGGCGCGCTGTCCGCCTTCTTCTGGGGCTCGCTGGTCCGGGTGGCACTGCTGCACCACGTCACCTGGTCGATCAACTCGATCTGCCACGCGGTGGGCCGGCGCCCGTTCCGCTCCCGGGACCGCTCCGGCAACGTCTGGTGGCTCGCCGTGCTCTCCTGCGGGGAGTCCTGGCACAACCTGCACCACGCCGACCCGACCGCGGCCAGGCACGGGGTGCTGCGCGGGCAGATCGACTCCTCGGCCCGGCTGATCCGCTGGTTCGAGCTGGCCGGCTGGGTCCGGGACGTCCGCTGGCCGGACGCGGAGCGGATCGCCGCCCGCCGCGCCGCATGAGGCGGCGCTTCCAGCATGATGTAGGGGTGAACGGGAGCAGCGCAGACAGCACAGGCGGTCACCACGGCACGCGGACGGACGCCGCGCCCGCTACGGCGCCGGCCCGTCCGCGGGCCGCTGCACCGGCGGCCGGCTCCGCCGACGGAGGCCCCGCCCGGGGCGCCGGCGGCGGCTCGGCCCCGACCCCGCGCCGCCGGGGCGGCCGGGTCCGGATGACCGGCAAGCAGCGGCGTGAGCAGCTGCTGGAGATCGGCCGGACGGTCTTCGCGGAGCGCGGCTACGACGGCACCTCGGTGGAGGAGATCGCCGAGCGCGCCGGGGTGTCCAAGCCCGTGGTGTACGAGCACTTCGGCGGCAAGGAGGGGCTGTACGCGGTCGTGGTCGACCGCGAGATGCAGCTGCTGCTGGACATGGTGACCGGGGCGCTGACCGGCGGCCACTCCCGCGAGCTGCTGGAGCAGGCCGCGTTCGCGCTGATGGACTACATCGACACCTCGACGGACGGCTTCCGGATCCTGGTCAGGGACTCCCCGGTGGCCCAGTCGACCGGCACCTTCGCCTCGCTGATCAGCGACATCGCCACGCAGGTGGAGGACATCCTCGGGCTGGAGTTCAAGTCGCGCGGCTTCGACGCCCGGCTGGCCCCGATGTACTCGCAGATGCTGGTCGGCATGGTCGCGCTGACCGGGCAGTGGTGGCTGGAGGTCCGCAAGCCGGACAAGGCGACGGTGGCGGCGCACCTGGTGAACCTCGCCTGGCACGGGCTGGAGGGCCTGGAGCGGCACCCGAGGCTGGTCGGCGACCGCAAGGGCTGAGGCCCGGACGCCCCTGGGTCCCGGTCTGACGCCGTGCGCCGGCCCGACGTCGGCCCGACGTCGGTCTGACGCCGTGCGCGGACCTACCGCCGGGTGCCGACCGCGAAGATCCGCCGGAACGGGAACACCGTCCCGTACGGCCCCGGCGGGTACGCCTCGCGCAGCAGCCGCCCGTACTCGGCGAGGAAGGCGGCCCGGTCCGCCGGGTCGGTGAGCCGGGTGAGGACCGGGCGCAGCGCCGTGCCCTTGACCCACTCCAGGACCGGGTCAGGCCCCGGCAGCAGGGTGCGGTACGTGGTCTCCCAGACGTCGGGGAGGCAGCCGGCCGCGGCCAGCGCGTCGAGGTAGCGATCGGGCGGGTGGACGCCGGCCCTGACCGCCTCCTCGCCGAGCATGTCCCGCCAGCGGGCGCCGCGGCGCAGTTCGGCGAGCAGGGTGTGGCTCGGGGCGTCGAAGTTGCCCGGCACCTGGAAGGCGAGCACCCCGCCGGGTTCGAGGGCGTCCGCCCAGCGCGGCAGCAGCGCCAGGTGCCCGTCCACCCACTGGAGGGTGGCGTTGGAGACGATCAGGTCGGGCCGGGCCGGGGCCGGGTCGTAGTCGCGGGCGTCGGCGAGCAGGTAGTCGGCGCCGGGCTCGCCCTCGGTGCGGGCGGTGGCGAGCATCGGGGCGGAGTTGTCGACGCCGGTGAGGCGGGCTTGCGGCCAGCGTCCGCGCAGCACGGCGGTGGAGTTGCCGGGGCCGCAGCCGATGTCCAGGATCACCTCGGCTCCGGGGTGCGGAAGGGCGGGGACGCGGGCGAGCAGGTCGTGCAGCGGGCGGGTGCGTTCGTCGGCGAAGCGCAGGTACTGCGCCGGGTCCCAGACGGGGCTGGTCATGGTTCACCTCGCAAGTATCTCGACATCAAGATATCTCGCGGTAGCCTTGCTGGCACATTTCTCGATGTCAAGAGACTTCACATCGACACATCCACCGATACACTGATCGTCATGGAGGACGAGGTCGACAGGCTGGTCGCAGCATGGCGCCGGGAGCGCCCCGACCTCGACGTGGAGCCGCTGGAGGTGCTCAGCCGGGTCAGCCGGCTCGCCCGGCACCTGGACCGCGCCCGCCGCACCGCCTTCGCCGAGCACGGCCTGGAGCCCTGGGAGTTCGACGTCCTGACCGCCCTGCGGCGGGCCGGCTCCCCGTACCAGCTCTCCCCCGGGCAACTGCTCACCCAGACCCTGGTCACCTCCGGCACCATGACCAACCGGATCGACCGGCTCACCGGCAAGGGCCTGGTCAAGCGCCTGCCCGATCCGGACGACCGGCGCGGCGTGCTGGTCCGGCTCACCGACGACGGCCGCGACCGCGCCGACCAGGCGCTCGCCGGACTGCTCGCCCACGAACGCGAACTGCTCGCCCAGCTCACCGGCGGCCAGCAGACCGAGCTCGCGGCGCTGCTGCGGCGGCTGGTCGCGCCGTTCGACAACATCCCGGGCTGACGGGCCTCCGGACGACTCCTTCCCGGACGGACTTCCGCGGGCGGCTCTCCCGTGGGCGGCCCCTCCGCGGGCCGGGTTCCGTCAGGGGCGCTCGACGGTGCTGGCCACCGAGGGCGGCGGGGGCACGGCCGGTTCGGCGGGGCTGACCCCGGCCCGGCGGGCGACCGCGACGGCCGCCAGCGTGGAGTGCACCCCGAGCTTGCCCAGCACGTTCTGCATGTGCGTGCGGACGGTGTGCGGCGACAGGTAGAGCCGCTCCGCGACGGCCTGCCGGCCGAGGCCAGCGACCATGCAGCGCAGGATCTGCTTCTCCCGCGGAGTGAGGGTGTCGACCAGCCGCTCGCTCTCGGTGCGGTCGCGCCGGGCGGTGGTGAGCTCCCGGATCACCCCGGTGAGCAGCGCGGGCGGCAGGTGCGTCTCGTCCCGCAGCACGCCCCGGATCACCGCGAGCAGCCGGGCCAGCGAACTCTCCTTCGCCACCCAGCCGGTGGCGCCGGCGTGCAGGGCGCGGGCGGCACGGTGCGGGTCGTCGGCGATGGCCAGGACCACGGCGCGCAGCCCGGGGTGGGCGCGGCGGAGCCGAGCGAGCAGGGTGATGCCGTCGGGCGGCGGGGCCGCGGGTCTGAGCTGGTCACCCCGCAGCGGGTCCATCGCGGGACGGACACCGGGCGGCAGCCCACCCGACAGCGGGACCGGCGGCACCGCCGGGCGGCGCGGCTGCGGCACCGGCGAGGCCGCCCTGCGCCGGGCCTCCTCGCCGTGATCGGCGCCGGGTCTCCTGCGGGCTCCGGGGGGCAGTCCGTGCACTCCGGGCGTGCCCGGACCGCCGGTCATCCCCAAGCCACCGACAGTCCCCAGGCCGCCGGCCGCTCCCGCCGGGCCGGCCGTCTCGGCACTGAGGGCGCCGAGGTCGGCGTCGATCAGTGCCACGTCGTAGGCCCGGCCCTCACCGGCCGCCCGTTCCAAGGCCCGCTCGGCGGCGGCGGCACTGCCGGCCGCCCCCACCTCCACGTCCGGCTCGGCGGCGAGCGCCGCGGCCAGTGCCTCGGCGAAGATCCGGTGGTCGTCGACCACCAGGACGCGAATCCGCGCCATCGTCCCTCCCCCTGCTCAGGCCGCCCGAGCCCGGGGGCGGGTACCGGCCCGGCATCCGCGTTCCGGACCTGCGGCTCCGCCCGCCCACCGATGGCCGGTGAGACCGAAAGGGCGCCGGCCCCCACCGGTACCGCACTCAGCGTACGGGGCGGGAAACGCGCTCGTGGCGATATGGTGAAGTTTCGTCAGAAGACGCGTGAGTGGCCGGACTTGACCTCTCAGAGGCCGCCCGGGTGCCGCTCCCGGAACGTCCGGGAGCGGCACCCCATCGCGGTCGGGCCGGCGGCTGCCGGCCTTCGCGTACCGGCCCGTTGCTCACCGGCCTTCGCGCACCGGCGTGTTGCTCACTGCCCGTTGTTCGCCAGGGTGAACTTCCAGGCGTCGGAGACGATGTCGTCCAGGTTCGCGCGGCTCGGGGTCCAGCCGAGCGCCTCGTGGGCACGGGCGGCCGAGGCCACCAGCACCGCCGGGTCCCCGGCCCGACGGCCGGCGACCTGCACCGGGATCTCCCGGCCGGTGACGCGCTTGACCGACTCGATCACCTCGCGCACCGAGAAGCCGCTGCCGTTGCCCAGGTTGCAGATCAGGTGCTCGCCCGGCTTGGCCGCGTCCAGCGCCAGCAGGTGCGCCTCGGCCAGGTCCGCGACGTGGATGTAGTCGCGGATGCAGGTGCCGTCCGGGGTCGGGTAGTCGTCGCCGTACACCGCGATGTGCGGGCGCTTGCCCAGCGCGGCCTGGAAGACCAGCGGGATCAGGTGCGACTCGGGGTCGTGCCGCTCGCCGTACGCGCCGTACGCGCCGGCCACGTTGAAGTAGCGCAGCGAGACGGCGGCCAGGCCGTGGGCGACGGCCTCACTGGTGATCAGGTGGTCCACGGCGAGCTTGGTGGCACCGTAGGTGTTGGTCGGCGCGGTGCGGGCCGTCTCGGCGATCGGCACGGCCTCCGGCTCGCCGTAGGTGGCGGCGGTGGAGGAGAACACCAGCTTGCGCACGCCGGCCGCGCGCATCGCGCTGATCAGCTCCAGCGAGCCGGCCACGTTGTTGCGCCAGTACTTCTCCGGGTCCACGACCGACTCGCCGACCTGCGAGGAGGCGGCGAAGTGCAGCACGCCGTCGAAGGAGCCGTCCAGCACCTTCCCGGCCTCCTGGATCCTGCCCTCGACGAACTCGGCACCGGCCGGGACGCCCTCACGGAAGCCGGTGGAGAGATCGTCCAGGACGGTCACCTGGTGCCCCGCCTCCAGCAGGTGAGCGGCGACCACGCTGCCGACGTAACCGGCGCCACCCGTGACCAGGTACTTACTCATGTTGCGACCTCCAGCGAACGACGGTCCGCCCGGCGGGCGGGAGCCATCGACGGAATGCGAACGACTGGGCTCATTCTCCCAATCCCATCGGGGTGCTCAGGACCACCCGGGCGACTGCTTCCGGCCTCTTCACCCGGTCCCCGGCCCCCGGACACCCGCCGTCTCCCGTGGGTCGTCTCCGCCGGCCTCCCCGTCGCCGGCTCCGGCGGTTCCGTCCGGGCTCCTCCCGCGGCCCTCAGCCCCCGGCCATCCGCTCCAGCAGACCGGTGCGCGCCGCCACCGCGGCCGCCTCCAGCCTGGTCCGCGCACCGAGCTTCATCAGCACCCGCTGGACGTGGGTACGGGCGGTGCTGGCGGCGATCCGCATCCCGGCGGCGATCGCCGCGGTGTCCTCGCCGTCCGCGATCCGGGTCAGCACCTGCACCTCACGGCGGGTCAGCAGCCGCAGCAGCCGGACGGCCTCGTCGTCCGGTTCGGCCACCGGGCGCAGCAGTTGGTCGAAGGCCCCGCGCAGGATGTCCACCGCGACCGCGGCCTCGCCCGCGCGCGCCCGTCCGATCGCCCGCTCGACCACTTCGATCCGCTCGTCACTGGGCACGTAGCCGGCCGCTCCGGCCGCGAACGCCCCTGCGACGCCGCGCAGTTCACCCACCGGGCCGAGCACGATCACGGCCACCTCCGGGCGTTCGCGACGGATCCGGCGCAGCCCGTCGAAGGCCTCCGACTCCCCCGGAGCGGCCACCCCCAGCAGGCACACCTCGGGCCGCCGCCCGACCACCAGGTCCGCGGCGACACCGGCCGGCGAGCCGACCGCGAGCACCCGGTGTCCGCGCAGCTGAAGTGCGGTGGCCAGCGCCTCGGCCAGCAGCCGGTGGTCGTCCACCACCACGAGTCGAACGCCCATGACGCCCTCCCGGTCGGGGTCCGGCTCGCGCCCGCACCCCTCGGGCCGGGCGGCCGATGACGCACCATCACAGCGCATTCCGTACCCGACCCGCTAGGCCGTGGCGTGTCGCCGGTGCGGAACAGGCCGGAGAACGCGAAAGACCCCCGCCGCGAGGCGAGGGTCTTTCAGTGGAGCCCCCATGCGGAATCGAACCGCAGACCTTCTCCTTACCATGGAGACGCTCTACCGACTGAGCTATAGGGGCTTGCCGGGCTTTTGGCCGGGCCGGTCGAACAAGGAAGACATTACACGGCTCCGGGTCCGGAAGGGAAATCGGTCTTCCGGGCCGCGCGCCCGTGCCGCCGGCCGAGCCGCGCACGCTCCTAAGCCGCCGGATCCGTCCCCAGCAGGGGCGCCCGGCGGCGGCCGCCGTCCACCGGCCCGAGCTCCGCGCCGAGGGTCTCCGGCAGCAGCCGCAGGCACCCCAGGGCCAGCAGGCCCAGCGCCGCCAGGTACCAGCCCACCGGCTGCGCCGTCCCGTACGTCCCGGTCAGCCGGGTGGCCACCAGCGGCGTCGTCGCACCACCGATCACCCCGCCGAGGTTGTACGTCAGCGCCGCGCCCGTGTAGCGCACCCGGGTCGGGAACAGCTCCGGCAAGAACGCCGCCACCGGCCCGAACACGCAGCCCAGCACGGCCATCGCCCCCGCCAGCGCGACGAACATCAGCGGCCGGCTCACCGTCTCCAGCAGCGGGAACAACACCGGCGACCAGACCGCGGCCAGGCCCGTCGCCCACCGCAGGGTCCGCCGCCGGCCCCACCGGTCACTGCGCGAGGCGCTCAGCCACACCGTCGCGGCCATGCCCACCGCGCCGGCCAGCAGCATCGACAGCATCAGCGTGCTCGGCACCCCGAGCCCGGTCGTCGCGTACGCCAGCGCGTAGGTCGTGGTCAGGTAGAACAGCGCGTACCCCACGGTGATCGCCCCACCGCCCGCCAGCACCGGGCGCCAGTGCCCGCGCAGCACCTCCAGCACCGGCAGCCGCTCCCGGGACTCCTCCGTCCGGAACAGCGGCGACTCCTCGATCCGCAGCCGTACGAACAGCCCCACCGCGACCATGCCGAACGAGGCCAGGAACGGCACCCGCCAACCCCACGCACGGAACGCCCCCTCGTCCAGGCCGAGTTGCAGCGCCAGGAACACCCCGTTCGCCAGCACGAACCCGATCGTCGGCCCCAGTTGCAGGAACCCCCCGTACCGCCCCCGCCGCCCCGCCGGCGCGTTCTCCGCGATCAGCAGCGCCGCACCGCCCCACTCCCCGCCCAACCCGACACCCTGGCACACCCGCAGCACCACCAGCACCGCCGGCGCCCACCAGCCCCACACCGCGTACCCCGGCAGCAGCCCCACCGCCGCCGTCGCCAGCCCCATCAGCAGCAGCGACACCACCAGCGTCGCCTTCCGCCCCACCCGGTCCCCGAAGTGCCCGAACACCACCGCCCCCACCGGCCGGGCCAGGAACGCCACCGCGTACACCGAGAACGCCGCCAACAGCGCCCCCACCGTGCCCAGTCCGGGAAAGAACACCGGCCCGAACACCAACGCGGCGGCCGTGCCGTAAATGAAGAAGTCGTAGAACTCGATCGCCGTCCCGATCAACGCCGCAGTCGCCGCCCGCCGCAACTGCCCGGCCTGCCAGGCACCCTCCGCATCCATACCACCACCCTCGCCACCCCACCCGGCCCTGGCCAGCCCCCACCCGAGTGACCCCGGCGCACACCCCACCACCCCACGCCGCCCCGCACTCCCCGCTCGCCGCCCGCCGCCGCCCGACACAGGCGAGGGCGCCGGGATGAACCCGACGCCCTCGTGCCCGCTGTCCCGCCAACGCACCTACCGCGCGTACGGGTTGTCCTCCGGCGGCACCGGCGGCCGGTACGACGGCGGAGGCGGCGCCACCGCCCCCATCGGCTGCTGCGTCGGCACCGGCGGGGCCTGAACTTCCGGCTGTACGACCGGCTTCCGCCGACGCCGCACCACCGCGAACACCACACCCGCCACCAGCACCAGGCCCGCCACCACACCCGCCACGATCGGCAACGTGCTGCCCGAACCCGACGGCTCCTCCGCCTTCGGCTGCGCCGTCGGCGCACCCACCGCCACATCGGTCGGAGTCTCAACAGGGACCGGCGCCGACGACGCGGAACCAGGTGCACCCGCAGAGGGCGACGGAGCCGCCGACGGCGTAGCCGCGTCAGCCGGAAGCGGCGACACATTCGCGGGACCGGGGTCACCCGAATCCGTCAGCGCAATCCGTGGCCGCACCGCACCGTAACCGACGATATCGTTGCGGGGAGACCCGTCATTCGGCTTTCCCGCAGTATTGACGAGAACCCGAAGAACCTGATTCGCCGTCCAGTCCGGGTGCAGCGACCACACCAACGCCGCCGATGCGGAAACCAGAGCGGCCGAATCCGACGTGCCGTGACTCTTGCAGTAGCCGGTCGGACCTGTGCAGGCCTCGATCATGTCCACGCCGGGGGCAATCACTACGACCTGCGGGCCCCGCTCGGACTCGGCAGTCACCGTGCCGTTCCGGTCAGAAGCTCCTACGCCGACCACATTGGGCAGGGCTCCCGGATATTCGACGACATTCCCCTTGTCCCCGGAGTTCCCGACACTGGAGACCACCAGCGATCCCTTGGCTCGAGCCCATGCAAGGATCTTGTTCAGCTTCTCCACATCAGCAGAAGAAGTCGTGACGGCAGCGGTTCCTTGCGAGACGTTGATGACCTTGGCACCCTGCTCGACCGCATACGTCACAGCCTGGCCGATCTGGTCCAGGAAATCAGCCGAGACCACTGACCGCTCGGATCCATTGGCGATCTTCAAAGGAAGGATCTTGGCGCCGGGGGCAAGACCGTAGGCTCCCTTGCCCCCATCCGACTTCCCGGTCCCCGCAATGAGGCTGGCCATCTGCGTCCCATGGCCCTCCGCGTAGGAACCCACCCCACCTGGACCGCCGCTGAAGTCCTTACCCGGAAGGAACTGTCCGGCCAGATCCGGGTGGTCCAGCTTGAAGCCGCTGTCGATCACGGCAACGGTGACGTTCTCCCCCTTGGAGACCTTCCACATCTCCGGGGCGTGCATGGCATCCAGATGCCACTGATCAGCACGAATCGAGCTGTCCGCCACCGCAGGCGCCGCAACCGGGCCGACCACGATTCCCGCCGCCAGAAACGCCGCCGCAGCAGCCCGCCAACGTGCTCGCGCGTTCGTCCGCCCCATCACAGCTCCTCGTCGATGTCCCCGTCGGCAAGACCAGTGCCCTGAACATGGCTGCCCGGCCACTGGGGAGGCCCAGTGGCCGGGCAGCCGTTGCCGTCCTACTCAATCACGTCCGGGTTGCTGTGCGGCGTACCGCTGGTCCAGGTCTCCTCGTCCTCGTGCAGGTAGTCGGCCCGCTTGCGGCGGTCGCGCTCGTTCCGGCCGCCGTGGCCCGCCATGCCGGGGGCCATCATGCCGTTCTGCCGAGCCTGGGCACCGCCCTCGGGAGCGCTCGCCGCGCGGTTGCGCAGACCCGTGCCGCCGGGCGTGAACTCTCCGCCCGCGACAGGTCCCTTGCGGCCGCCGACCGCACCGCCGGTGGTCGAGGAAAGGCCCCGGCCACGCGAAGCGCCGGCGGCGCCGGCGCCGATCGAACCACCGTGGGCGCCGCCCATGCCGGGATGCATGCCGCCCGCGCCGTTCGGTCCGCCGACTCGGCCGCCGCCAGGCCCCGCCTCGCGGTTGCCGAAGACCGTTCCGCTGGGCAGTCCCGGGGTGCCGCCCTTGCCCTGTCCGGGGCCGCCGCCGAACGGCGCCGTACGCGTCTGGATCTGGCCGCCGCCCTTGCTCTGGACCGACCCGCCGCCGGGTCCGACCGGGATGCCCGGCATCGGCCCGCCACCGGGGATGCCGGGTCCGTTGGTCTGGCCGCTCGGCCCGTTCGGGTAGCCGGGAAGGGTGGTCGGCCCGTCCGGCGGCAGCTGGCCGCCGCCGGGACTGTACGGGCCGGTCTGGGTCGGGAGAGTGGGCAGGGTGGGCAGGCTGTTGAGGTCGGTGCCCGGACGGTTGACCGGGTCCGACGGGTAGGACGACGGGTTCGAAACCCCCGGGTCCTGCGGTACGGACGGCAACTGGCCGCCGCTGTGCGGAGGGGCCGGGGTGTAGCCAGGGCTGCCCGGGCCGGGGCTTCCCGCTCCCGGGTCGTGGGGCAGGACCGTGCCGCCGCCATAGCTTCCGGCGGACGGGTTGGAGTCGCCGCCCACGCTTCCACCACTCAAACGGGGCGAACGGATCGGCCCTCCGGAACCCCCGCTCCCTCCGGTAGCGCCGCCATTGGGATAGTTCGAGCTGCCGTCCCGACTATTCGAACCGGGTGTCCCCGGCAAGGCCACATCGGCGGGAATCCCGTTCAGCGTCGTCGTCGCCGCACTGTAGGCCTGGGCCAGCTTCTCCATCTGGAGAACGGCTTCCTGGTGCTCCTTCTCGACCTTGGCCTTGGCCAGGCTGAACTCCGCCGCCGTCACCCACTTGGGGTCGACCGACTTCATGTAGCCGTCAGCGGTCTCGCCGACGGCAAGCTGGGGGATGTTGAGCAAGCTCGACTGGCTCTTGTGCTTGTTGACCGCCTGGATCTCCGTTTGCGGAGGCTCCGGTACAGCGACCTTGGCAGTGCTGAGCGCCTCACCGGCCTGGTGCATCGCATTGCCGGCAGTCGTGGCGTGGTCACCGATGATCTGTGCCGACTTCTGCAGGTTGTTCACCCACGTCTTGAAGTTCTCGGCAGCCGGCCCTTCCCACGTCACGTTACCGACGTGCGACGTGAGTGCCGTGCTCAGTTCCTTCAGCACCCGTCCGGCCGCCTGCAGTTGGGTGCCACGGCTGAGGACCGTCGCCGGATCCGTGGTGGCCACCATCTTCCGCAGGTGGTCGTGCTCCATGCTTTCGAAGTTCGTGCTGGCTGACACTACTTGCTCCCCGTTTCCCCGTAGGACTCTCCCCAGGCCGCCATCAGTACGTGCTGCCGTTCGCCCCCGGTGCCGACGTGGGGACACCCGCGTCCTTCGCGACGGCGTTCTGCGCGGCCGTCGTGTGGTCCTCGTTGGTCGCGTAGATGCTCGCCGTCTGCGAAACCGCCGCCTGCATCTTCTGGATCTGCGCCGCGAAGTCCTTGTGCAGCTGGACGAGCTGGGCGTGGACCTTCTCGTAGGCGGTCGTCAGGGCCGTCGCCTCGGCGAACTCCGCGCTCGCGAAGCTCTTGCCCGTCAGTTTCTGCTCCTGGAGCTTGTACGGTGCGGCCGGCGACCCCTCCATCGCGGCGAGCAGCGCCTCGACCTTTCCGGCGAACGTCTTGAGCGTGTCGAGTTCGACCTGGACGTTCTGCTTCCCGAAGGCCGCCACCAGGTCGCCGGCGCTGACGTTCGTCTGCGCGGTGCTGACGAAGGGAGCGATGTTGACCCCGCCGAAGGGCCACGGGAGCTTCTTCTCCAGCACGAACGGCGTCGTGTCCCCCGAAGGGTTCGCCGGTGCAGGAGTCCCCGACCCGTTACCGTCGCCTTCTGCCACAGCAGTTCACCTCTCCCCCGTACGCCGCCCGCGCGCCCGGGGCGCCCCGGGCGGCCTCGGGCCGCAACACACCGTCAACTTCTGGGTCGTACCGTCCTGGTCGGTTCACCGCCCGCCCTGTGGACGGTTTCCGCCTCCGTCATCGTAGCCACCACCCCTGTCGGACCGGCAGGGCCCTTGGCCCGGCCGAAAGCGATCGGTACGAACTTGACACGTACGGGCCGCCGATGCGGCCCTGGGTAGACTGACCCGGTACGCCCCATCTGCCGCGCAATGTCGCACAGCAGCGACCCAAGGCCGCAGAACGGACGTGTCCCCATGAACTCCCCCGGCTCCCCCGACTCCGCTGCCTGGTGGGCCCGCGCCGCGCGGCCGGCGCGGCCGCCCCTGCCGGTGGCGCTGATGGTGCGGGCGGCGGCGGGCATGGCAGTGCCGTTGACGGTGGGGCTGCTGACGCACCGGCTGGACCTGGGGGTGTTCGCCGGGCTCGGGGCGATGCACGCGACGATGAACGACCGCGCCGAGCCGACCAGGCTGCGGGCCGCCCGGATCGGGACGGCCGTCCTCGCCTCCGCGTTCGGCATGCTGATCGGCACCGCCCTCCAGCACGCCGACGCGGACGGTCTCGTCCTCGGTGTCGTGCTGACGCTGACCGCCTTCGCCTCCGGCGCGCTGAGCGCGACCGGTCCCCGCGGTTCGGCGGCCGGGATGCTGCTGCTGGTGTCGGCCGCGCTGGGCAGCGGGATGCCGCTGCCGCAGCCGTGGTGGGCGGCGGCGCCGATGATGCCGCTCGGCGCCGCGTTCGTGGTGCTGCTCGGACTGCTCCCGGGCACGCCGAAGCGGTCCGCCGCCGATCCGCGGAACCGGGCGCTCGCCGCCGCGTACGACGCGCTCGGCCGCACCCTCGCCGACCTGGGCGGCCCCCGGGCGGCCGCCT
>NZ_MSJQ01000010.1 GCF_014596515.1 Streptomyces sp. CBMA156
GAAGCCGGCCAGGTCGCGGGCCAGGCCCTCGGGCGCGGCCAGCGAGCCGGCCACCGGGTTGGCGCCGTCCAGCCAGTGCAGCACCGACCACTCCCACGGGTAGCCGGCGGCGGGCCGGCCGACCGCGAGCGGGGCCGGGACCGGCCGTGGCAGCCCCGGTGCCAGCCGGGGCAGCCACTGGTGCTCCCGCCGCAGGCCTCCGGCGGCCCACTCCACCAGGGGCAGCCGGACGGCGAGTTCGGGCCCGAGCCGGAACATCGCGTTGTCCGTCCCGGCGGCGGAGACCTGGGTGACCGGGAGGCGTTCCCACCGAGGGAACTGGGCGGAGATCAACCGCCGTACGAGGGCCGCGTCGACCACCGGTCCGTCGGGGTGCATCCGGGGGGCAGCGCACATGCCCGGCAGCGTACAGCTCCGGTCGTTCCCGTTCAGCCGGATTCCCGAACCGGTCGGATTCCGAAGGGCGTTGGCGGCGGGCGCGGCACCCGCGCGGGCGGTCAGCCGAAGGTGATCCGCACCCCGATGGTGCCGCCCCTGCCGAAGCGCAGCACGTTGGCGGTCAGCGCCACCGCGCACAGCAGGCCGTACTTGCGCCGCAGCAGCTTCCGGTAGGCGGGCGCCCGGGCCGGGTCCAGCGCCGCGGTGGCCGGCACCTGGGTGCCCAGCAGGTTCCCGCGGATGTCGCTCGGCCCGACCAGCACGTCCGCGCGGTTGCGCAGGCGCTTGACCTTGCCCGTCCTGGTGACGGTGGTGAAGACCAGCGCGTCACCGTCGCGCGCGACCCACACCGGGGTGGCGACCGGAGTGCCGTTCCTCCGGTACGTGGTGAACAGCAGGTACTTGGCGGCAGCGAGCCGCTCCAGCTCGGCGGCGGCATCCAGAGTGTCCATGCCCGCCAGCGTAGGAAGCCGCAACTGGGCCCCGCTCAAGTCTCGGTGGAGCCGCCCGGCCCGGTGCGGACGCGCGGCCGGCCCGGTCGACGACGGTGCGACGGCGGTGCGACGGCGGTGCGGGCGCGGTGAGGGGGCGGTGCGGGGGTGGCACGCCACGCCCGGCCGCACCCGGGGCGGCCGGGCCCCGTCCCCGGCACCTGCCAGAATGCAGGGCGTACGGCGAAAGCACTGAAGGAGAAGGTGACCGGCTTCGTGACCACGCCAGTCGAACAGGCGGCCAGGCAGGCCCAGCAGGCGATCGAGCGCAAGATCGCCGAGGAACTGGGCGTCCGCGAGGGGCAGGTGAAGGCTGCCGTCGACCTGCTCGACGGCGGTGCGACCGTCCCCTTCGTGGCCCGCTACCGCAAGGAGGTCACCGGCTCCCTCGACGACACCCAGCTGCGCGGCCTGGAGGAACGGCTGCGCTACCTGCGCGAGCTGGAGGAGCGCAGGGCGGCCGTCCTGGAGTCGATCGACTCCCAGGGCAAGCTGGACGACGCGCTGCGCGCCCGGGTGCTCGCGGCCGACTCCAAGGCCCGCCTGGAGGACATCTACCTCCCGTTCAAGCCGAAGCGGCGCACCAAGGCGCAGACCGCCCGCGAGGCCGGGCTGGAGCCGCTGGCCGACACGCTGCTCGCCGACCCGTCCCAGGACCCGGCCGCGCTGGCCGCGCAGTACCTGAACGAGTCGGTCGCGGACGGCCCCGCCGCCCTGGAGGGCGCCAGGGCGATCCTGGTCGAGCGCTTCGGCGAGGACGCCGACCTGGTCGGCTCGCTGCGCGAGCGGATGTGGACCCGCGGCCGGCTGGTCGCCAGGGTCCGCGACGGCAAGGAGGGCGACGGCGCCAAGTTCGCCGACTACTTCGACTTCGCCGAGCCGTACACCAGGCTCCCCTCGCACCGCATCCTGGCGATGCTGCGCGGCGAGAAGGAGGAGGTGCTCGACCTCGAACTCTCCCCGTACGAGGGCGAGTCCGAGGGCGACCTGCCCGGCGAGAGCGACTACGAGCAGCGGATCGCCGCCCGCTTCGGCATCGCCGACCGGGGCCGCCCGGCCGACAAGTGGCTGGGCGACACGGTCCGCTGGGCCTGGCGCACCCGCGTCCTGGTCCGGCTCGGCATCGACCTGCGCTCCCGGCTGCGCGTCGAGGCCGAGGAGGAGGCGGTGCGGGTCTTCGCCGCCAACCTGCGCGACCTGCTGCTGGCCGCCCCGGCCGGCACCCGCGCCACCATGGGCCTGGACCCGGGCTTCCGCACCGGGGTGAAGGTCGCGGTGGTGGACGCCACCGGCAAGGTCGTCGCGTACGACACGATCTACCCGCACCAGCCCGCCAACAAGTGGGACGCGGCGCTGGCCACCCTGGCCGCGCTGGCGAAGAAGCACGACGTCGACCTGGTCGCGATCGGCAACGGCACCGCCTCCAGGGAGACCGACAAGCTCGCCGAGGACCTGATCGCGCGCCACCCCGAGCTGAAGCTCACCAAGGCGATGGTCAGCGAGGCCGGCGCCTCGGTCTACTCGGCCTCCGCGTTCGCCTCGCAGGAGCTGCCGGACCTGGACGTCTCGATCCGCGGCGCGGTCTCGATCGCCCGCCGGCTCCAGGACCCGCTGGCCGAGCTGGTCAAGATCGACCCCAAGTCGATCGGCGTCGGCCAGTACCAGCACGACCTGAGCGAGGTGAAGCTCTCCCGCTCGCTGGACGCCGTGGTCGAGGACTGCGTCAACGCCGTCGGCGTGGACGTCAACACCGCCTCGGCGCCGCTGCTCACCCGGGTCTCCGGGGTCACCGGCACGCTGGCCGACAACATCGTGGCGCACCGCGACGCCAACGGCCCGTTCCGCACCCGCAGGCAGCTCAAGGACGTCTCCCGGCTCGGCCCCAAGGCCTTCGAGCAGTGCGCCGGCTTCCTGCGCATCCCCGGCGGCGACGACCCGCTGGACGCCTCCAGCGTGCACCCCGAGGCCTACCCGGTGGTGCGCCGGATCCTCGCCGCGACCGGCGGGGAGCTGCGCGAGCTGATCGGCAACGGCGGGCGGCTGCGCGCGCTGCGCCCGGCGGACTTCGCCGACGACACCTTCGGCGTCCCGACCGTCACCGACATCCTCGGCGAGCTGGACAAGCCGGGCCGCGACCCGCGTCCGGCCTTCCGCACCGCGACCTTCAAGGAGGGCGTCGACAAGATCGGCGACCTGGAGGTCGGCATGGTGCTGGAGGGCGTGGTCACCAACGTCGCCGCCTTCGGCGCGTTCGTGGACGTGGGCGTCCACCAGGACGGGCTGGTGCACGTCTCGGCGCTGTCGAAGAACTTCGTCAAGGACCCGCGCGAGGTGGTCAAGCCCGGCGACATCGTCAAGGTCCGGGTGCTCACGGTGGACGTGCCGCGCAAGCGGATCGGGCTCACCCTGCGGCTGGACGACGAGGTCGGGCGCGAGCGCGGCGGGGATCGCGGGGATCGCGGGGACCGTGGCGACCGGCAGGCCCGCCCGCCGCGTCAGGAGCGGCGCGGCGGCCAGGGCGCTCAGGGTAG
>NZ_MSJQ01000100.1 GCF_014596515.1 Streptomyces sp. CBMA156
CTGGGCCGGTGCCGCGGTGCGTGCCGCGGGTGTGGTGGCCGCGCCGCCGGCCACCGTGGCGGCCCCGCCGCGACGGGAGGGCCGCGGGTTCACCTTGGTGCCGAACAGGTCGCTGCGGATCACCTGGATCGCGACGATGACGAACAGCCACAACACGGCCAGGAAGCCCAGCCGCATGACCGTGAGGGTCAGTTCTGACATGACCGTCCCGCCAGTCGGTGAGCGAGGCGCGCGAACAATTCGGACACTACCCTTCGACCTGCCGGTAGACGATGGTGGTGGAGCCCACGACGATTCGCGAGCCGTCGCGGAGCGTAGCGCGCTGGGTGTGCTGTCCGTCCACCACGATGCCGTTGGTGGAGCCCAGGTCCAGCACCATCGAAGGGGTGCCGGGACGGATCTCGGCGTGCTTGCGGGAGACTCCGGGGTCGTCGATCCGCACGTCCGCCTCGGTGGACCGGCCGAGCACGCAGGCCGAACCCGAGATCTGGTGCCGGGAGCCGTTGACCTCGATCCAGCGGCGCATCGAGGTGCCGCCGTGGCCGGCGCCGGGGAAGGCCCGGACGTTGCCGCCGGCGGGTGCCGGCGCGGGAGGGCCGGGGGGCATCGCGGGAGGCGCGGCCGGCGGCGGGGGCGTGCCGTACTGGCCGGCGCCGGGCTGCTGCCACGGTGCGCCGGGCGCCGGAGCGGCCGGCGGCCGGTCGTAGCCGGGCTGCTGCGGCGCGTACTGCTGCTGGGGTTCCTCGGCGGCGAGGGTGCGGCTGCGCACCCGGTACAGGCCGGTGTCCAGGTCGTCGGCCTTCTCCAGGTTCACCTGGAGCGGGCCCATGAAGCTGTACCGCTGGGCCTCCGCGTACTCGCGGACCATCCCGGCCAGTTCGGTGCCGAGCTGCCCGGAGTAGGGGCTGAGCCGCTCGTGGTCGTGCGGGCTCAGCTCGACGATGAAGTCGTTCGGCACGACGGTGCGGTCGCGGTTCCAGATGCTCGCGTTGTTGTCGCACTCGCGCTGCAGCGCACCGGCGATCTCCACGGGCTGGACCTCGGACTTGAACACCTTCGCGAAGGTGCCGTTGACGAGACCCTCGAGTCGCTGCTCGAACTTCTTCAGCACTCCCATGGGGCACCCCCTTCCAGGGTTCGTTCGCCTGCCTGCCGGCCGGATCCCGCCCGGGACCCGGTCGCGCCTCCTACTTGCGGTACTTCCGTACTGATCGTATCCACGCCGGGCCCTTCCGTACGGTTCCCGGACCGTGTGGTGCCCGGGGGTGGGCTCGGACACACAGGGTGACGCATGTCGGGTACGGCACGCCAGGTGTGCCCGGTGGAGCGCCCTCCCCGCAGTCGCACGGGCGTTCGCCGGGCATTCGTTCGGTTGCGGTCGGCCCCGCCCGACAACGGATTCGGAGCCGCCCCCCAGGTCGTGCTAATGTTTTCCATGTCGGAAGGGCCGCCCGGAAGGGAGGCCGGTCCAAGGAAACGCGAAGTACTCATGGTACCGAGCGGTTTGGGAGATCGGTCGGCAACGAGGACAACACCCATGCGCGGGTGGCGGAATAGGCAGACGCGCTGGATTCAGGTTCCAGTGCCCGAAAGGGCGTGGGGGTTCAACTCCCCCCTCGCGCACAGCGAAGCCCCGCAGATCTACGGATCTGCGGGGCTTTCTCGTTGTCCTGGCCGCCCTTGCTGTCCGACGGCCCGGCGGGGGCGGGTCAGCCGTGGCCGGCCGGGAGTTCGGCGCGGACCTCGAAGCCGCCGTCCGGGGTCGGCCCCGCGGTGAGGCTGCCGCCCAGCAGCTGGGCGCGTTCGCGCAGACCGACCAGGCCGTGACCGCCGCCCGGCAGGGTCTCGGCCGGGAGCACCGGCGGGGCCTCGTTGCGGATCTCGACCCGCAGCCGGCGCCCCTTCGCCCGGACCCTCACGTGCACCGCCGCCTCCGGGGCGTACTTGGTGATGTTGGTGAGCGCCTCCTGGACGGTGCGGTAGGCGGCCCGCTCGACCGCCTCCGGCCACGGGCGGTCACCGGGGTGCAGCTCGGAGTCGGCGGCCAGGCCGCTCTCCTCGATCAGCCGGGGCAGGTCGGCCAGCCGGGGCTGCGGGGCGAGCGGGGCGTCCGGCAGCCCGCCGGTGCCGCGCAGCACCCCGACCATCTGGCGCAGCTCGTCGAGGGTCCGTACGGACAGTTCGCGGATGGTCCTGGCGGTCGTCACGGCGGCCGGGTCGGTGCTGCTGACCTGGAGCGCGCCGGCCTGGATGCTGATCAGGCTGACCTGGTGCGAGACCACGTCGTGCATCTCCCTGGCCAGCCGGCCGCGCTCGCTGATCAGCACCCGCTCGGCCAGCAGCCGGCTCTCCCGTTCCTGGCCGCGGGTCAGCTCGTCCAGCCGGGCGGCGAGCTCCCGCCGGGTGCGGGCGAGCAGGCCGGTGGCGGCCGGGCCGGCGGCCAGCATCACGGCCTGGATGGCGTCGAGCGCGGTGGCGCGGCTGAGGTCGACGACGTTCTCGGGCAGCGGCCAGTGGAAGAACTCGACCAGGGCGAACAGGGTGCCGCAGGGGATCACGATCCGGGGGCGGGGGCGCTCGGCGGCCACCGAGTAGACGGCGGTGATCGGGGCCAGCCAGATCTCGTCCACCCAGCTGCCCGGCATGGTGAGCAGCAGCACCGCCACCGGGAAGCGGCGGCGCCAGAACAGCGCGAGGGCGGCCAGCGTGGACAGGGCCACCTGCCACCAGGCGGCCTCCCTGGCCACCAGGGCGGCGTCCAGCAGGGAGTACAGGACGGGCAGCAGCAGCATCAGCCAGGGGGCGGTGCACCAGGCCGGCAGCCGCCTGGACGGCAGGTGGTCGGCGGTCGTCATGCCCCGTCGCCGGGTTTCGGCCGGACCAGTCCGGCCCGGTGGGCCACGACGGCGGCCTGGACCCGGTTGGCGGCGCCGAGCTTGCCGAGGATCGCGCTGATGTGGTCCTTGACGGTGCCGGTGCCGAGGAAGAGCCGGTCGGCGATCTCGGCGTTGGACAGGCCCTCGCCCAGCAGCGCGAGCACGTCGAGCTCGCGGCCGGTGAGGGTGCGGGCGAGCGCGGTGGCCTCGGCGTCCGGGCCGCCGCCGTCCACGTAGCCGCCGATCACGGTGCGGGTGACGGTCGGGGAGAGGATGTTGCCGCCGGCCGCGAGCACCCGGACGGCGTGCACCAGCTGCTCGGGTGCGGTGTCCTTGAGCAGGAAGCCGGCCGCGCCGGCCCGCAGCGCGGTGCCGATGTACTCGTCGGTGTCGAAGGTGGTGAGCATCGCCACGGCGGGCGGGTCGGGCAGGGCGCGCAGCCGGCGCAGCACGGAGATGCCGTCGAGGTCGGGCATCCGGATGTCGAGCAGCACCACGTGCGGGCGCAGCCGTCGGACGTGGTCCTCGGCCTGCCCGCCGGAGCAGTCGCCGACCACCTCCAGGTCGGCGGCGGAGCCGACGATCAGGCCGAGGCCGGAGCGGACCAGGATCTCGTCGTCGACGATCAGCACGCGGGTGGTGGTGATGGTGCCTCCTCGGTTCGGGCGGCCGGGTCGGGGCGGTCCGCGTGAGTCGTTTCGAGAGTAGGGCCAGCGGGAGTGGGGCGCCGAACGCGTGGGGGGTGCTCACCCCCGCCGTTCGGCGGGGGTGGGAATCGGCTACCCGGTTCACGCAATTCTCAGCTTCGGTGGGGAACCATGGAGTTGGCTGACCCTTTTCCGGCCGCTTCTCCCTTCGGGTGGCCGGCCGGGAGAAGGTGTGCCGGTCAGTCCGTCGGGCCCGTGCGGGCGTCCGGCGCCGGGCCGTTCGCGGATGCGCCCCACCATCTGATCGTTTGGAATTGAGCTGTGTCGTCCACTGTGAAGCCGGAGCCGTCCGCCACGGCGACCGGGCCCCGTCCCGTCGGCGTGCTCGACCGCTGGGGCCCGAGGGCCGCCGCGGCCTCCGTCTGGTACCTGCGGCTGATCGCGCTGCTGAACGTGGCGACGGTGCTGCTGGTGCCCTTCCGCGACCAGGTCAGCGAGCACAACGAGGGTGAGTACTTCACCCCGTACCTGATGACCGCGGGCCTGGCCAGCGCGGTGCTGTCGGTGTTCCTCGCGATCGCGATGCGCAGGCGCAAGCGGGCCGCGTGGATCTTCAACACGGCGCTCGGCGGCATGTTCGCGCTGCTGTACCCGGCGGTCATGCTGGTGCCGGGCGAGCGCTTCGACACCCACCCGCTCAACTACTTCTCCACCATCCTGACCTGCCTGTTCGTGCTGGCGCTGCTGATCGGGCGGAGGGAGTTCACCTCCAAGGGCGACAGCTCCAACCCGAAGACCGCGGCGGCCACCTTCGTCGGCGGCCTGGTGTTCGGCGGCGGGGTCGGCGCCCTGCTGGTCTGGCTGACCAACGAGCTGTCCGGCGCGGGCTTCTGGGACCTCTTCCGGTACTCGGTCGGCCGGATGATCACCATCACCCCGTCCGAGCACCTGCGCTCGGTGATCACCGCCCCGACCTGGGTGAACGCGGCGATCAACGCGATGGGCGCGGTGCTCTTCCTGCTGGTGCTGTACGTGGCCTTCCGCAGCCCGCGCGGCAAGGAGCTGCTGACGCCGGAGGACGAGGCGAAGCTGCGCTGCCTGCTGGACAGGCAGGGCGAGCGGGACTCGCTCGGCTACTTCGCGCTGCGCCGGGACAAGGCGGTGGTCTTCTCCCCCAGCGGCAAGGCGGCGGTCACCTACCGGGTGATCGGCGGCGTCTCGCTCGCCTCGGGCGACCCGATCGGCGACCCGGAGGCCTGGCCGGGCGCGATCGACGCCTGGCTGTCCGAGGCCAGGGAGCACGCCTGGGCGCCGGCCGTGATGGGTGCCTCCGAGGAGGCCGGGGTGATCTACGCCCGGCACGGACTGGACGCGCTGGAGCTGGGCGACGAGGCGATCGTCGAGCTGGACGAGTTCTCGCTGGACGGCCGCGCGATGCGGGTGGTCCGGCAGGCCTACAACCGGGTCAAGCGGGCCGGGTACACGGTGCGGATCCGCCGCCACGAGGACATCTCGGAGGCGGAGATGGCCGAGCTGGTGGCCAAGGCCGACGAGTGGCGCGACGGGGCGACCGAGCGCGGCTTCTCGATGGCGCTCGGCCGGCTCGGCGACCCGGGGGACGGCCGCTGCGTGATGCTGGAGTGCCACGACGGGGACGGCGAGCTCAAGGCGCTGCTGAGCTTCGTGCCGTGGGGCCCGGACGGGCTCTCGCTGGACCTGATGCGCCGGGCCAGGGACACCGAGAACGGCCTGATGGAGTTCATGGTCATCGAGCTGCTGCAGCGCGCCGAGGAGATCGGGCTGAAGCGGGTGTCGCTGAACTTCGCGATGTTCCGTTCGGTCTTCGAGCGCGGTTCGCGCCTCGGCGCGGGGCCGGTGCTGCGGCTGTGGCGTTCGACCCTGGGGTTCTTCTCGCGCTGGTGGCAGATCGAATCGCTGTACCGGGCCAATGCCAAGTACCGGCCGATCTGGGAACCGCGGTACCTGCTCTTCGAGAAGAGCAGCGAGATTCCGCGGATCGGCCTCGCGAGCGCGCGCGCCGAGGGTTTCATCGTCGCGCCGAGCCTGCCCGCCCTGTTCCGTCGCCGGCACGCCGGGACCGCTGTGGTGGCGCCCCGCGTTCCGGTGACGGCACGGGACGGGAAGGGGTAGCCCTCCGTCGGGGGGCGGAGGGGGCCGGTCGGCCGATCGGGGGTCCACCGGGGGGATCACCCTCCCCCCTGAGGATGACCCCGATCCCCATTCATACCGATGTGGCTCTGTCGGCGGGCTTCTAGTGTTGGAGTAGTCGAGAGTTCGGGGATTCGGAGAACCGGTTGTGATTCACAGGACCCACGCGGGGGGCGTGCGAAAGGGGCCACTGGCAATTGCCGGAGCGGCCGCTGTCGCGGAGTGGGGAACGTTGTTCGCGACGGTCAGGGAATCGGTGGTGCGAAAGAAGTTCGCCGCCGTTCCGCTGGCCACCGTGGCGACGTTTCTGATCCTGCTGTTCAGCATCGTCCAGCACCTGCCGGGCGGCGAGCGTTTCGTCAACAACATCGGGGTGGTGCGGGCGGCGCTGCCGCTGGATGTCTCGCTGCTGCGGACTCCGCTCTCCCTGTACGTACCGGCGCTGGACCTTCCGGTCTGGGGGGCGCTGGCCCAGGTGTTCGTGGTCTTCGCGATCGCCGAGATCGTGCTCGGCCGGCGGCTGACCCTGGTGGTCGCCTACACCTGCACCCTGGCGGGCACGCTGTTCGCCCGGGTCGGCGTGGCGATCGGGCCGCACCACCTGTTCGGCTTCCCGAAGTGGGTCGCCTACGTGCGGGACACCGGGCCGTCGGCCGCGGTGGTGGCGCTGGCGATCTGCATCGCGTTCCGCTGCCGGGCCTGGTTCACCGGCGGCCTGGTGGTGGCGGTGATGATCGGCGAGGCCGTCGTGCTGCCGAACCTGGCCGGCCTGGAACACGTGGTCGCGGTGATCACCGCGCTGCTGATCGCGGTCTCGGTCGAGGTCTTCGGGGACTTCTGGCCGAGGGTGCTGGCCGGTGTCGGCGCGGCCGCCTCGGTGGCCGCGGCCGCCTCCATGGAGGTCGCGGCGGAGGCCCGGCGGCGCCGTTCGGCGGGGGCCGTCATCCCCTGACGGGTGACGATCACGCTTCGGCGGCCGGGTACGGGTGTCCGTACCCGGCCGTTCGGCGTGCCGGGGCGTCCGGCCGGCGGTCAGGCGTGCGGGAGCGGGAGTTCGAACCAGACGACCTTGCCCACCGCCTTGCGGGCGGTGCCCCAGCGTTCGGCGAGCTTGGTGACCAGGGTGAGGCCGCGGCCGGTCTCGCCGAACTGCTCGGCCGGCTCCAGCGAGGGCAGGTTGTGGTTGTCGTCGCTGACCTCGACCAGCAGCTTGTCCACCCGGATCAGCTGGAGCTTCACGGTGTCCCTGGCGACCCGGACGGCGTTCGTCACCAGCTCGCTGACCAGCAGCTCGGTGGTGTCGCTGAGCGCCTCCAGGTGCCAGCCGGCCAGCTGCTCGCGGACCAGCGAGCGGGCCCGGCGGACCTCCCGGTGGTCCACCGTGAGGTCCCAGGTGGCCACCTCGGACGGGGCGACCCCGTCGAAGCGGGCCACCAGCAGGGCGACGTCGTCCTTGCGGTCCTCGGTGTGCAGCCGGCGCAGCACCTCGTCGCAGGCCTGCTCGGGGCTCTGCCGCGGGTCGATCAGGTTGCCGCAGAGCGCGGCCAGGCCGGCCCCTATGTCCCCGCCCCTGACCTCGACCAGGCCGTCGGTGCAGAGCACCAGCATCGAGCCGTCCGAGACGTCGATGGTCTTGGCGACGAACGGCACCCCGCCGACGCCGATCGGCGCGCCGGCCGGGATCTCCAGCAGTTCGCCGGTGCCGTCCGGGTGCACCAGGACGGGCGGGACATGGCCGGCGCTGGCCAGTTCGCAGGTCCGGTTGATCGGGTCGTAGACCGCGTACAGGCAGGTCGCGAGGTGGTCGTCGCCGAGCTTGTGGGCCAGGTTGTCCAGGTGGCGCAGCAGCTGGCCGGGCGGCAGGTCCAGGGCGGCGAGGGTCTGCATGGCGGTGCGGAAGCGGCCCATCGCGGCCGCAGAGTGCAGGCCGTGGCCCATCACGTCGCCGACCACCAGGGCGACCCGGCTGCCGGGCAGCTGGATCGCGTCGAACCAGTCGCCGCCGACCTCGGCCTTGGGATCGCCCGGCAGGTAGCGGTGGGCGATCTGCACGCCGGGGATCTGCGGCGGGCGGGTCGGGATCATCGAGCGCTGCAGGGTGGTGGCGACCCTCGCCTCGGCGCGGTGCAGCCGGGCGTTGTCCAGCGACAGCGCGGCGCGGACGGCCAGCTCCTTGAGGGTCGCCGCGTCGCTCTCGTCGAAGGGGGCGCGGTCCGGCAGCCTGAGCAGCTTGAGGATGCCCAGCACGGTGCCGCGGGCGGAGAGCGGGACGACCAGCATCGAGCGGCCGGAGACCACCGGGACCAGCCGGGCGCCGCCGAGCGCGATCGCGTAGTCGACCGCGACGTCCGGGCTGACCACGGGGACCAGCACCGGCTGGTTCAGTTGCAGGGCCATTCCGGGCGGGGTGCGGCGGGGCATGCTGACCAGCGAGCCCTCGGAGAGCACGTGGTCCCAGGCGCCGCCGGTCTCGTTGTAGACCAGGGCGACCCGGCGCAGCATGGTGTCGTCGTCCGGGCGGGCGGCCGGGAGCTCGGAGTCCGAGATCAGCCCGTCCACCAGGTCCACGCAGGCGAAGTCGGCGACCCGGGGGACCAGCACCTGGCACAGCTCGTGGGCGGTGAAGCCGAGGTCCAGCGTGGTGCCGACCTTGCCGCCGACCTCGTTCAGCAGGGCCAGCTGCTCGCCGGCCTGCCCGTTGGTGAGGAACGGGCCCAGCCGTCCGCGGGAGGCGTTGTCGCCGCCCGCGGGGGCGGGGATCGGGACCGGAACGGGGACGGCGGCGGGCGGGGCCTGGCCGGGGCACAGCGGGGGGTGGCCGTTGGCGGACGGCTCGACGGCGGACGGCTCGATGGCGACGGCTCCTGCGCTGGGTGGGGGCACCTCGGGGCCGGCGGCCGGGGGCGGGACGGGCGCGCCGCCGGC
>NZ_MSJQ01000101.1 GCF_014596515.1 Streptomyces sp. CBMA156
GGCCGGGGCGACGGCCCCGGCGCCGCCGGTGGTTCCGGTACCGCCGGTCAGACCGCCGGTGGAGCCGCCGGTGAGGCCGGAGCCGGACGAACCGTCGCCGGTCGTGCCGCCGGTTCCGCCGGTACCGCCACTGCCGTCCGTGCCCCCGGTGCCGCCGGTGCCCCCGGAACCCTCACCGGAGCCGGACGAGCCGGTGCCCCCGGTGCCGGCCGCACCCTCGCCGCCCTCGGCGGGCGGGGTCGTCGGGGCGACCTGGTTGCCGGGCAGCTTGCCGTCCTGCGCCTCCACGTGCTTGGCGGCGTCCGCCGCCTGCTGGCGCTGGGCACCGTTCAGGGCCAGGAAGCCCGCCGCCAGCTTGCCCGGCTCGAAGCCGAACACCTGGCCGGTGGTGGTCACCGTCTTCAGGAACTGGGAGACCGACCCCGCCTTGGCCTCCGGGAGGCCCTGGGTGGGCACCATCGCGTACTGCACGGTGGTCAGCGGGTAGGCCCGCTGGTCCCGCGAGAAGGCCGTGTCGGCGACGCCGTACGGCAGTTGCTGCACGCCGGTGGCCGGGTCGGTCGGCATGTCGGCCACCGCGGCCTGGAAGCCGGAGCCGTCCGGTGAGACGAACTGGCCTGCCGGGTTCAGCAGTTGGGCCTCGGGCAGGGAGAAGGCCTTCGCCTGGCCGGTGTCCATGACGGTGAACAGCGTCCGCTCACCCGGCGGCATGGCCGGGCAGGCGGGATGGGTACCGTCCCCGTTGAGTCTCGCGACCGTGCAGTTGGGCGTGTTCTGGAGGAGCTTGCGGGCCATGTCGCCCAGCCCCATCGTGTTGGGGTTCCACTCGTACTGCTTCCACCGGTCGAACGGGTCTTCGGTGGCCCCCGCGATGCCCGAGGAATCCTGTCGGATGAAGGACTCGACCGGGTACCCGGAGAAGGTGGGACGCAGGTAGAAGGTGTCCACGTGCATGCCCCACGGGTCGGGCTCACCGTCCAGGAACCGGGCCGCGTCCGGGTCCGACACGATCCACGAGGTCAGCTGGTGCACCAGGTCCGTGGTACCGCCGACTACCGTCGGGCTGGAGTTGGCGGTGCTGCAGAACGTCGGCCAGGCCAGCCCGGAGGCCGGCGGTAGGACGTTGAGCTTCAGGAACTCCGGATCCTTGAAGAAGCAGTCGGGGTTGCCCCGGACCGAGGCGATGTCGGAGCTGGCCGGCGAGTAGGACTGGGTGAGCAGCTTCGCCAGCAGCCGGGCGTTGAGCTTCATGTCGCGGATCTGACGGCCCGTCCCCGGATCGTCCACCACGAAGACCACCGAGATGCCGGTCGTCGTCAGCGGGGCGTAGACGTACGGCCTCGCCGGCGGCTCCCGGTCCGGCCGGGCGGTCAGCGCCACGTCCTTGCGGCCGCCCAGGAAGTCCTCCCGGGCCTGCGGCTCCCCGCCGGCCGAGCTGTACTGAAGCGCGAGCGGCGCGCTGCCCTGGCAGAGGCCGGCCCGCCACTGCTGCATGGCCCGGTTGGCCATCTCCAGCCCGGCCATCGTCATGTCGGCGGTCCGGCCCTCGCACTCGGCCGGGGTGGGCGCGAACTGCAGCGGGATGGCGACGTGGTTCTGCCACGCGCACTGCTCGCTGGTGGTGAGCTGGTTGCGGACGTTGCCCTGGCCCATGACCTTGTCGGTCGCCGTCGGAACGTACCCGTCGGCGGTGACGTCGGCGTCGTGGTTGTCGCAGTTGGTCTTGCCCTTGCGGTTCCAGATCGCGATGCTGTCCCCGCCGTAGTTCGGCTCGACCACGATCGAGCACGGGTGGGTGGCGTCACACCCCAGCGTCGGGCTCTGCACCGCCGTCCAGACCTCGATGTTCGCGAAGCCGGAGCCGTCCGGCCCGGTCGGGGAGAGGGCCATGTTGCTCGGGAAGTCCGGCGTCGTGATGCCGGGCGCGGGCTTCGGCTGCTCGAAGCCCTTCTCCGGGTCCGTGTTGTACAGCGTGCTCCCGTAGCAGTCCGTGATCTTGGGGTCGGCGCCCCGGCACTGGTAGACCCTGACCGGGTAGCGCGCCAGGTCTCCGAGCACCGGGGTGACCGGCACCGGCGCCCCCATGAAGTCCACGGTCGGGGTGAACCCGGTCCAGGACACCTGGATGACCTGGTTGGTCAGGTTCTTGGTCTGCGAGACGGTGATGCTGCCGTGAGGACCCTTCGACTGGCTCTCCGGGATCCAGACCTCCGGTCCCTCCACGGTCGTGGCGGACCCGGTCGCCGCGGTGGCCGGTGCCACCGCGCCCAGGCCGATGGGCACCACGCCGAGCGCGACCACCACCGACCACACCAGCGCGATCGACGGCAGTCGGCGTCTCCACCCCCCCGGTTCTCTCCGGACGGGCAATCGGACTCTCATGACGGGCACCTCCGTGCGGATCCGCGCCGCCGGGATGCGCGGCGCGAGGGGGATCGGGCTGCGGGCGCGACCGGCGATTCCGGTACGCATCCATTCGGCCCGCCACACATGGCCGGATCCGGTCGCCCACGTGTACGAGGGCCCAACGTGGCGACTCCGTAGCGGAATTGGCCAATCCACACGGGGAGGCCCGCACCTGACGGCGCGGGCCTCTCGGGGTCGGACGGCGTCAGCCGTTGACCGTCAGGGAGAAGGAACCCACCGACTGGCCGGCGGTGAAGAAGGTGGTCTTCAGCTGGGTGTCCAGGTACTGGGCCGCCGAGGCATCCACCTTGAAGTCCGACGAGTTGAGCGTCTGGGTGGTTCCGCTGTGCCCGGTCTGCGCCACGCCGGCCGGCTTCAGCAGGTTGACCGCCGTGGTCCCGCCCTCCGGCACGCCGGTGAGCCGCCAGGCCTCGGCGTTGAACGCGAGCTGCTTGAATCGCACGCTCTTGCCGGTGAAGTAGTCGATGAACAGCAGGCTGCCGCCCAGCTGCACCTCGCCGTAGTAGCCCTGGAGGCTGACCGAACCGCCGGTCACCGGAAAGGAGACCTTGAGGCCCTCGGCCGAGTTGTAGGAGACACCGGCATCCGGCAGCGGGAGAACGACCACGCCGTTCTGCGCCGCGGAGGACACGAACGTGGTGCTCACGGTCGCCACGGCAGTGCCGGTCACGGCGGCCGGCGCGCTGTCGGCGGCGGCCGCACCGCTCAGGCCGGTCACGGCGAGGATGACCGCGACGCTGCCGGCCAGCAGCCGGGCGGGAGTACGGGACATGCTGAACTCCTTGGGAGAGGGAGAATTGGTGCTGGTGGTACACCGGTCGGACAACCGGCAGTTCAGGGGTGCTTCACCGCGGCGGGGGCGGCAGTCGACACGCGGACCGGAGGATCGGCTCTGGCGGAGGAAGCCGCGGGCCACGGTCGGCGGGGAGCGGTCGCGTCCCGGCCGTGCGGTCGCGGCGAGGTGGAGCCGAACCGGGCCGGACCGGGCCGATGGGCCGGCGGCCACGGGCACGAGGCCCGTGACCGCCAGGTCTGCAGGTTGTGCGGAGATTCAGGGCCGATCAGGGTCGATCAGGTGAGGGTGGCGACACCGCAGGCGGCGGTCGGCAGGAAGCCGTAGCTCTTCAGGTCGTTGGTGGCCTGGGTGGAGTTGCAGATCCAGCCGTCCTCGCCGAAGATCGCCTGCAGGGCGACGCCGTGCGCGTCGGTGGCGGTCCACTCGGTGTTGCGGACCACGTTGTAGACCACGCGGCCGAACTGCGAGTTGGCGAAGGTGCTGTTGATGACGTTGCTCGCCACCGGAACGATCGTGGTGCCGTTGATGGTGACGTTGCGCAGGGTCAGGTTGCCCGGGGCGTCCGTCGCGGTGCTGTGGCCGCCGACCGTCTGGCCGAGGAAGCGGGCCACGGAGTAGGGGAAGACCACGTTCGGGTCGTCGAGGCGGGAGTCGGTGCCCTCGTTCTCCTCCGGACCGTCGGTGACGCAGGAGCCCAGGGTCGGGTTGCCGATCGCGGTCAGGAAGAAGGCACGGGTGCCGGAGTTGGCCTGCGGCAGAACCGGCTTGATGGCGACGGCCGGCTTGGTGGAGTCGATCTGGTTCCAGGTGCGGAAGTTGACGTCACACTGGTAGATGCCCTTGAGCTGCGCCGGGGTCAGCGCCGCCGGGGCGTTGCCGTTGAGCTTGGCGGACCAGGTCACCGCGTCCTTGGCGAGCGCGACGAAGGCGAGGCCGGTGGCGTCACCGGTCGCCGGGCCACGCGAGGAGCGGGCGAAGTCGACCGTGGCAGTGGTGTTGGTGGCCAGGGCCTTGACACCGGCGCCGGAGCCGTTCGGGCGGGTGATCGCGGTGGCACCGGTCTTGGTGGTGATGGTGCCGGCCGGGGTCGCGTCCCAGCTGTACAGGCGCGGGGTGCTCGCGTTGGTCAGCGACGCGTTGTAGTCGGCGGCGAGCTGGTTCAGCACCGACTGGGTGGTGTCGGAGCCGACACCGACGATGTCGATGGCGCGCGGGGTCACACCGGCGGCCGGGTCGGCGACGGCGGTGCCGCCGGCGACGGTGGCGATGGAGGTCGCCAGGGCGGCGACGGTGAGCAGCTTGGCAGCGGTCTTACGCATGTTCCTCTTCCTCCGGGGGAGAGACGTACATCGCGTGAACCCGTACTCCGGTCGGGAGCCCGGGGCCGTGTGGCCGCGTCCGCTGCGGCCTCGTTGGCAGTGCCGATCCTGGCCGTCGGGGAGGTTCCGCCGGAAGGGAGGCCGAGTCCGGCCGGGGAATGTCGACTCATCGGTTCGGCGAGGTTTAGCCACTGGTCAGCGCGCACGTGACAGGGGCACCATCGGGCCTCCGCGCCCGGTCGACGTTCTTCTCCAGGAGGCTGCTCGGAGTGTTGCCGGAAACCTGTCCTTCACCGGGACAGCACGAACGGAGCCAGATGCACCGGGAGCGCACGGAGGCATCCGGAAAGCGGACGGGAGCACGGGCGGCGGCACCGCGGGGCAGCGGATCAGGAAACGCCGACATGACGATCCGTCGCATCGACGGACCGTCATGGACGTGACGTCCTACAACGGCCAGCGGCCGTCCCGTCCGGACCGCCGCAGCTCCTGCCCCACCTTCTGCAACCCGGCCAGGAAGCCCTCGATCCCGGCCTGGCACTGGTCCCGCCGCAGGTACCCCCGCGCGCTGCGGGCCACCGGAACGGCGGCGGCCGCCCCCGGCCGGGTGCTGCGCACCGGCAGGTAGGCGGCCCAGACCCACTGGCGCCCCTCGGACTGCCCGACCGAACATCGCAGTGCGGCCCGTTCGATCAGCAACTGCCGCACGGACTCCGCGAGTTCTTCCTCGTTGCGGTAGGTCCGCACGCCGACCCCGAGCGGCCGCCCGTTGGCGGCCCGCAGCGCCCAGCCGAGGCCGCGGTCGGCCGTCGGCACGATCAGCAGCCGCGGGCCGCGCCGCTCAGCGGCCATCGGTGCGTCTCAACGGTGCGACGGGCTCAGGCAGTTCGCGCGGCGACTGCTTGGCGAGCAGCACCACGAACCGCCGGAACGCGTTCTGGCAGGTCGCGTACCGTTCGTACGCGCGACTGGAACGCACCTCGGGAAGGCTGCGGGAACCCTGGACGACCCAGATCCAGCCGATGCCCTCCCGTACGTGGGTGATGCGTGCGGTGAGATCGGTCGCCACGACGCGCAGGCCGTCGAAGCCCCGCTCCGCCTCGCCGGCCGTCTCGAACGCGGCCGGGGTGATCGCGACCACCCGTCCGTTGGGCGCCTTCAGTTGCCAGCGGTAGCGCCCGTCCGCTGCCCGTTCGGCGCGGAAACCCCCTCGACTTGCCCCTGCTGCGGTGTGACCGCGGCCGGCAGCGTTCACTGCCCCCTCCGTCCGGTTGCCCTCCGGATTCCCCTCCGAGCGGAGCAAAGCTATGTGTGCACACGGAGGCCCCGAAAGCCCAGAACGTTCACAACTTGCGCCGTTGGTCGGGAAGTTCTCTCTCGTTTAACTTTCACTTGTCATGGGCCGAAACCGACGGAACGTGTTCCGGTTCGCTCACCGACCGATGAATCCACGGTCGGAAAGCGGCAAATCCGGAATCAGCGCAGGTCCCCGCGCCGGAATCGACGGCCGGGCCACGGCCCGGGTCAACGGCCCCGGTCAGAGCCTGGCCGTCCAGCGCACCATCGTCCCCTTGCGGTACGGCCCGCTCTCGTGCCAGGCGTCGCCGCCGAGCGCCTCGGCCCGCCGGGCCAGGTTGAGCAGTCCGCTGCGCCGCCCGCCCGCCGGGATGCCCACCCCGTCGTCGGTCACGGTGAGCAGCACCCCGGGCCGCCCGCCCCGGTCCAGCGACTCCGGGTCGCCGCCCACCGGGCGGCCGTCCTCGCCCAGGTGGGTGGTCGCGTCGACCTCCACGCCGACCCGGGAGGCGCGCGCGTGCCGGGCCGTGTTGGAGAGCATCTCCCGCAGCGCCGCCAGCAGTTGACGGCCGGTCTTCTCGCCGACCAGGCTCTCCACCGGCCCGACGAAGCTCACCGAGGGCTTGAAGCCCAGCGCGGCGGCGGCCTGGCTGGCCTCCCGCAGCACCCGGGTGCGCAGGGTGTCCGGCGCGTCGCCGTGGTTGTCGTGCTGGAGGGCGTAGATGGTGGTGCGGACCTCCTGGATGGTGGCGTCCAGCTCGTCCACCGCCTTGCCGATGCCGGTCTTCACCTCGGGGACGATCGCCCGCCGGGCGGCGCTCTCCAGCATCATCCCGGTGGCGAACAGCCGTTGGATCACCAGGTCGTGCAGGTCGCGGGCGATCCGGTCGCGGTCCTGGAAGACGGCCAGGCGCTGCTGGTCGCGCTGGCCCTCGGCGAGCCGCAGGGCGAGCGCGGCCTGCGAGGCGAAGGTCTCGGCGAGCTGCTTCTCGCTGTCGGTGAACGGCAGGGCGCCGCAGGGGCGCCAGACGCAGAGCCCGCCGAGCACCCGCCCTGCGGCGACCATCGGCACGGCCATGGACGGGCCGAAGCGGCGGGCGAGCCGGATCACCACGGTCGGGTCGCTGGACATGTCGTCCAGGTAGACGCTCTCCCCCGCGAGCAGCTGCGCGGCGAAGCTCTCCTTGGGCAGCAGCTCGCCGCGGACGAACTCGGCCAGCTCTCCGGAGGCGTGCGCGACCCGCATCTGCCCGTCGCCCTCGCCCCCGCCCTCCGGACCGGTCGGCAGCAGGATCATGCCGAGCGCGGCGTCGGCCAGCTCCCGCACCTGTTCGGCCGCGACGGTCAGCGCGGTCTCGGCCTGTTCGGCGGAGAGCAGGGCGGTGGCGACGGCGGCGGCGCCGGCGATCCAGCGCTCGCGGCGGCGGCCCTCCTCGTACAGCCGGGAGTTCTCGATGGCCACGCCGGCCGCCGCGGCGAGCGCGTGCACCACCTGCTCGTCCTCGGGGGTGAAGGCGCCGCCACCGATCTTCTCGGTGAGGTAGAGGTTGCCGAACACCTCCGCGCGGACCCGGATCGGCACGCCCAGGAAGGTCCTCATCTGCGGGTGGTGCGGCGGGAATCCGGAGGAGCGCGGGTCGGCGCCGAGGTCGGTCAGCCGCAGCGGCTCGGGGCGGTCGATGAGCACGCCGAGGATGCCCCGGCCGGCCGGCAGTTCACCGATCTCGGCGGCGTTCTCGTCGTCGACCCCGACGTGGATGAAGTCGGCCAGGCCGGTGCCGCCGGGGGCGATCACGCCGAGTGCCGCGTACCGGGCGTCGACCAGCTCGGCCGCGCCGACGGCGATCCGGTGCAGGGTGGCGTGCAGGTCCAGCCCGGCCCCGATCGAGACCACCGCCTCCAGCAGCCGCTGCATCCGGTCGGTGACCGCGGCGGCCGACTGCAGACGCTCGGCGACCTCGGTGACCAGGGTGTCCAGCCCGAGCGAGGCGATCTCGGGCACCCGGTGGGGGGTCGGCTCGGGAGTGGCCTCGGGGAGGTCCGGCGTGGGGTCCGGCGTGGGGTCCATGGAGAAAGCCTAGTTTGTACGCTTTTCAGACAAAGGGCGACGCGACCGGCGGCTCCTGATCAGCGGCCCACCGGCTCCGGCAGCCCGCCCGCCGCCCGCTCCGGCACCCCGTCCATCTCCTGTCCCAGCAGCCCGTCCGCCTCCCGCTCCCGCCGCCACATCGCGTGCAGCCGCCCGTCCGGGACGGCGACCAGCTCCGACCAGCGGCCCCGCTCGGCCACCCGCCCGCCGTCCAGCACTAGCACCTCGTCCACCGTGGCGTCGGCCAGCCCGGCCAGCCGGTGGGTGATCAGCACGGTGGTCCGGCCCTCGGTGGCGGCCAGCAGATCGGCGGTCAGCGCGTCCGCGGTGGGCAGGTCGAGGTGCTCGGCGGGCTCGTCCAGGACCAGGACGGGGAAGTCCGCGAGCAGCGCCCGGGCGAGGGCCAGCCGCTGGCGCTGGCCGCCGGAGAGCCGGGCGCCGTGCTCGCCGACCATGGTGTCCAGGCCGTCCGGCAGGCCCTCGGTCCACTCCAGCAGCCGGGCGGCGGCCAGCGCGGCGCGCAGCTCGTCCTCCCCCGCTCCCGGCCTGGCCAGCCGCAGGTTCTCCCGCAGCGAGCTGTCGAAGACGTGCGCGTCCTGGGCGCAGAGCCCGATCACCCGGCGGACGTCCTCGCCCGCGAGCGCGCCGCCGTCCACGGCCTGCGGACTGCCGGCCGCGAAGGTGACGGTGCCGGAGCCCGGCTCCAGGAAGCGCAGCAGTGCCTGGGCCAGGGTGGTCTTGCCGGAGCCGGACAGGCCGACCACGGCGATCCGGCGGCCGGGGGCGAGGTCGAGGTCCATTCCGGTGAGGGCGTCCACCGCCTGCCCGGGGTGGCGGACGGTCAGCCCGCGCACCGCGACCGGCAGCGGCCGCTCCGGCAGCGCCACCGGCTCGGCGGGTTCGGTGACCGGCGCGGGGGCGTCCAGCACCTCGTCCAGCCGGGCCCGCGCGGCGCGGCTGCGCTGGCGGGCCTGGACGGCGAGCGGCATCCCGGTGACGGCCTCGAAGGCGGCCAGCGGGGTCAGCACCACCACGGCCAGGCAGACCGGAGCCAGCGCCCCGCCGCGCACACCCTGGACGCCGACGGCGGCCGCGGCGGTCACGGTCAGCCCGGTGAGCAGCGCGATCAGCCCGGTGCCGAGCGCCGTGGTGGCCGCCGAGCGGGCGGCCACCGCGGTCAGCGCGGCGTCGGCGGCCACCGGGTCGTCCAGCAGCGCGGTGACCAGCGCGGTGACCACCGTCCAGCCGTCCCCGGGCTGGGCGTCGATCATCCGCAGCTCCAGGTGGCCGCGCGGGCGCACCGGTGGGAAGAGGGTGGTGCGGTGGTAGTCCAAGTCGTCGAGCGTGGGCGGGCGTTCGCCTCCGCCGCGGATCCAGTCGCGGAAGGTCAGTCCGGCCGGCACCGTCCAGGGCAGGCCCTCGGGCCGTCGTACGCACAGCACTTGGGCATCCAGCACGTACTGAGCCCAGGCCTCGCGCGGGTCGCCGTGGTCGGGCTCGGGTGCGAGGGTGCGGGTCGGATCCATCCGGGACCAGACGGTCTGCCGGGTGGACCGGTAGCCGGTCGGACGGCCGTCCAGGACGGGGGAGTTGGCGAAGGCGGCGACCAGCACCGGGCCGAGCCGGTGGACCAGCCGCCAGCGGCGCTCGACCGCGTGCGCGCCGTCGGCCTCGCCGGCGTCCAGACACACCTGCACGGACGCGGTGCCGGTCATCATGATCCGGCCCCAGGGCCCGGCGGAGTCGAAGAAACGCTCCATCGCGAGGTAGCGGGGGTGGTCCAGCACCATCTGTCGGGGGCGGGCCAGCGGGTCCGTCCCGGTGCCGGTGAGTCGCAGGCCCTGCGCCGCGAAGGCGGCCCGCAGGGCGGTCAGATCGCGTCGGGTGTCCTCGACGCAGGCCACGAGGCCGGTGGCGGGCGGGGAGCTGAGCTCTACCTGTCCGCCGGGTTCGAGCGTGAGACGCGAACCGGAGGGGAGCGAGGTGCCGTCCGAGCCGCCGAGGGGCAGCGACTCCAGTGCGGCGTGGAGCAGTTCGGGCCGTACGGGTCGGGTCGGACATCGGTCGTCGTGGACGAACCACTCGACCTCCACCCCGACCAAGCGGGGAGGTCCGATCTTGAAGCAGACGCCCGACACGTGGCTGCGCGCCCCCGATTCGGTCAACGGGGTCACCCCCGCGGGGGGTGGTGGCGTGCTCTGCCGGTCGGGCGGAGTGGTGCGGGATACCGGTATCACCGGACTCACCATCCTCGGGATCACGATTGCGGCCCGGTCTTCCTGCCCAGTCTGCTACGGAGCATGCGGGGGCGCCCCGCAAAAATCGTGTGAACGTTCGTTTTTGCAGGTCAGGGGTGTGGCGAACGGGTGAGAACGGGGATTTTCCGGCGGCCGGCGGGTGGGGAACGGGCGGCTTCCGGCCGGGGCATGTGCCGGGGTCACAGGCGCTCCAGCCGCGCCAGGACGGTCGTCAGCGCCGGGCCGGGGAGGGCGTAGTTCAGGCGCAGCGAGCCCTGGCCGCCGGGGCCGAATTCGGCGCCGTCGGAGGCCTCCAGGCCGCAGCGCTCCACCAGTGCCCGGCGGGCGTCGGCGGGCGGCAGGCCGAGTGCGGCGGCGTCCAGCCAGAGCAGGTAGGAGGCCTGCGGGGCGGAGCGGACGGCGGGCCCCAGTCGGTCGGTCAGGCGGGTGCGGGCTGCGGCGAGGTGGGTGAGCAGCGCGTCCAGCCAGGGGCCGCCCTCGCGCAGCGCCGCCTGCTGCACGGCCTGCTCCAGCAGGCCGCCCTCCCAGAGGCCGTAGCCGGCCAGTGCCTCGGCGAACCGGGCGCGCAGCCCGGGGTCGGGGACGAGCGCGAAACTGCTGGGGATGCCGGAGCAGTTGAAGGTCTTGCCGACGGAGCTCAGGGTGACGACGAGGTGGCGGTGCGCCGGGTCGGCGGTGGCGACGGCGACGGGGTGCGGGTGGCCGGGGTGGGTGAGGTCGCCGTGCACCTCGTCCGAGACCAGCAGCGTGCCGTTCTCCGCCGCCCGCGCGGCGAGGTCGCGCACCGAGCCGGTCGGCCACACCCGGCCGGAGGGGTTGTGCGGACTGCTCAGCAGCAGGGCCGTGGCGGGGCGGGGGAGCGGACCGGGCGGGAGCCGGTAGCCGCCGGGGCCGAGGTGCAGCGGCAGTTCGCGGTACGGGAGGCGGGCCGCGCGGCAGAGCTGGGCGAAGCCGCCCCACTCGGGGGTGGGGAAGAGGACGGGGGCCTGCGGCCGTACGGCCTCCAGCAGGACGCGCAGGGCGGTGCGCGGCCCGCAGGGCAGCAGCAGGACCCAGTCCGGGTCCACCGCGGCGCCGTGCCGGGTGCGGTACCAGTCGGCCACCAGCGTGCGTCCGGCCGGGTCGCACACCGTGTAGCCGTACGCGCGGTGGCGGGCGCGGTGCTCCAGCGCCTCGGCGACGGCGGGCGGGCCGGGCAGGTCCATGTCGGCGAGGCCCATCGGGATCACCCCGGGGGCGTCCGCGCGGGCCCACTTGCTGCTGCCGGTGCCGGCGCGGTCGAAGGGGGCGTCGAAGCCGAAGTCGGGGGAGTCGGGGGTGCCGGCGGGGGCGGGTCCTGGCGCAGGCCGGGGTGCGCCGCGAACAGATGACAGATTTCGAAATCTGTCATCTGTTCGCTGAAAGTTGTCGCCTGTCATCTGTCACCCCGCTCCGCCAGGTGTGCCGCGAGCCCCCGCCGTCCCCGGCACATCATCACCGCGTGGTTGGCCCGGAACAGCGGGTGCAGCGGCAGGGCGAGCCGGCGCAGCAGGGGCTTGCCGGGCCGGGTGTCCTCCTCGAACAGCACCCGGCTGCCCGCGCCGCCCGCGCCGCCCGCGCCGCCCGCGGCGCTCGACTCGCGCACGCCGCCCGCCCCGCCCGGCTGTTCGTCCGCCGTCACGGTGAACCGCGACCACCCGTCCAGGTCGCCCCGCATGGCCACCTCCAGCACTCCGGCGGCCGGGTCGCGCCGGGTCGCCGTCAGTCCGATCACCAGCCGGTACGGCAGCAGCGCGCGCACCACCACGTCCCCGGAGTCCGCACCGGTCCGCCGGACCTCGCGGATCTCCGGCCACCACCGCGGATAGCCCTGCACGTCCTCCAGCGCCGCGTACACGGCGGATGCCGGAGCCGCGAGCCGCCAGACGCCCCGGAATCGGTAGTGGTTGGGGTCCACGGCCCCACCCTAGTCCGGCCCGGCCGGACCGAGGCCCGAACGCCGGTGGGCCGTTGCCGAGTTGGTCCGCGCCCCGGGCCCGGAGCGGAGGTGAACGTTCCGGAAACGCCCGCCCGCCAGGAAGGGTGCACTCCGCTTGCACCCGTTCGGGGTGCGGAGGAGGATCTTCTGTGCTTGTAGTCTCATCAGTCACAGCAGCACCCTCAGGGCGCTGCCGCCCCACAAACCGGAGTGAAGGAGTCACAGGCATGCGGCGACCGAACTGGGTACCGGAGGGTACGGACCTGGACAAACCGAACGCCGCGCGGGTCTACGACTACTACCTGGGGGGCTCACACAACTTCGAGGTCGACCGGGAGATGGCCCGCAAGGCGATCGCCATGTGGCCCGAGCTGCCCCAGATCATGCGCTCCAACCGCGCCTTCCTGCGCCGCGCCGTGACCTTCCTCGCCGAGCAGGGCATCACCCGCTTCCTGGACATCGGCTCGGGCATCCCGACCTTCGGCGCGCTGCACGACATCGCCCGCGCGATCCGCCCCGAGTCGAAGGTCGTCTACGTGGACCGCGACCCGGTCGCCGTCGCGCACAGCCGCCTGCTGCTGGAGGACGACCCGGACAGCGACGTCGTCCAGGCCGACCTGCGCGACGTCGCCGACCTGATGGCCCGCCCCGAGGTCACCCAGCTGCTCGCGGCCGGTGAGCCGGTGGCCGTGCTGCTGGTCGCCGTCGTGCACTTCGTCAGCGACGACGAGGACCCGTGGAAGCTGATCGGGACGATCCGCGACGCCCTCCCGCCCGGCAGCGCGCTGGTCCTCTCGCACGCCTCCCTGGAGGGCCGCCCCGACCAGGCCGAGGACCACCAGAAGCTCTACCGGATGACGCCGACCCCGCTGACCATGCGCACCCACGAGCAGATCACCGCGATGTTCTCCGGCTTCGAGCTGGTCGAACCGGGCGTGGTCTACCTGCCGCAGTGGCGCCCGGACCAGCCCGGTACGGTCGGCGAGCACCCCGAGCGGATGACCGGGGTGGCTGGCGTGGGGATCCGCCCTTGAGCGGACGCGACGGACGAGGCACCGACGGCCGCACGCCCCGTGCGGCGGCCGCCGGAACCGGCGCGTGCACCAGAGGAACCAGGGTCAGCAGATGAGTACCACCCCGGTGCGCGGCGGCGCGGAGCGGTTCCACGAGGACTGGGCCCGGCTGCTCTCCGCCGACCACGGCATCGCCGTCCACCCCGGCCTGCTCGGCCGGCTGGTCGCGCGCACCGCCGCGCTGCTGCACCGGGCCCAGGAGGACGACCCGTTCGAGCCCCTGCTGGCCGCACAGGCCGGCGCCGAACTGGTCGACGCGCACTTCACCGACCCGGTGCTGCTGGCCAGGGCGGTCGAACTGCTCCAGGCGCAGCCCGTCCACGACGACCGCGGCCCCGCCCTGACCGGCGCCTTCGCGGCCGGCTGGGCGGGCGCCCTGCGCGAGCGCACGCTGAACGAGCAGGAGGCGATCCGCACCGCCGCCGACGCAGCCCGCAAGGAGGCCGAACGGGCGCTGCGCGCCTCCGAGGCCCGGTTCAGGGCACTGTTCGAGAGCGCCGCGATCGGCATCGGCATCGGTGACACCGACGGCAACATCATGGCGGTCAACAAGGCCCTCCAGGAGCTGTTCGGCGCGGGCCCGGAGGACATGATCGGCCGCCGGGTCGGCGATCTCGTGCACCCCGAGGACACCCCGGGCGTGTGGGAGGCGTACGAGGAGCTGATCAGCGGCAAACGGGACTACTTCCAGTTCGACAAGCCGTACTACCGCCAGGACGGCGAGGTGGTCTGGACCCACCTGACCGTCTCGCTGATCCGCGACGACGACGGCATCCCGCAGTACCAGGTCGCGATGCTGGAGGACGTCACCGACCGCTACCGGCTCCAGGAGCGGCTGCGCTACCAGGCCACCCACGACCCGCTGACCGGCCTGCCCAACCGGTCTGCCTTCTTCGAGCGGCTGGAGAAGCTGTTCGAGGAGCCCGAGCCGGGCGCCCGTTTCGGCCTCTGCTACGTCGACCTCGACGGCTTCAAGGTGGTCAACGACAGCCTCGGCCACGACATGGGCGACCAGCTGCTGGCCGCCGTCGCCGCCCGGCTCAAGGCCGCCCTCACCCCGCTCGGCCACCTGGTGGCCCGGCTCGGCGGCGACGAGTTCGTCGTCCTGCTGGAGAAGTGCCGGGGTGAGCAGGAGGCGGTGGCCGCCGCGAAGACCGTGCTCAAGGCCCTGTCCGGGCCAGTGCTGATCGGTGACCACAAGCTCGCCGTCGGCGCCAGCGTCGGCGTGCTGGAGCGGCGGGTGTCCACCACCACCCCGGGCGCCGCCGTACGGGCCGCGGACCTCACGCTGTACCGGGCCAAGGAGGCCGGACGCGGCCGCTGGACGCTGTTCGACCCCAAGGAGAACGCCCGCGCCGTCAGCCGCTACGCGGTGTCAGTGCGGATGCCGGCGGCCCTCGACCGCGGCGAGTTCTTCATCGACTACCAGCCGCTCTACCGCCTCGCGGACGGCCGGCTGGCCGCCGTGGAGGCGCTGGTGCGCTGGCGCCACCCGCAGCTCGGCGTGCTCGGCCCGGACGAGTTCGTCACCACCGCCGAGGAGACCGGGCTGATCATGCCGCTCGGCCGCTGGGTGCTGGAACAGGCCTGCGGCCAGGCCGCGGACTGGATCAAGCGGTTCGGGGACGCCGCCCCGCAGCTCAACGTCAACCTGGCGGTCCGGCAGGCCCGCAGCGCCGCGCTGGTCACCGACCTCGCCCGGATCCTCGACGACACCGGGCTGGACCCGGCCCGGTTGCAGCTGGAGATCACCGAGTCGACCGTGGTCGGGCCCGAGGACGAGGCGCTGCGCACCCTGCACGGGCTGGTCGACCTCGGCGTGTCGCTGGCCGTGGACGACTTCGGCACCGGCTGGTCCAACCTCGCCTACCTGCGTGACCTGCCGGTCTCCGGGCTGAAGATCGCCGGCTCCTTCGTCGGCGACCTGCACGAACCGGGCAAGGACGAGTCCACCGGGTGGCGGATCGTCAGCGGACTGGTGTCGATGGCGCACGCACTCGGTCTGACCGTCACCGCCGAGGGCGTGGAGACCCACCGGGACGCCCAGCGGCTGCGCACCATGGGCTGCGACTGGGCGCAGGGCTGGCACTTCGGCCGCCCGGTGCGGCCGGACGAGATCGCCCGGCGGGTCGTGGAGGAGCCGAAGGGGCGCCCGGTCGAGGAACGCTGAAGGCCTGCCCGTGCTCCCGCCCGGGTCCTGCTCAGGCCCCGTCCCCCGGCGCGGACGGCGCTTCGGTATCGGTCCTGCGGCAGGTCGGTCCTGATCCGGGAAAGCGGCCGCCACCCGTGCCCGCCATGGGGGATGATGGCGCGTCGAACACCACCCCGGCACCGGCGCGCCCGTGGTCGCGGCCCCCGCGCCGGTCCGGGCAGCGGGGGAGGAGAGCGTCGCATGGGCACGACGGAGGGCGCGGATCCGGCGGAGGGCGGCCGGGGCGGGCCGAGACCCCGGTCGGTCGCCGGGGCCGAGCCGGGCGACCTGCCGCGGAGCAGGGTGGAACGGTGGTCGCGGGGGCGGTGGCGGGCGTCCGAC
>NZ_MSJQ01000102.1 GCF_014596515.1 Streptomyces sp. CBMA156
GCCCGGCCAGCGCGCGCAGCCGGCGGTCCGCCTCGTCGGCGGGCATCCGGCGCCGGTCGCCGTGGCCGGGCAGCAGCCACTCGAAGCGCAGCACGCCGAGGCCGCGCTCCAGCGAGGCGGCGAGTTCCTCGATCGAGTACCAGGTCACCGACTCGGCCACCTCCATGTCCCCGGTGGTGCGGGACCAGTACAGGCTGTCGCCGCTGAAGCAGTACCGCTCGTCCACGACGTAGAGCACGCTGCCCCGGGTGTGGCCGGGGAACGGGTGGGCGACCAGGCCGGGCGAGACCTCCGTCGGCCCGGTGCCGCACAGCACCCGGTCGGCGTCGGGCGCCGCGTCCAGGTCGCCCTCGTGGATCCGGAGCCGGGCACCCAGCCGGTCGGCGTACGCCCGGCCGTGCGCGGCGTGGTCGCGGTGGGTGAGCAGGACGTCGGTGACCGGGCCGAGCGCGGCGTAGCGGGCCGCGAGGGCCTCGCTGTAGCGCGGCGTGTCGACCATCACCCAGCCGGTGGGGCGGCGGCAGAGGTAGGAGTTGGCGCCCGCGGTGTGGCGGGAGTTGTGGCCGAGCAGCAGCAGGTCGTCGGCGAGGGCCAGCGGGAACGGGTCCCCGGCCGGGTCGAGCGGCCCGGTGCCGGGGCGGACGGACCTGGTCGGGCAGGCGTGGGCGGCGGCGAGCAGCTGCCGGCGCTCGTCCGCGTCGCGCGGCTGGCGGATCAGCTCCGAGCGGCCCGCGTGCTCGCGGACCAGACCGGGCGCGAGCTGCCGGGCGACGTCGCAGTTGGTGCACCGGTCGTCGATGAACCAGTTCTCGGGCGGGCCGGAGCGCGGTTCGGTGGTCATGGCTGCCTTCCCCAGCAGGACGGCGGCCGGCGCGGCCGCTCCCTTCGAGCATCCGCCGGACCGGCCGGAAAGCGGAAGGGGGCACGGATCTTGCCCTTTTCCGGGGGTGGCCGTCTGCGGGCGGGAGCCGCCGGTGGGGGCACGTGGCCCATCTCACGTGGCCGCGGGGTCACCTACGGTGGCGTAGGTTACTTGATTGGGTGAACTATCTCTTTCATGCCGCATCTCCAGGAGACCCTCGACCTCGATTCGTACGCCGCCATCGGCGACAGCTTCACCGAGGGTGTGGGCGACCCCGCCGCCGACGGCAGATTCGCCGGGTGGGCCGACCGGCTCGCCGGAATCCTGGCCGACGGACGCCCGCCGGGCGCCTTCCGCTACGCCAACCTCGCGGTGCGCGGCCGGCTGCTGGACCAGATCGCCGCCGAGCAGGTGCCGGAGGTCCGCCGCCTCCAGCCCGACCTGGTCACCTTCTGCGCCGGCGGCAACGACATCCTCCGCCCCGGCAGCGACCCGGACGAGGTCGCCGGGCGCTTCGAGGCCGCCGTCGTGGAACTCGCCGAGAACGCCGGGACGGTGCTGATCTGCACCGGCTTCGACACCAGGGACGTGCCGCTGCTGAAGCACCTGCGCGGCAAGATCGCCACGTACAACGGACACATGCGCGCGGTCGCCGACCGCAACGGCTGCGCGGTGGCCGACCTGTGGTCGCTGCGCGCGGTGCAGGACCGCCGCGCCTGGAGCGAGGACCGCCTGCACCTGTCCGCCGAGGGCCACCAGCGGGTCGCCCTGCTGGCCGCCCGCTCGCTGGGCCTGCGCACCGGGCAGGACCCGGAGGCCCCGTGGCCGGACGCCCGCGTGCTCACCCCCGCCGACCAGCGCCGGGAGAACATCCAGTGGGCCCGCGAGTACCTGCTGCCCTGGGTCGGCCGGCGGCTGCGCGGCGAGTCCTCGGGCGACCACGTCGAGGCCAAGCGGCCGGAGCTGCTCCCGCTCTGACGGTTCGTCAGGATGTCTTGCCGGGCACGGCTCCGGGCGCCGCGTCGGATACGGCGCCGGGCGCCCGGTCGGGCGCTGCGCCGGGTACCGCGGTCCGGGAGGTCCGCAGGAGCCGGTGGAGCACCCCGGCGCACCCCGCGCCGACCAGGTACCAGAGCAGGTCCGGCGGGTTGAAGGTCGAGCCCAGCACCAGCCGGGCCAGGGTGCTGTGCCGCCCCCAGTCGTCCGGCAGGCCGGTGAGCTGGAACAGCTCCACGGCCCAGCTGAGCCCGGCGGCCAGGGCCGCGGCGCGGGCGGGGCGCAGCCGTGGGGCGGCCAGCACGAGCAGCGCGTGGAGCAGGACCGTGTAGAGCGCGTCCCCCGCGTACTTGGCGAGGTCCCCGCCCAGGACCGCCCGTACGCCGAGGCCGGCCGTCACCGTCAGCACGGCGGCGAGGCCGGCCGCCGGGCGGGTACGCCGGTGGGCCCGACGGGCGCTCCCCCCGAGATCGTTCATCCGCCCCACGCTACCCCCGCGCCCCACGCGCGCCGCTCCGGCCCCACTCCACCACCACCCCACCACCGCGCCCCACAAGCGGACCCCCGCCCGCCGGAACCACCGCGCGGCGCCGGACGTCACTCCCCCCGACGAACGTCCGCGCAGGTCGCGGGCGGGGTGAGGACCGGAAGGGACGGGCGGGAACAGTGGCGCACGCGGGTGGGGCCGAGGCGGTCGGGACGCGGCCGACGGCGGCGGAGAGGGAGGAGCGGACCAGGCGCGGGTTCGCGGTGGCCGGGTTCGCCCCGGCGCAGGACGGGCGGGGGCGGGAGCGGGGCAAGGCACTGCGGACCCGGGTGCCCCGGGAGCGGCACGCGGAGTTCGCGCCCGCGCCCGGCCGGCCGACGGCCGTGACCGCGCTGGAGGCCTCCAACGCGGGCCGAATAGCCGGGCTGGTGCCGATCCGGGTCGGCCGGATGGCGGCCGGTCCGTTCGCGTTCCTGCGCGGATCGGCCGGGCTGATGGGCGCCGACCTCGCGGGCACCCCGGTGACCGGTGTGGACGCGCAGCTGTGCGGCGACGCGCACGCCGCCAACTTCGGCCTGTACGGCGACGCGCGCGGCCAGATCGTGCTGGACATCAACGACTTCGACGAGACCGTCCCCGGCCCCTGGGAGTGGGACCTCAAGCGGCTCGCCGCCAGCCTGGTGCTGGCCGCCCGGGAGACCGGAGCGGGTGAGGACACCGCGCGCGAGGCCGCCCAGCACGCGGCCGGTTCCTACCGCCGGACCATGCGCACCCTCGCCAAGCTGCCCACCCTGGACGCCTGGAACGCCATCGCGGACGAGCAGTTGGTCTCGTTCGCCGAGGCGCACGACCTCGCGGACGTGCTGCGCAAGGTCGGCGCGAAGGCGCTCGGCAACACCAGCGCCCGGTTCGCCGCCCGCAGCACCGCCCGTACCGCGGACGGCGGTTGGCGCTTCACGGCCGCTCCCCCGGTGCTCACCGAGGTGACCGACGCGACCGCCCGCGCCGTCGCGCACGCGCTCGGCCCGTACGTCGAGACGCTGCCGGCCGAGGTGCGCACCCTGCTGTCCCGCTACCGGGTGCAGGACGTGGCGTTCCGGGTGGTGGGCACCGGCAGCGTGGGCACCCGCTCGTACGTGGTGCTGCTCACCGACCACCGGGACCAGCCGCTGGTGCTCCAGGTGAAGGAGGCCCGCCCGTCCGCGCTGCTGCCGTACCTGCCGAACGCGCCGCAGCCGGCGCCGGACGGGCACGAGGGCCGCCGGGTGGTGCTCGGCCAGAAGCACATGCAGGTGGTCAGCGACACCCTGCTGGGCTGGACCACGGTCGACGGACTCCCGTACCAGGTGCGCCAGTTCCGCAACCGCAAGGGAAGCGTCGACCCGGCCGCACTGCTTCCGGCCCAGTTGGACGACTACGCGCGGATCACCGGCGCCCTGCTGGCCCGGGCGCACGCCCACACCTCCGACCCCGCCCTGCTGGCCGGGTACTGCGGCAAGAGCGAGGTGCTGGACGAGGCGGTCGCCGCCTTCTCGGTGGCCTACGCGGACCGCACCGAGGCCGACCACGCGGACCTGCTGACGGCGGTGCGCAGCGGGCGGCTGCCGGTCGAACACGGCGTCTGACCGCCGCGCCGTTCCTGGCCCGGCGAGCTCACCGGGCCGGGCTCACCGGGCCAGGAACGGCGCCACCGCGGCGACGAACTCGGCGGGCCGGGCACCGTGCACCAGGTGCCCGGCCTCGACGGTGACCAGGCGGCAGTCCGGGATCAGCCGGGCGAGTTCGGCGATCCGCTCCTGCGGGACGTGGCTGGCCGGGCCTCCGGCGACCACCAGCGTGCGGGCGGTGATCCCGGCCAGCCCCGCCCGCCAGGCCGGGTCGGGGTCGTCGAGCTGGGCCCTGACCGCCCGGACCATCGCCCAGTCGAAGTGCACGTCCGGGTCCCGGTCCTCGGGCAGCGCGGTCGCCGGGCGCGGGTGGAGGGCGGGGATCTCCTCCAGGACCAGCCGGTCGATCCGCTCCGGCACGGCCTGGGCGAGCAGGTAGGCGACGGCGCCGCCCATCGAGTGGCCGGCCAGGTCGACGCGGGCGAGGCCGAGGGCGTCCAGGAAGGCCAGCACGTCGTCCCGCATCGCCTCCAGTGAGTAGCCGGCGGTGCGGGCGCTGTCCCCGTGGCCGCGCAGGTCGAGCGCGTACACGTGGTGGGCGGGGGCAAGGCCCGGCAGCACGGTGTCCCAGTCCGCGGCGCGCTCGCCGAGGGCGTGCAGCAGGACCAGCGGCGGGCCTCCGGGCGGGCCGCTCTCGCGGTAGGCGAGCGTCACTCCGGGCAGGTCCACGGTCCGGTTCCGTCCTTCGGTCATGCCGTCACGGTACGCGCCGACCACCGGTCAGCGGACCGGTGTTCGCCCTCGGCTCATCGCGACCGGTGCGCCCTCGCGCCGCTCGCGCGCGGTGGCGCGGCCCGCGAACACCGAGGCCAGGACGGCGAGTCCGGCGACCGCGGCGCACACCACGCTCGCGGTCAGGAAGGCGGAGCGGTGCCCGCCGCCCCCGGTGGTCTCCCGCAGGTAGACCCCGGACAGCGCCGAGACCGCGACCGCCGCCGCGATCCGCTGGGTCATCTGCAGGATCGCCCCGCTCACCCCGGCCGCCTCGGCCGGCGCGTGGCGCAGCACGTACGCCTGGTTGGTGGAGCCCATCAGGCCGACCGAGGCGCCGCCGAGCAGTTGCAGCAGCGCCAGCAGCCAGGGCAGCACGGCGTCGGGTGCCCAGGCCGCGAGCAGTCCGCTGAGCAGCATGGCGAGGGCGGAGCCGGCCATCCCCGCGGTGACGGTGCGCCGGCCGTACCGCTGGACGACCCGCCAGGCGAGCGCGGAGGCGACGCCCATCGCGACGGCGGAGGGCAGCACGACCAGCGCGGCGCCCACCGGGGAGAGCCCGAGGCCGTCCTGGAGGAACATCGTCAGGACCAGCGAGGCGGCGAGCGAGGAACCGAACTGGGCCATCGCGGTGGCGGTGCCCAGCGCGTACGGCGCGGAGCGGGTGAGCGCGGGGTGGATCAGCGGGTGGCCGCCCGTCCTGGCGAGGCGGCGCTGCCACCGGGCGAGCGCGCCGAGCAGCAGCAGCGCGGCCGCCGCGAAGGCGAGCCAGCCGCTCCAGCCGGGCGGCCGGACGAAGGGCAGCATCAGGGCCAGGGTGAGTGCGCCGACCAGCAGCAGGCCGAGCACGTCGAGGTCGGCGTTCCTGCTGCTGGGGCGGGGCTTCGGCAGGTGGCGGGCCGCCAGGACGACGGTGGCCAGGCCGAAGGGGACGTTGAGCAGGAAGGTCAGCCGCCAGCCGTCCTCGGGACCGGCCAGGGCGAGCACCGCGCCGCCGATCGGCGGGCCGAGGGCGAAGGCGAGGCCGCCGGTGACGGCGTACATGCCGAGGGCGCGGGTCCGCAGCTGCCCGTCGAAGACGTCCTGGATGGTGCCGATCATCTGGGAGTTGACCAGGCCCGCGCCCGCACCCTGGAGCAGCCGGGCGACGATCAGCACCCCGGGCTCGGTGGCGGTCGCGGAGACCAGGCTGACCAGGGTGAACAGGGCGAGGCCGGTGACGAAGAACCACTTGCGGCCCAGGACGTCGCCCAGCCGCCCGCCGGGGATGAGCGCGAGACCGAAGGCGAGCGAGTAGCCGGCGACGATCCACTGGAGGTCGGCCGAGCCGGCGTGCAGGCTCTCGCGCAGGGCGGGGACGGAGGTGTTGAGGACGGACTGGTCGAGCAGCGTGGTGAAGCCGCCCGCGACGCAGACCAGCAGCACCCGGCGCCCGGCGGCGTCGAAGCGCTCCTTGGGCTCCCCGGGTTCCTTCGCTATCGGGCCGGTGGCGGCGCTCACGGTTCGACCACCACCAGCGCGTACCGGGCCGCGTCCGGGCCGAGGCTGCGGAACCTGCTCGTGCCGCCGACGTAGCGCAGGCAGTCGCCGGGGCCGAGCGGCTGGGCCTCGCCGTCCACGGTCAGCTCCAGGCGCCCCTCGAACAGCCAGAGGTGGTGTTCCCGCCCGGGGGTGCAGGCGCGGTCGTACGCGATGTCCGCGCCGGCCGGCAGCAGGCCCTCGATGATCTCCGCCCGCAGCGAGCCGTGCGGCGGCGAGACCGACCGGCGGACGAACCCGCTCTCCTCGTCCCGCCAGATCTGCTGTTCCCCGGCCCGCACCAGCCGGGCCGGGCCCGACTCCACCTCGGCGAGCAGCCGCGACATCGTCCGCCCGTACACGGCGCACAGCCGCCCGAGCAGCGCGGCCGTCGGGCTGACCTCCGCCCGCTCCACCCGGGACAGCGTCGAGCGGCTGACGTCCGCCCGGCGCGCCAGCTCCTCCAAGGTCCACCCGTGTTCCAGCCTCAGCTCGGCGAGCCGCTGCGCCAGCCGTTCGTCGCCGGCCATGTCGATTCCCATATTCGCGATGCTATCCCGGATATGAGATCCACTCCCGGGACTTCGTCGGCCCCACCGCCCGCGGGCGGCCCCGGAGGTGCCTGCGCCGCCGCCGACAGGTGGCCGGTCCGGTGGCCGCCCTGACGTTCCGTCCGGAGCGGAACGGACGGGAACAGGCGGGAGCGGAACAGAGTCGGCAGGTCAGGGCCGACGGCGGGGACGAGGCCCCCCTGGCCTGCCGCCGGAGGGTTCCCCGGTTGACGGGCCCTCGGCCCGAAAGGGCCTGTGATCGTATGATGTGCGGCGAATCGTGGCCGGTCGGCGGCCCGTGAGCAAGGGGGACCAGCGTGTTCGGCATCATCAGACCGTGCAGGCATCGATTGTCCGAGCGCCTCCAGACCTCCTGGATGGCGCACCTGTGCGGGCTCTGCCTCGCGCTGCGGGACGACCACGGGCAGCTCGCCCGGACGGCGACCAACTACGACGGCCTGATCATCTCCGTGCTGGTCGAGGCCCAGGCCGCCCGGGAGGACTCCTCCTGGCGCCGCACCGCCGGGCCGTGCCCGCTGCGCGGCATGCGGACCGCCTCCGTCGCCAAGGGCGAGGGTGCCCGTCTCGCCGCCGCCGTCTCGCTGGCGCTCGCCTCCGTCAAGATCCGCGACCACGTCGAGGACCGGGACGGCGTCTTCGCCCGCCGCCCGGTCGCCGCCGGGGCCAGGGCCGTCACCCGGCGCTGGGACCGGAAGAGCGCGGGCAGCGCCTCGACGATCGGCTTCGACACCGCCGTCCTGCTGGACGCGGCCTCCCGGCAGGGCGAGCTGGAGCGGTCGCTCCGGCCGGGCGGGTCCGTCCTGCTCGTCACCGAGCCCACCGAGACCGCCACCTCGGCCGCCTTCGCCCACACCGCCGTGATAGCCGGACGCCCCGGCAACGCCGCCCCGCTCGCCGAGGCCGGACGGCTCTTCGGCCGGCTCGCCCACCTCCTGGACGCCGCCGAGGACCAGACCGCCGACGCGGCCTCGGGCGCCTGGAACCCGCTGACCGCCACCGGCACCGACCGGGCCGAGGCCGAACGGCTCTGCCGCGACGCCGTCCACGGCATCCGACTCGCGCTGCGCGAGGTCGAACTGAGCGACCGCACGCTGGTCCACGTGCTGCTCGCGCACGAGACCGAGCGCGCGGTCGAGCGGGTCTTCGGCCCGGCCCGGCACACCGCGAGCTGCCGCCACCCCGACGCGGCGGGCACCGCCACGGGCGAGCACCCGCACCAGGCGCCGCCGCAGGAGACGCCGCCCGGCCAGGCGCCGGTCCCGCCGTGGGTGCCGCAAGGACCGGGCTTCACCCCACCCGGCCAGCAGCCGCCGAACCCCCGCAACCTGCTCGCCGGGTGCGCGATGTGGGCGCTGATGGCCTGCACCTGCCAGCTGCTCTGCTGCGACCACAACGACCCGTACAGCCGCGAACCCCGCGAGGGCTTCTGCGTGCGGAACGACTGCGGCGAGTGCGGCAACTGCCCCGACTGCGGCGACTGCTGCAACTGCTGCGACGGGTGCGACTGCTGCGATGGTTGCGACTGCTGCTCGTGCGACTGCGGCTGACCGGTCAGCCCTCCGGCTCCGCGCCCTCCCCGCCTTCGCTCCCGTACCGGGCGGCCGTCACCGGCCCGGGGTGCCCCCGCAGCACCCCGGGCCGGTCCGCGGTCCGGCGCTCCCCGGCCTCGCCCCGCCGCCAGAGCGGCAGCACCGCGACCGGCTGCGCCGCCACCACCGGCGGCACGGCCACCGGGCGCAGCTCGGCGCACTCAGGCATCGCGCCCCGCCGCCTTCCGGTCCACCACCAGCGAGTCCTCCAGTCGCGCCAGCAACTGCCGGAACCGCTCGGCGTCCTGCTCCGTCATCCGTCCCTCGGGCAACGCCCCCGGCCGCTCGGCCGCTCTCTCGTTCACGGGCCCGAGGCTAGCCGGTGGCGATCAATGGGCGATAAACGCGCGTTCGGGTGAAAAGCGCTTGCCCGGTGCGGTCCGGCCCGGAACCATCACGCCTCATGACGCCCCATCGGCACCATCCGACACCCCGGCTCCCCCGCCCGGTGGCCCTGGTGACCGGGGTGGGCCGGACGGCCGGCATCGGCGCCGGGATCGTCGCGCCGACCAGCGACCACACCGTGGGCAACCTCCCGTACGGAGCCGGCAAGGGTGCCCTGGACCGCATCGTGCTCGCCGCCGCCCACGAGTCCGCCCACCTCGGGGTGACCGCCGACGTCGTCGACCCGGGCCCGGCGGACACCGGCTGGATGGACCGGGAAACCAGGGACGAGCTGCGCGGGCGCGCCCCGCTCGGCTGCCTCGGCACCCCGCTCGACGCCGCGCACCTGGTGGACTTCCTCTGCTCACCGCAGGGCCAGTGGGTCACCGGGCAACTGCTGACGAGCAACGGCGGCCTGGCGTAGGGCGTGTCCGGCAGCTCCCGCCGGCCGCCCGGGACTACCGGGCCGGCGTCGTCGCGTCCAGGAGCAGCCGGGCGGCCTCCCTGGCGTCGGCGGCGGCCGTCGGGTCGCCGTGGACGGCGGCGCTGGTGATCGCGCCCTCGGCCAGCAGGGCCAGGTGGACGGCCGTGGCGGGCGGGGCCCCGGCGGCCTCGGTCAGGCCCGCGAGGTAGCTGCCGAACTGCTCCTTGTGGTGCCGGGCTGCGGCCACCACCGCGGGGCTGGAGGCGCCCAGTTCGCCGAGGGAGTTGACGAACGCGCAGCCCCGGAAGCCGGGCTCGGCGAACCACCGGCCGAGCCAGTCGAAGACCGCGAGCAGCTGCTCCCCCGGGGTGCCGCCGGCGCGGGAGACGTACACCGCGAGGCTCGCCCGCCAGCGGCCGTCGCGGCGCAGCAGGTACGCCTCGACGAGTTCCCCCTTGGACGGGAAGTGCTGGTAGAGGCGGCGCATGGTCAGGCCGGAGGCGGCCCGGACGGCGTCCATGCCGACCGCCTGGACGCCCTGCCCGTAGAACAGCTCCTCGGCCGCGTCGAGGATCCGGGTCCGGGGGTCTTCCTGATCCATCTGCCGTGCCCTTTGCGTGAGAACGATGGTTCTCCTATCGTAGCCAGAGCAACGAGAACGGTCGTTCTCACTTGCGGAACACCCATTCCCGAGGGAGTCACCCATGCCCGAGACCGGCACCGAGCAGCGCCCGCCCCTGCCCCCGTTCACCGAGGAGACCGCCCGCCGGAAGGTGCGCGCCGCCGAGGACGCCTGAAACACCCGCGACCCGCGGCGCGTCGCCCTCGCCTACACACCGGACAGCCGCTGGCGCAACCGCTCCGAGTTCCTCACCGGCCGCGAGCGGATCGCCGACTTCCTCACCCGCAAGTGGCAGCGCGAGCAGGACTACCGCCTGATCAAGGAACTCTGGGCGTACGACGGCGACCGCATCGCGGTCCGCTTCGCCTACGAGTGGCACGACGACGCCGGCCACTGGTTCCGCTCCTACGGCAACGAGAACTGGGAGTTCGACCGCAACGGCCTGATGGCCCACCGGCACGCCTCCATCAACGACCTGCCGATCACGGCCGCGGAGCGCCTGTTCCACTGGCCGCTCGGCCGCCGTCCCGACGACCACCCCGGCCTCACCGGACTCGGCCTCTGAACCCGGGCCCCGCGGCCCGGCGCGGCACCGACACACGGCCGGGACACCTTTACCGGACCCTGATCCAACCGATGGACGGATGAGACCCGGTCCACACAGAAGCCTGACGTGCCACGCCTAGCGTGCCGGACATGCCGAAGACACCTGGAACGTCAGCCACCGACCGGACCCTCCCCCGCGGGCTCGCCGCCGTGGGCGCCCTCCTGCTGAGCGCGGCCACGGCGGCGGTGCTGCTGCCGAACACGGCCCTCGCCGCGGAGAGCGAGTCCGTCACCACGCACTCCGGCGCCACGACCGCCGCGGAGCGCGGCCGGATCGACGCCTACTGGACCCCCGACCGGATGAAGCTGGCGGGCGCCCTGGTCCCCGAGATCACACCCGTGCCCGAGGACGACAACACGCCCGACGACCCGCGGCCGCTGCCCGCCGGCACCCCGGACCCCGGGGCCGTGTGGACCCACGGCGGAGCGGTGAGCAGGAGCGTCGGCCGGCTCTTCTTCACCTTCTCCGACGGCTACGACGGCAGTTGCACCGCCACCGTCGTCGCCGCCGCGAACCGCAGCACCGTCGTCACGGCGGCCCACTGCCTGCGCGGCGTCGGAGCCTCCGCCACCGACGACACCTGGAACCACAACCTGTACTTCGTGCCCGGCTACCGCAACGGCACGAAGCCGCTCGGCGGCTTCACCGTCAGGAGCGTGGCCACCTCGTCCCGCTGGGACGCCGGCCCGACCTCGGACGCCGTCGCCGTGGCCGGCTTCGACACCGGGGTCCTCGTCGCGAACTGCTCGGCCGACGGACGAAGGGTCGCGGACGTCACCGGAAGCCAGCGGATCGCGTTCACCCGGCCCGCCGCGGGCGAGTTCGTCCACGCCTTCGGGTATCCGAAGGAGCGGCTCAACGACCCGAGCGGCAAGTACACCGGTTCACGCATGATCCACTGCGCCGGTCCGGCCGGGCCCGGCACCACGGCACCGATCCTGTGGGGCGAGGCCTGCGACATGTCGCACGGGGCGAGCGGCGGCCCCCACTTCACGCACTTCGACACCCGGACCGGCACCGGCACCGTCGTCGGCGTCACCACCACCACCGAGGAACTCGCGGGCGGCCCGGCCGGCACGCTCTACGCCACCCGCCTCGGCGACAGCGCCCGCCGCCTCTACGACTGGGCGCAGAGCCGGCCGGTCTGACCTCCCGCCCACGCCGGCCCCGCCCGGCCGGGGCCCGGTGGGCCAGGGCCGACACGGCCCGGGCCCGGGAGGCCAAGGCTCGGGAGGCCCGGGCCCGGGAGGGCGCTACGCCCCGCCCTCCTGAGCCAGCATCACCTTCCGCAGCAGGTCCGCCAGGGTGCGCCGCTCCCGCTCGGACAGCACCCCGAGCAGCCGGCGCTCCTCCCGGCCGACCACGTCCAGCGCCTCCTGCCAGGCCGCACGCCCGGCCTCGGTGAGCAGGATGTCGACCTTCCTGCGGTCCTCCGTGGACGGCGTGCGCAGCACGAAGCCGCGCCGCTCCAGGGCCTCCAGCCGGCCGGTGACCGAGGCCGGTGCGAGGTTGAGGTCGGCCCGCAGGTCCGAGGGGGCGGCGTGGCCGCCGCGCCCGGCGAGCACGTGCAGGGTGTCGAACTCGTGCTTGTGCAGGCCGAAGTCGGCGACGCCCTGCTCACGGACCCGGCCGAGATGGCGGGTGAGCCGGGACATCCGGGTGACGGAGGCCTCGATGTCCGGGTCGAGGCCGGGCAGCACCGGCTGCCAGCGGTCGACGTGACCGTCCGTCCAGTCGCGGGGCTCCGTCCGATTGCGGGGCTCTGTCCGGTCGCCGGGCTCCGGGCGGTCGCCGCGGGGCGGAGTGCGCTGCTCAGGAGGGTGCTCGGCCATGGGAGAAGTCTACAAACCCTAAAACAACGGCACCGAAATATTCGTTGCCAAAATTTCGTCACCGAAATACAGTGCGGCGCGTGACTCCGCACCCCCTGCGCCAGGGAGGCTTCCGCCTGCTCTTCATCGGCCGGACGGTCTCCACCCTCGGCGACGCCGCCGTCCCGGCCGCCCTCGCCATCGCCGTCACCCGCGCCACCGGCTCCGCCGCCGCGCTCGCCCTGGTCCTGGGCTGCGCGATGGTGCCGAGGCTGCTCCTGCTGCCGGTCGGCGGCGTGGTCGGGGACCGCTTCGACCCCCGGCTGGTCGCCCTCACCACCGACCTGGTCCGGGCCCTGGCCCAGCTCCTGGTCGGCCTGGAACTGCTCGGCGAGCAGCCGGGCCTGGCACACATCGCGGCCGCCTCGGCGGTCGGCGGCATCGCCTCCGCCTTCGCCATGCCCACCGCCTCGCCGCTGGTCGCGACCACCGTCCGAGGCGAGCTGCGGCTGCGGGCCAACGCCCTGCTCGGCACCGCGACCGGCGGCGCCCGCCTCGCCGGCCCGGCACTCGCCGGACTCCTGGTGTACACCGCCGGGCCCGGCTGGGCCTTCGTACTGGACGGCGCCTCGTTCCTGCTGAGCGCCGCCCTGCTCACCCGGCTCCGGATCGACCACGTGCCCGGCGAACCACGCTCACTGCGCCGGGACCTCGCCGAGGGCTGGAGCGAGGTGCGCTCCCGGGACTGGTACTGGACCAGCCTGATCGCCCACGGGGTGTGGAACGGCGCGAGCGCCGTGCAGCTCACCCTCGGCCCGCTGGTCGCCCACACCCGGCTCGGCGGCGACGGCGCCTGGGTGGCGCTGACCCAGGCCGGCGCGGTGGGCCTGCTGGCCGGCTCGCTGATCGCCGCAAGGCTGCGGCCCCGCCGCCCGGTGCTGGCCGGCAACCTCGCCCTCGCGCTGTACGGGCTGCCGCTGCTCGCCCTCGCGCTCCCCGCCCCGGTGCCGCTCGCGGTGGCCGCCCAGACGGTGGCGATGGCCGGGCTGGGCTTCCTCAACCCGGTCTGGGAGACGGTGGTCCAGCAGGACTTCCCGGCCGGGACGCTGGCCAGGGTCACCTCGTACGACTGGCTGCTCTCGCTGGCCGCCGCCCCGCTCGGGTACGCCCTGGCGCCGCTGGCCTCCGACGCCTGGGGCGACCGGGTGCCGCTGCTGGCGGCGGCCGGGCTGGTGACGCTGGTCTGCGCGGGTACGGCGGTGGTGCCCGGGGTGCGGCGGTACGGCACCCCGGGCACCACCGGGACCGTGCCAGGGCCGGTGACCGCACGGCCACCGGCCCGGGCCTGAGGCCGGCCCGAGGTCACCCTGCGGCCGGCCCCGACCCCGGCCCAGGGCGCGGACCCGGCCCCGGACCGTCGGTCAGAACCCGATCGCCGCGCTCAGTTCCAGATGCCGGTGATGTCGCTCGCGGAGGCCGCGTTGCCCGCGTGGCCGGTGGTGCCGGCCAGGTCCTCCAGGGTGCGCAGCACGTTGTAGTGGTTGTAGGTGGTGGCGCTGCTGCTGCCCGGCGTCACATGGGCACCGTAGATCACGGTCGGGATGCGGTTGCCGGACAGCTTGTTGTCCTCGTCGAAGGTGACGACCAGCAGGCTGTTGTGGGACTGGGCCCAGGTCGCGTACGCGCCCAGGTTGTTCTTGATCCAGGTGTCGCCGGTGCCGACCGAGCAGTCGTGCATGTCGCTGCAGAGGTTGGGCACCACGAAGGAGACGTTCGGCAGGGTGCTGTAGTCGGCCGGGAACTGGGCGAAGGTCTTCGCCGAGCTGAGCGGGACGTTGCCGAAGCCGAACCAGGGGTTGTGCTTCTGCGCGTAGCTGCCGCTGCTGCACACGGTGCTGCCCTGGCTGGGCAGGGACTCGTTGTAGCTGCCCCAGGTCTTGCCGGCGGCGATGACCTCGGAGGCCAGGTTGGCCGCCTGGAAGCCGCCGACCTTCACACAGCTGTCGTCGACGGTGCCCTGGGTGGAGCCGGAGAACAGCGCGTAGTAGTTCGGCTCGCTCGGGTGGGTGATGCCGAAGGACTGGGTGAGGTTGGCGCCGCCCGCCTTCAGGGTGTTGTTGATGTACGGGGCGCTGCTGCTGCCGATGACCTGGGTGTAGGCGTGGTTCTCCATCACCACGACGACGATGTGGTCGGGCGTGGGCAGCGCGGCGGCCTGGGCGGTGGTGGCGGTGGCCGCCCACAGGCCGGCGGAGGCGGCGACCAGGGCGACGGCGGAGCCGATCGCGGTCGCGGTGCGACGGGAGCGGGGGCTCAGGGGCTTCGTGGACGAAGTCATGACAATTCCTCGGGTAGCAGACGGCCCGGCGAGGGGGAGCTCCGTCGTCGGTGAGGGGGAAGCCGGTGCGGCGAGCGCACCGGAGTGCGCGACAGCGCCCGAACAGCATGGGGCGCGTCGCTTGACGCGGGTAGACGACGGCAGGTGAAGCCTTGGCCCCGGAGCGGGAAACGAACGGTGCGGCCACCGAACTCGGCATCGACAACGGAGAATGCGGGCGAATCGGTTCACATTGCCATGGACCGCCCAAGCCGGTGATAGTGATCTCCGAACGGCGCGGTCGGACACCGCGTCAGCTGACGAGAGAGCCGAGAAACATGGCGAAGACCAGTCTTCTGCGTCCCCTCGCGGTGGCCGCCGCCGGCGCCGTCCTGGTGGCGACCGGTGCCCTGCCCGCCGCGGCCGCCGGCCAGGACGCCGCCGACCCGACCGCCCCCGACCTCGCCGGGGTGCAGGCCGCCCTCCAGGCCACCACCGCGGCCGGCGCCCCGGGCGCGTTCGCGGTGATCCGCGACCACGGCGCCGTCGACCGGACCCGCTCGGTGAACGTCGGCCTGGCCGACCTGGACGGGACCCCGATGAACTCCTCGTGGAAGTTCCGGGTCGGCAGCAACAGCAAGATGTTCACGGCCGTTCTCGTGATGCAGCTGGCGGAGGAGGGCCGGATCGACCTCGACCGCCCGCTGCGCGAGTACCTCCCCGAGGGCACCCTGCCGGAGACCTGGACCATGACGGGCCGCCAGGTGATGGAACACCGGGCGGGCGTCTACGACCACACCAACGACCTGCTGGAGCAGGCCGGCGAGGAGACCACCAGCGCGTTCGAGGCGCGTATCCGCACCAACGTGTACGACCCGCGCGCGCTGGTGGCGATGTCGGTGAAGCACGGTGTGCAGTACACCCCCGGCACCCGCTACTCCTACTCCAACACCGACTTCGTGCTGATGGCCCTGGCGGTCGAACACCTCACCGGCCAGCCGTTCGCCGAGGTGCTGAACGAGCGGATCATCCAGCCGCTCGGCCTGCGCAAGACCTCCTTCGTGGTGCCCGAGCAGGGGATGAGCGGCGCCCACGTCACCGGTTACCTGACCAACGACGACCGGGCCAAGCCGCTGCTGGACTCCACCGCGCAGACCGGCTCCTGGGTGTGGGCCGCCGGCGCCGTCATCTCCACCGCCGAGGACCTCGACCGCTTCCTCGGCGCCCTGATGGCCGGTGGCAACGGCGGACTCGTCTCGGACGCCTCGCTCCAGCAGATGACCGCCGCCCTGCCCACCCCCACCGCGAAGATCTCCTACGGCCTGGGCCTGCGCCGCATCTCGCTCTCCTGCGGCGACGTGTACGGGCACGGCGGCATCGTGCAGGGCTTCAACACGCAGTCCTTCACGACCCAGGACGGACGGCGCAGCGTGGTGGTCTTCGCCAACGCCTCCAACAACGGCTCGGTGACGCAGGGCCTGATGAACACCCTGGAGCCGGCCTTCTGCGGCAAGAAGCCCGCCGCAGCCCCGCGGACGGGCTTCGCCCCGGCCTCGGTGCCGGTCGACTCGCTGCCGGTGGTGGAGGACACCAGGATCTGACCCTCCGTCCGGCCTCGCGCCCGCTCCCGGTCCGACCGGGGCGGGCGCCTGCCGCTCCGGGGCACCTGCCGTCCCGGGCACATGCCGTCCGGACGCCGGTCAGTGCCTGGCGCCCGCCGAGCGCGGCCCTTCCGCGCTCAGGTCGGTGAGCGCCTCGGTGAGCAGCTCGCGGGCCTCCTCGGCGCGGCCCTGCTCGATCAGCGCGGTGCCCAGCTCGGTCAGGGTCTTGGTCATGCTGTCCGGCCGGCCCACTTCCTCGAAGTGCACCAGGGCCTGCCGGTAGGCCCGCTCGGCGGCCGGCCAGCGCTTCAACGCCGCGCGGTCCAGGCCGAGTTCGTGTGCCGTCATGGCCGCCAGCAGGTGGATCAGCGGCGAGGACCAGCGCTCCACCAGCTCCAGCGCCTCGGCCAGCGCCCGTCGGCGCGACTCCACCGCCTCCTCCGCCCGGCCGGACTCCCGCAGGCAGTTGGCGGCGCCGCGCAGGGTGACCAGCCGGCCGATCATCGCCGAGCGGTTGTCGACCTCGGCGAAGGCGTCCGCCGCCCGGTGGAAGGAGTCGGTCGCCTCGCGGTACCGCTGGAGGTAGCGCAGGCCGGAGGCGAGGTAGGTGAGCGCCCAGCCCTGCTGTTCCCGGTCGCCCACCGCGCGGGCCAGTTCCAGCCCCTCGGTGGCCAGTTCGACCCCGCGCTGGTAGCGGTGCAGGCAGGTGATGTGGGTCCAGGCCAGGTAGTTGACGTGCACCGCCTCGACCCGCCGGTCCCCGATCATCCGGGCGGCGTCCGCCGAGAGCTGGAACACCTCGGCCCAGATGCCCCAGCTCAGCAGCCGGTCGGAGAACCAGTGCATCGCCTCGGCGGTGTCCACCACCTCGCGGTACCGGCCGGCCCGCTGCGCCTGGTACAGGGCGGCCAGCCACTCCGGGTGCTCGTACTCCAGCCAGGCGGCCGCCTCGGTGAGGTGCGCGGTCGCGGAGCCGCCGGTGCCGGCGCCGGTGCCGTCCGCGGCGTGGTCCGGGTCGAACCGCAGCCCGTACCCCGCCGCCCGGCCGAGGATCCGGCGGCCGGCCCGGGTGCGGGCCTCGGCCAGCTCCTCGGCCGTCTCGTCGGCGGCCAGCCGCTCGCCCGCGTAGAGCCGCACCAGGTCGTGCAGGCGGTAGCGGTCCGGGGTGGCCGGCTGCATCAGCCCGGCGTCGACGAGCTGCTCCAGCACCAGCTCGGTGCGGCCCGCCGGCCGGCCCGCGTAGGCCGCGGCGATCTCCGCGGTGAAGTCCTGCCCCGCGGTCAGCGCGCAGCGACGGAGGACGAGTTGGGACTCGGCGGGCAGTCGCCGGTAGGACAGCTCGAAGGCCGGCCGGACGGCCAGGTCGCCGGTCTCCAGCAGGTCCAGCCGGTTCTCCTCGGCGGCGAGCTGGCGCACCAGGTGGGCGACCGGCTGCTGCGGGCGGGCGACCAGCCGCTGCCCGGCGATCCGCAGCGCGAGCGGCAGGTAGCCGCAGAGCCTGGCCAGTTCGGCGGTGGCGTCGGGCGCCGCCCCGATCCGCTCCTGGCCGGCGATCCTGGCCAGCAGGCCGGCCGCCTCGGCCGGGGAGAGCACGTCCAGGCTCAGCCGGTGCACCGACTCCAGGCCGGGCAGCACGTTGCGGCTGGTCACGATGGTCACGGCCGGGCCCGAACCGGGCAGCAGCGGGCGCACCTGGCTCTCGTCGGCGGCGTTGTCCAGCACCAGGACGAGTCGCCGCTCGCGGACCAGCGCCCGGTAGAGGCCGGCCCGTTCCTCCGTCCCCGCGGGCACCGCGGCGTCGGCGACGCCCAGGGCGCGCAGCACCTGGCCGAGCGCGTCCCTGGCGGGCAGCGGCTGCGCGGACATCCCGCCGAGGTCCAGGGAGAGCTGGCCGTCCGGGAAGCCCGGGGCCAGGACGTGGGCGGCGTGCAGGGCGAAGGAGGTCTTGCCGAGGCCGGGCTGACCGCTGACCAGCACCACCCGCGGGTGGGCGGGCCGCTCGTCCTCGGCCAGCCGGGCGAGCAGGGCGAGGGCGTCCTCCCGGGCCGTGAAGTCGGCGATGTCCCGGGGCAGCGCCAGGGCGCTCTGGCCGGCCTCGGCGAGGGCGACGGGCGGGGCGCCGGTGTCGGGCGG
>NZ_MSJQ01000103.1 GCF_014596515.1 Streptomyces sp. CBMA156
CGAGCAGCGGCAGGTCGGCCTCGGTGGGCTCGGTGAGGGCGCCCAGCACCGGCACCCCGGCCTCGGCCATCAGCCGCTTGGCGGCGGTCTTGGAGCCCATCGCGGCGATCGCGGCGGGTGGCGGGCCGACCCAGACCAGGCCCGCGTCCAGGACGGCCCGCGCGAACCCGGCGTCCTCGGAGAGGAAGCCGTAGCCGGGGTGGACGGCGTCGGCCCCGGCGGCGAGGGCGGCCCGGACGATCAGGTCGGCGCGCAGGTAGGTGTCGGCGGGAGCGGCGCCGGGCAGCCGGACGGCGGCGTCGGCCTCGCGCACGTGCGGGGCGGCCGCGTCCGGGTCGGAGTGGACGGCGGTGGTCGCGATGCCGAGCTCCCGGCAGGTGCGGAAGACCCGGCGGGCGATCTCGCCCCGGTTTGCGACCAGCAGGTTGGTGATCGGAGTCCTGGAAGTCATCGTCGGGGTTCCCTCACAGTCGGAAGACGCCGTAGCCGCGCGCGCCCTCGACCGGCGCGTTGTGGACCGCGGACAGGCAGAGGCCGAGCACCGTGCGGGTGTCGCGCGGGTCGATCACGCCGTCGTCGTAGAGCCGGCCGGAGAGGAACACCGGCAGCGACTCGGCCTCGATCTGCTGCTCGACCATCGCGCGGACCGCCGCGTCCGCGTCCTCGTCGTACGGCCGGCCCTTCGCCGCGGCGGACTGCCGGGCGACGATCGACAGCACCCCGGCGAGCTGCTGCGGGCCCATCACCGCGGACTTGGCGCTCGGCCAGGAGAACAGGAAGCGCGGTTCGTACGCCCGGCCGCACATGCCGTAGTGCCCGGCGCCGTAGGAGGCGCCCATCAGCACCGACAGGTGCGGGACGGTGGAGTTGGCGACCGCGTTGATCATCATCGCGCCGTGCTTGATGATGCCGCCCTGCTCGTAGTCCTTGCCGACCATGTAGCCGGTGGTGTTGTGCAGGAAGAGCAGCGGGGTGTTCCGCTGGTTGGCCAGCTGGATGAACTGGGCGGCCTTCTGGGACTCCTGGCTGAACAGCACGCCCTGGGCGTTGGCCAGGATGCCGACCGGGTAGCCGTGGAGGCGGGCCCAGCCGGTGGCCAGGCTGGTGCCGTAGAGCGGCTTGAACTCGTCGAAGTCGGAGCCGTCGACGATCCTGGCGATCACCTCGCGCGGGTCGAAGGGCACCTTGAGGTCGCCGGGGACGATGCCCAGCAGCTCCTCCTCGTCGTACTCCGGCGGCCGGGCCAGCGGGTCAGGGCCGGGGCCGGGCCTGCGGTGGTCGAGCCGGGCGACGATCCGGCGGGCGATCCGCAGCGCGTCCGGCTCGTCCGCCGCGACGTGGTCGGCCAGTCCGGAGACGCGGGCGTGCATCTCGGCGCCGCCGAGCGACTCGTCGTCGGCCTCCTCGCCGGTGGCCATCCTCACCAGCGGCGGGCCGCCGAGGAAGACCTTGGCGCGCTCCTTGACCAGCACGGTGTGGTCGGACATGCCGGGCACGTAGGCGCCGCCGGCGGTGGAGTTGCCGAACACCACGGCCACCGTGGGGATGCCGGCGGCGGACAGCCGGGTGAGGTCGCGGAACAGGGCGCCGCCGGGGATGAAGATCTCCTTCTGGCTGGGCAGGTCGGCGCCGCCGGACTCGACCAGGCTGACCAGCGGAAGGCGGTTCCGCAGCGCGATCTCGTTGGCCCGCAGCGCCTTTCGCAGGGTCCACGGGTTGCTGGCGCCGCCGCGCACCGTCGGGTCGTTGGCGGTGATCACGCACTCGACGCCCTCGACCGTGCCGATGCCGGTGACCAGGGCCGCGCCGACCGGGTACTCGCTCCCCCAGGCGGCCAGCGGCGACAGCTCCAGGAACGGGGAGTCCTGGTCGACCAGCAGCTCGATCCGCTCGCGGGCGGGCAGTTTGCCGCGCTTGCGGTGGCGCTCCAGGTACGTGGGGCCGCCGCCCGCCAGCGCCTTGGCGTGCTCGGTGTCGAGGTCGGCGAGTTTGGCGAGCATCGCGGCCCGGTGCTCGGCGTGCTCCGGCCCGGCCGGGTCGACGCGGCTGGTCAGGACGGTCACAGCAGGACCTCCGGGATGTCGAGGTGGCGGGCCCGCAGCCACTCCCCGAGGGCCTTGGCCTGCGGGTCGAAGCGGTGCCGGGCGGCGACGCCCTCGCCGAGCAGGCCGGTGATGGTGAAGTTGACCGCGCGCAGGTTCGGCAGCAGGTGCCGGGTGACGGGCAACTCGGCTGTCTCGGGCAGCAGTTCGCGCAGCGCCTCGACGGTGAGGGCGTGCGCCAGCCAGCGCCAGCCGTCCTCGGAGCGGGCCCAGAGGCCGAGGTTGGCGTCGCCGCCCTTGTCGCCGCTGCGGGCGCCGGCCACCAGGCCGATCGGGGCCCGGCGGGTGGGGCCGGCCGGCAGCGGGTCGGGCAGTTCGGCGTCCACCGGGTGGGCCTGGGCGGTGACGGGCGGCGGCGGTACGGCGATCCGGCGGCCGTCCGGCAGGACGGCGGTGTGCTCGACGGCCTTGGCGTCGATGTGCGCGGTGCTGAACACCCCGTACGGCGCGCCCGGCCCCGGCGGGGCGGTGAGGTGGAAGCCCGGGTAGCCGGCCAGCCCCAACTCCACGGCCGCCTTGCCGAGTTCGCGCCCGACCCGGGCCGGGTCCGGATCCCGGGCGGCCAGCCGGAGCAGGGCGGAGGCGGCCTCCTCGGTCGGGGCGTCCGGGTGGTCGGTGCGGGCCAGTGTCCAGCGCAGTTCGGCGGGGCGGGAGCCGGGCGGCAGCGCGTCGGCGAACTGCCGCCGCACCAGGGCGGCCTTGGCCTCGATGTCCAGGCCGGTGAGGACGAACACCACCTCGTTGAGGTGGCCGCCGAGCCGGTTGAGGCCCGCCTTCAGGGTGGGCGGCGGGGCCTCGCCGCGCACGCCGTCGATCCGGACCCGGTCCTGGCCCTCCCCGGTGAGCCGCACGGTGTCCAGCCGGGCCGTGACGTCCGGCCCGAGGTAGTGCGATCCGCCGGTCTCGTACAGGAGTTGGGCGGTGACGGTGCCGATGGTGACGGCGCCGCCGGTGCCCGGGTGCTTGGTGATCACGCTGGAGCCGTCGGCGTGCAGTTCGGCGAGCGGGAAGCCCGGCCGGGTCACGTCGTGCTCGCGGAAGAAGGCGTAGTTGCCGCCGGTCGCCTGGGCGCCGCACTCCAGGACGTGCCCGGCCAGCACGGCTCCGGCCAGCGCGTCCAGGTCCTCCGGGGTCCAGCCGAAGCGGGCGATCCCGGGGCCGACGACCAGCGCCGCGTCCGTGACCCGGCCGGTCACCACCACGTCGGCGCCGCCCGCCAGGCAAGCCGCGACGCCGAACCCGCCGAGGTAGGCGTTGGCGGCCAGCAGGCCCTTCGGCAGGCCGAGTTCGGCCCGCCGCGGGAGCAGGTCGTCGCCCTCCACATGGGCGACGGACGCCTCGATGCCGAGCCGCCCGGCCAGGGCGCGCAGCTCCTCGGCGAGCCGGGCCGGGTTGAGGCCGCCCGCGTTGACCACGATCTTCACGTCGCGCTCGCGGGCCAGGCCGAGGCACTCCTCCATCTGCCGCAGGAAGGTCCTGGCGTAGCCGAGCGAGGGGTCCTTGAGGCGGTCGCGGGCGAGGATCAGCATGGTCAGCTCGGCCAGGTAGTCCCCGGTGAGCACGTCCAGCGGTCCGCCGGTGAGCATCTCCCGCATCGCGGCGAAGCGGTCCCCGTAGAACCCCGAGGCGTTGCCGATCCGCAGCACCGCGTCGTCGTGCGCCAATGCGCCTCCCCTGCCGGTGAGTTGGGCGTACCCTCGGACGGGTTGCGCCGGGCAGCAGCGTGGCACCGGCGACAGAAAAAAGCAATCACGCCTGCTTGTTTTCCCCCGGCGACCGCCCGGCCGTGCCTAGGGTGTGTCTTGTGGGTCTTGTCGGATCAGGGCGCGGCGTCGGGGTGCGTGCATCGCAAGGCGGAGGTGGGGGCACCTCCCGGCCGAAGGCTGGGGGCGGAGTCACTGCGGTGGGGGCACCTCCCGGCCGCCAGGCTGGGGGCCATTGGTGACCGACGACAACGCGGCGAGGTGCGTGCCCTGGGGGTACCTCCCGGCCGAAGGCTGGGGGAGCGTCGCGGACCCGGCAAAGATCCGCAAGACACACCCTAGGGTGGCGATCATGACGGACTCGTACGCCGATCCGGGCACTCCGGATCACCGAAGCGCGGCACGCTACCTGTGGTGGCTGACCATGAGTCAGCGCCGGCGGGTCGCGGGCGGTGCGCTGCTCGGCACCCTCTGGATGGTCTGCCTGATGCTGCCGCCGTACCTCATGCAGCGCGCGATCGACGACGGGCTCCAGCCGGGGAGGACCGGCGTCCTGGCCGGCTGGGTGGCCGCGCTGCTCGGCGTCGCGGTGCTCAACGCCTGGCTGGGCATCATGCGCCACCGCACCATGACCCGGGTGCGGATGGACGCCACCTTCCGGACGGTCAGGGTCGTGGTCGCGCACGCCACCCGGCTGGGGGCGGCCCTACCCCGGAAGGTCTCGGTCGGCGAGGTGGTCAGCATCGGGACGGGCGACGTCGCGCAGATCAGCCGGACGCTGACGATCACAGGACCGGGCGTCGGCGCCGTCATCGCCTACCTCGTGGCGGCCGCACTGCTGCTGTCGGTCTCCGTCCTGCTCGCCGTCGTCGTCCTGCTCGGGGTGCCGCTGCTCGCGCTGGTGATCGGGCCGCTGCTGGAGCGGCTCCAGGGCGCGGAGTCGCGGTACCGCGAGCAGCAGGGCGTGCTGACGGCCAGGATCGCGGACATCGTCGGCGGCATGCGCGTCCTCAACGGCATCGGCGGCAAGGAGCTGCTGGCCGGCCGCTACGCCGACGGTTCGCGGAGCCTGCGGGCCGAGGGCTACCGGGTCGGCGCCGTGACCAGCTGGATCCAGGCCCTCTCGGTCGGCCTGCCCGCCCTCTTCCTCGCCCTGGTGACGTGGCTGGCCGCCCGGATGGCCGCCGAGGGCAGCATCACGGTCGGCACGCTGGTCGCCGTCTACGGCTACGCCGCCGTCCTGGTGGTGCCGGTCGCCTCCTTCATCGAGGGCGGGTACGACCTCACCAGGGGCCTGGTGGCCGCCGGGCGGGTCGTCCGGGTGCTCGACCTGGCACCCGCCGTCGAGGACGCCGCGACCGTCCGCCCGGCTCCCGCCGCCCCGGCGGCCCTGCACGACCCCGACAGCGGCGTGGCGGTGGCCCCCGGGCGGCTGACCGCGATCGTCAGCGCCCGCCCGGCCGAGTCCGCCGCCGTGGTCGACCGGCTCGGCCGGTACACCGCGTCCGCCGCCACCTGGGGAGGCGTTCCGCTCGCGGACGTCGCCCTGGCCGAGGTCCGCGGCCGGATCGTGGTGGCGGACAACGACGCCGACCTCTTCTCCGGCCCGCTGCGCACGGTGGTCGGAGGCCGGACCGAGCACACCGACGCGTCCATCGCCCGGGCCGTCCGGGACGCCGCCGCACAGGACGTCGTGCAGGCACTGCCCGACGGTCTCGACACACCCGTCGAGGCCCGCGGCAGCAACCTCTCCGGGGGGCAGCGCCAGCGGCTGCGGCTCGTCCGCGCCCTGCTCGCCGACCCCGAGGTGCTGCTGCTGGTCGAGCCCACCTCCGCCGTCGACGCCCACACCGAGGCCGCCATGGCCGCCGGGCTGCACCGGGCCAGGGCCGGGCGCACCACCGCCCTCACCTCGACCTCCCCCGTCCTGCTGGAGCGGGCCGACACCGTCTGCTACCTCGCCGACGGCCGCCTGGTGGCCGCCGGCCCGCACCGGGCGCTGCTCGCGTCGGAGCCCGGCTACCGCGCGCTGGTGGCACGCGGCGGCGACGGCCCCGCCGCCACCGCGTCCACCCACTCCGAGGAGGCCGCCCGATGACCGCCCCCACCGAGGCCGCCCGCGGACTCCCGGTCGCCGGGGCCGCCGAGGCCCGCCGTGCCGCCGTGCGCCTGGTGCGCGAGGACGGCCGCGCGGTCGTCGCGATGCTGGCCCTCAACGGGCTCGCCGCGGCGGCCGGGCTCGGCGGGCCCTGGCTGCTCGGCAGGATCATCGACGACGTCAGGGCCGGGGCCGGGACAGGCCACGTCGACCGGCTCGCCCTGGGCATCCTCTGCTTCGCCCTGGCGCAGCTGCTGCTGGGCCGCTTCGCCCGGTACGCCGGGTACCGCTTCGGTGAGCGGACGCTGGCCCGGATCCGCGAACGGTTCGTCGAGCGGGCCCTCGCCCTGCCCGCCTCGGTGGTCGAGCGCGCGGGCACCGGCGACCTGATGACCCGTGGCACCGCCGACGTCGCCACCGTCGGCACCACCCTGCGCGACGCCGCGCCCGAGGTCTCCGTCGCCCTCGTCCAGGTCGTCCTCATCATGGCCGCCATGCTCGCGGTCGACCTGCCGCTGGGCGTCTGCGGGGTGCTCTGCCTGTCCGGGATCTGGTTCGCCACCCGCTGGTACCTGCGCCGCGCCCACGCCGGCTACCTCGCCGAGGGCGCCGCCGACTCCGCGCTCGCCGAGGTGCTCGGCTCCACCGCCGCCGGGGCCAGGACGGTCGAGGCGCTGGGCCTGGAGGAGCGCCGGATCGCCGCCGCCGCCGAGGCGATCGAGAACTGCCGGGCCACCCGCACCCACACGCTCAACCTGCGCAGCGTGCTCTTCCCGGTGGTCGAGTTCTCGTACGTCGCCCCGGTCGCGGGCATCCTGCTGATCGGCGGCGCCCTGCGCGGCACCGGCGCGGTCGGCATCGGCGCGGTCGTCTCCTGCGCCCTCTACGTCTGGCAGCTCGCCGAGCCGATGGACAAGGCCCTGCTCTGGCTCGACCAGCTCCAGCGCAGCAACGCCTCCTTCGCCAGGGTCGAGGGCGTCGGCCGGATCGACGCGCCGGTCGTGACCGGTGGCGCGCGGCCCGCCGACGACCGGATCGACGTGGTCGGCGTCCGGTACGCCTACCAGGGGGAGCGGGACGTCCTGCACGGCGTCGACCTGACGGTCCGCCCAGGCGAGCGACTGGCCGTGGTCGGCCCCTCCGGTGCCGGAAAGTCCACCCTGGGCAGGCTGCTGGCCGGAGCCGAGGTGCCGCGCACCGGCCGGGTGACGGTCGGGCGGGTCCCCGTCGCCGAGCTGGACCCGGCACAGCTGCGCCGCCACGTCGTCCTGGTCTCCCAGGAGCACCACGTCTTCCTCGGCACCGTCCGGGACAACCTCGGGATCGCCGCGCCCACCGCCGGCGACCGGGAGCTGCGCGCGGCGCTGGCCGCCGTCGGCGGCGACTGGGTGGACGAGCTGCCGGACGGGCTGGACACCGCACTCGGCGCCGGCGGGCACCGCCCGGACGCCCAGCAGGCCCAGCAACTCGCCCTGGCCCGCGTGGTCCTGGCCGATCCGCACACGGTGATCCTGGACGAGGCGACCTCGCTGCTCGACCCGGCCACGGCCCGGCACACCGAGCGCTCCCTGGCGGCCGTGCTCAGGGGCCGCACCGTGATCGCCATCGCCCACCGCCTGCACACCGCGCACGACGCGGACCGGGTCGCGGTGATGGACGGCGGCCGGGTGACCGAACTGGGCAGCCACGACGAGCTGTTGGCGGCCGACGGCGGCTACGCGGCGCTGTGGAGGTCCTGGCACGGCGGCTGAGGGCGCGGCCCGGCGTGTCCGGTTGCCGCACGCCGCACGCCACCCGGCCCCGCGGGTCCGGTCACACCGGGCCGGCCGGCGTCTCGATCGGGTCCGCGGCCGGCTCCGGGATCCGCCGCGCCCACGCCCAGCCCGGCCGCTCGCGCTCCAGACAGGACTCGACCAGCTCGACCGCTCGCTCCCGGGAGATCACGCCGCCCATTCTTCACCCAGGGTCAACCGGATTCCGGCCCGCCCGTGCTCGGTCCGCCGGTGTGGGCCCGCGCGTGTCGGCGGCCGTTCACCCCCGGGCGGGACGCCGTACAGATGCCGGTCGCCACATCCCTGACCTGCGAAGAAACAGGTGTTCGGAGCACAGGAAGTGTGTGCACGACAACCATTGACCCGGAGTCAGGGATTCCGAAAGGATGCGCGACCATGACTACTACGCGCGTAAACCTTCTGTCGAGACGGTTGATCGCCCCGCTGCGCTGGGCGGCCCTGCTGTCGCTGCTGGTCTCGGTCGGAGTGTTCTTCGCCGGCGCCGGCGAGGCCCAGGCAGCGCCCTCCTGCGCGGTGCTCTCCACCGGTGCCGCGCCGCAGGCGAGCGCCGCCGTCCGCTCCGCCTGCGGGCTGATCGGCACCCCGTACTCGTGGGGCGGCGGCCACGGCGGGCAGCCCGGCCCGACGTACGGCCTCTGCGACCCCGCCAACGGCGCGCCCGACGACTGCCACGTCCGCGGCCTGGACTGCTCCGGCCTGGTCCGCTACGCCTACGACCTGGCCGTCGGCGAGGACGTCATCAACGGCACCACCCGGACCCAGTGGCCGACCTCCCGGGCGGTCGCCCGCTACTACCGGGCGGACGGCACCGCACCGCTGCTCCCCGGCGACCTGGTGTACTTCGGCAACACCGCCTCCACCATCCACCACGTCGCGATGTACCTCGGGCAGGGCTGGATCGTCGAGGCCCCGTACTCCGGCGGCTACGTCCAGGTGGCGGCGCTCTCCTCGCACGGCGACTACTACGGCGCCATCCGGCTGTACGGCCCCGGCAACTCCAACCCGACGCCGCCCACGCCCCCGACCACGCCCCCGTCGGGCGACGGCAGGTACTGGGTGGACACCTACGCCAACGCGCCGGTGTACGGCTCCCCGACCTCCACCACCGGCACCGGGACGCTGTACCAGGGGACGAACTACGTCTACTGCAAGGCCTGGGGCCGCGAGGCGTCGAACGGCAGCGGCTACAACCACTGGTGGCTGAAGACCGACCCCGACGCGGGCCCCGGCGGCCAGTGGGTCTCCGCCCTCTACCTCTCCCGCTGGGGCAACGACACCGCCAAGGACAACAACGGCACCACCATCCCGAACTGCCCGGGCGGCGGCACTCCGCCCGCCACCGGCAGGTTCTGGGTCGACACCTACGCCAACGCGAACGTCTACCCCTCGCCGACCTCCACCTCCGCCAGCGGGACGCTGTACCAGGGGACGAACTACGTCTACTGCAAGGCCTGGGGCCGCGAGATGTCGAACGGCAGCGGCTACAACCACTGGTGGCTGAAGACCGACCCCGACGCGGGCCCCGGCGGCCAGTGGGTCTCCGCCCTCTACCTCTCCCGCTGGGGCAACGACACCGCCAAGGACAACAACGGCACCACCATCCCGAACTGCTAGCCCCTCCCCGCATGCCGCACCGGGCCGGTCGCGCGGACCGATCAGGATTCGAGAAGCGCCCGGCCCGGGTGCGCGCCTAGCGTTGCAGCCATGAACGAGATCACCATTCACTGGACCTTCCTCCCGCACACCGACCCCGAGGCCTCCCTCGCCTTCTACCGCGACCTGCTCGGCTTCGAGGTGCGCAGCGACGTCGGCGGCGGCCCGATGCGCTGGATCACCGTCGGCCCCGCCGGCCAGCCCGACGTCTCCCTGGTGCTGGAGCCGGCCTCCGCCGACCCGGGCCGCACCGCGGAGGAGCAGCGGACCATCACCGAGATGATGGCCAAGGGCACCTACGCCCGGCTCGTCCTGGGCACCCCCGACCTGGACGGCGTCCACGACCGGCTGAAGTCCGGCGGCGCCGAGCTGGTCCAGGAGCCGACCCAGCAGCCGTACGGCGTCCGGGACTGCGCGTTCCGCGACCCGGCGGGCAACATGGTCCGCTTCAACGAGGTGCGCTGACCCTCGCCGGTACCGGGGTCCGCCCCGCCCGCCACCGGACGTGCGCGAACCCGTTCGATCCCGGCCCGAGATGGTTGGATCGAGGGGTTCGAGCACACCGACGGCGGCCGGACGGGGCGGGCCCACCGGTCCACCACCTGTCCCAGAGAACCGCCGAGAGCCAGGGAGCGAAGAGAACGATGCCCAAGCGGACGGACGCGCAGCCGCACGTCGCCGACAGCCACGACCTGATCCGCGTGCACGGCGCCCGCGAGAACAACCTCAAGGACGTCAGCGTCGACCTCCCCAAGCGCCGGCTGACGGTGTTCACCGGGGTGTCCGGCTCGGGCAAGAGCTCCCTGGTCTTCGACACCGTCGCCGCCGAGTCCCAGCGGCTGATCAACGAGACCTACAGCGCCTTCGTCCAGGGCTTCATGCCCACCCTGGCCCGCCCCGAGGTGGACGTCCTCGAAGGCCTCACCACCGCGATCATCGTCGACCAGCAGCGGATGGGCGCCGACCCGCGCTCCACCGTCGGCACCGCCACCGACGCCAACGCGATGCTGCGCATCCTGTTCAGCCGCCTCGGCACCCCGCACATCGGCTCCCCCAAGGCGTTCTCCTTCAACGTCCCGTCGATCAGCGGCGCCGGCGCCGTCACCGTCGAGCGCGGCGGCAAGACGGTCAAGGAGCGGCGCAGCTTCAGCATCACCGGCGGGATGTGCCCGCGCTGCGAGGGCCGGGGCAGCGTCTCCGACATCGACCTCACCCAGCTCTTCGACGACAGCAAGTCGATCTCCGAGGGCGCGATCACCATCCCCGGCTGGAAGACCGACAGCTGGTGGACGGTCGGCGTGTACGCCAACTCCGGCTTCCTCGACCCGGACAAGCCGATCCGCAGGTACACGAAGAAGGAGATGCAGGACTTCCTGTACCGGGAGCCGACCAAGGTCAAGGTCAACGGCGTCAACCTCACCTACGAGGGCCTGATCCCCAAGATCCAGAAGTCCATGCTGGCCAAGGACAAGGACGCGCTCCAGCCGCACATCCGGGCCTTCGTGGAGCGCGCCGTCACCTTCACCGCCTGCCCCGACTGCGGCGGCACCCGGCTCAGCGAGGCCGCCCGCTCGTCCAGGATCGCGGGCGTCAGCATCGCCGACGCCTGCGCGATGCAGATCAGCGACCTCGCCGCCTGGGCCGCCGGCCTCGACGAGCCCTCGGTGGCACCGCTGCTCGGCACGCTCCGCCAGGCCCTCGACTCCTTCGTGGAGATCGGCCTCGGCTACCTCTCGCTCGACCGCCCCTCCGGCACCCTCTCCGGCGGCGAGGCGCAGCGGGTCAAGATGATCCGCCACCTCGGCTCCTCGCTCACCGACACCACGTACGTCTTCGACGAGCCCACCACCGGCCTGCACCCGCACGACATCGAGCGGATGAACCGGCTGCTGCTGCGCCTGCGGGACAAGGGCAACACGGTGCTGGTGGTGGAGCACAAGCCGCAGACCATCGCGATCGCCGACCACGTGGTGGACCTCGGCCCCGGGGCCGGCGCGGCGGGCGGCACGGTCTGCTACCAGGGCGACGTCGAGGGGCTGCGCACCAGCGGGACGGTGACCGGCCGCCACCTGTCCGACCGGACGGCGCTGCGCCCGACGGTGCGCGAGCCCACCGGCACGTTGGAGATCCGCGGCGCGAGCACCCACAACCTGCGGGACGTGGACGTGGACGTCCCGCTCGGGGTGCTCACCGTGGTGACCGGGGTGGCGGGCTCCGGGAAGAGCTCGCTGATCCACGGGTCGCTGTGCCGACCGTCGGGGGCCGGGAACGAGGGCGTGGTCTCCGTCGACCAGGGCGCGATCAAGGGCTCCCGGCGCAGCAACCCGGCCACCTACACCGGGCTGCTCGACCCGATCCGCAAGGCCTTCGCCAAGGCCAACGACGTGAAGCCGGCCCTGTTCAGCGCGAACTCCGAGGGCGCCTGCCCGACCTGCAACGGCGCCGGGGTGGTCTTCACCGACCTGGCGATGATGGCCGGGGTGGCCACCACCTGCGAGGACTGCGAGGGCAAGCGGTACCAGCCGGCGGTGCTGGAGTACCACCTGGGCGGGCGGGACATCGCCGAGGTGCTGGCGATGTCGGTGACCGAGGCGGAGGAGTTCTTCGGCTCGGGCGAGGCGAAGCTCCCGGCCGCGCACCGCGTCCTGGAGCGGCTCGCGGACGTCGGGCTCGGCTACCTCAGCCTCGGCCAGCCGCTCACCACGCTCTCCGGCGGCGAGCGGCAGCGGCTCAAGCTGGCCACCCACATGGCGGACAAGGGCGGTGTCTACGTCCTGGACGAGCCGACCACGGGGCTGCACCTGGCCGACGTCGAGCAGCTGCTCGGGCTGCTGGACCGGCTGGTCGAGTCCGGGAAGTCGGTGATCGTGATCGAGCACCACCCGGCGGTGATGGCGCACGCCGACTGGATCATCGACCTGGGCCCCGGCGCCGGGCACGACGGCGGGCTGGTGGTCTTCGAGGGCACCCCGGCCGAGCTGGTCGCCGCGCGGTCCACGCTGACCGGCGAGGCGCTGGCCCGGTACGTGGGCTGAAGCCGTACGCGTTCTCAAGCCGTACGCCGTGTTCTGAAGGTCAGTCCAGCGGGAGGGCCATCTCCAGGATGCGCGCCGAGGCGTCCAGCACGTACGGCGTCGCCTCCCCGGTGTACGCGAACCCGCGCCGCAGGTAGAAGGCGGCGGCGCGGGGGTTCGCCTCGTGCACCCCGAGCAGCAGCCGCCCGGCGCCCCGGACCCGCGCCCAGGCGAGCACCGCGTCCAGCAGGGCGTCGGCGACGCCGCGCTCGCGGCCGCGGTGCGCCGGGTCCACCCAGACGCCGATGACGTCCAGCGCGGAGGCCTGGGCCCGGTTCGGGGCGGACAGCATGGTGGCGACCCACTCCCCCGCGGTGTCCACCGCGACCAGGCCGAGCCGGTCGGGCTCGTTGACCCAGTCGCACCGGGCCCGCCACTCGCCCTCGCCGTGGCGGGTCGCGGTCTCGTGGGTCTCGCCGAACGCCAGCGGTGTGTCGAGGAGTTGGGCCAGCCGCACCTTCCGCAGCCGTTGCCAGTCGGCGCGCCCGATCCGCTCGATCCTGCACTCCATCGCTTCGACTCCCCCGTCACACGGCACTGCCTCCGCCGCCGGTGATCACCGGCGGCGGAGGCAGGATAGCCGGGGCGCCGGTCACGGCTTGATGCGGACCACCTGCGGGTCGTGGTCGCTGGCCTGCTGGGCGAACTCGGCGTTGATGTGCACCACGTCGTACTTGGCGTAGCCGACCTCGGGGCTGACCAGGATGTGGTCCAGCACCTGCGAGTTGCCCTGGTAGACGTAGGAGTACTGCTCGGTCTCCGGCAGCTCGTTCACCAGGTCGCGCAGCACGCCGTCCTTGGTGAGCGCGGCCAGCGCGGGCGAGAACTGGTAGTCGTTGAAGTCGCCGAGGGAGACGACCTTTGCCTCCCTGTCGGCGGCCAGCAGCTTGGCGACGAAGGCCTGCTCGATGGTGGCCTGCTTGATCCGCTGCACCTCGGAGCCGCGGGTCGGCTGCTGGAAGCGGCTGTCGATGCCCTGGTCGCCACCCTTGCTGTTGAAGTGGTTGGCGATCACGAAGACCTTCTTGCCCCGGAAGGAGAACTGGCCGACCAGCGGCTTGCGGCTGGTGGTCCAGGCTTCGTCGTTCGGCTCGATCCGGCCGGGCGAGGCGGTCAGCGCGGTGTTCGCGCCGGTGCCGGTCACGCCGACGGCGGTGGTGGCGTCGCCGCCGGGGATGTCGGTGAAGGACACCCGCTGGGGGTTGAACAGGAAGACCTGGCGGATGTTGCCGCCGGGCTCGCCGCCGTCCTTGCCGTCCTGCGGGTCGACCGAGCGCCAGTCGTAGGCCGGGCCGCCGGCCGCCTTGATGGCGGCGACGAACTTGGCGACGGTCCGGCTCGCGTCCACCGTGCCGTCGTTCGTGGCCCCGTTGTCGTCCTGGATCTCCTCCAGGGCGACGATGTCGGGCGAGCGCAGGTTGGTGACGACGCCCTGGGCCAGCTCGGCGAACTTGGCGTCCGGGTTGCCGGGGGCCAGGTTCTCCACGTTGTAGGTGGCGAGGGTGAGTTCGCGGTCGGCCGGCTGGGCGGTGACCTCGCGCTGGAGGTGGTTGTCCTTCAGGGCGCCCATGGTGCCGGCGACCAGGGTGTAGCCGCCGAAGTTGTTGTAGTCCAGCGGGCCGGCGGTGGTGCCGGTCAGCTCGTCGCCGACGTTGGCCACCGGGAACGGCTGCTGGCCGACCGGGGCCTGCTGCTGGATCATCAGGCGGCCGACGTTGGGCTCGCGGTAGGACTCGTACAGCACGCCGCCGCGCTTGCTGCGCTGGTCCTGCTTGTCGGCGGCGACCCACAGCTCGTTGTACTTGTCGGTCGCCTGGATCACCCGGACGTCCTTGACCTGGACGAGCATGCCCTCCAGGGACTCGTAGAAGTCCAGGGCGTACTTCTCCGGGTTGAGCGCCACGGCGTCGATGGAGCCGTCCGCGGCGGCCGGCGGGGCGTAGGTGCCGGGGATGTTGCGGGTGTCCACGGTGACCGGGGCGGGCAGCGGGTTGCCGGCCGACAGCACCGTGATGCCGGGGGCGGTGATCTCGGTGAGGGACTGCGAGCCGCCGCCGAAGTTCGGGTAGTACTCGGTGACCTTGCCGCTCACCAGCACCGAGTCGCCGACCTTCACGGTCGGGTTGCCGCCGGTGAAGACGAAGACGCCCTCGCTGGTGGCCGGGTCGGCGTCCGGGTTCGGGTCCTGGATCCAGAAGCCCTTGGAGCTGCCGTAGGCGCGCAGGCCGGTGACGATGCCGGGCACGCCGGTGACGGGCTTGCCGGCCTGCGGGGATATCCGGGTGCCGCCCTGGACGTCGTGGATGCGCAGCGGGCCGGCCTCGGTCGGGGCGGGGGTGGCCGCGGCGGCGTTCGCCACCGGCAGCGGGACGAGCACCAGCGAGGCGGCCAGCGAAGCCGGGATCAGGGCGGCGCGCAGCAGGGCTCTGCGGGGGCGGGGAGCGGAGGCGGTGGTCACCGGGGCAGGACTCCTAGCTCCGTCGTGCGGCACTGGTGGCGCGCGACGGTCCGGGCGGAGGCGCGAACGAGCGCGCGCTACTCGCGGAGAGGGAAAGCGGAGGACGGACACCCGCCCCCCGCGGCGCCCCTCAAGATACGCGCGTAGAAAATGCCCCGACAAGACCTTGCCGGTGAACTGTCGGTTCCTCGCAGGTGACGTGACCTCCGGTCAGGCCGGGCCGCTCACAGCCCGCTCCCAGCGGACTCCCAGGAAGCCTCGATCCGCTCGACGACCAGCTCGCACAGCTCGTGGGTGCGCAGCGCGTCGTGGGCGTCCAGGGTCCGCCCGGCGCGGACGGCGGCCAGGAAGGCGAGCACGCACTGCTCGATGCCGCGCTGCCGGGCCACCGGCACCCAGTCCCCGCGGCGGCGGACGGTCGGCTGGCCGCGGTGGTCGATCACCTCGGCGAGGTTGTGCACCTCGCGCTTGGAGTCGCCGCCGGAGACCTCCAGCACCTCCTCGGTGGAGCCGGAGACCCGGTTCATGATGCCGAGCGCGGTGAACCCCTCCCCGCCGAGGGTCAGCACCACGTGCTCGACCAGCCCGTCGCGGCTGCGGGAGCGGACGTCCACGTGCTCGATCTCGCCGGGGGCCAGGAAGCGCAGCACGTCCACGACGTGGATGAAGTCGTCGTACACCAGGGTGCGGGCGGTCTCGGCCAGGCCCTCGCGGTTCTTCTGCAGCACGATCAGGTCGCGCGGGCGCTCCCTGGCCTGGGCGTAGCCGGGCGCGTGGCGGCGGTTGAAGCCGACCATCAGCGAGCGGCCGGTGCGGTCGGCCAGGTCGACCAGCCGGCGGGCGCCGTCCAGGGTGTAGTCGAGCGGCTTGTCCACGTAGACGTCCACGCCCGCGGTGAGCAGCTGCTCGACGATCGGGACGTGCTGGTCGGTGGCGGCGGGGGCTAGGGGGGGGGGGTGGGTGGGGGGGGGGGGTGGGGGGGGGGTGGGGGGGGGGGGTGGGGGGGGGGGGTGGGGGGGGTGGGTCGGTGGGGCGGTGGTGCGGGTGTTTTCGCCTGTGGTGTCGTTGTTTTCGGGGGTGTGGCCGGTGGCGGACCGGGATGGTATTACGATCCCGGTGGGGGTTGTGTTCCTGCCTGTTCTT
>NZ_MSJQ01000104.1 GCF_014596515.1 Streptomyces sp. CBMA156
CGCCGGCGGCGTGACGGTGCGGCCGCGCGGCGTGGGGTGCTGCGGAGGTGTGGGCACTGCGGTGGCGTGGGTGCTGCGGTGGCGTGCCGGTGCCGGCGGGCTCCGGGTGAGTGGGGCTGCGCCGGGACGTGCCGTGCCGTTCCGTGCCGGAGCGGGAACGGCCGGGTGAGCGGCCTCGCGGCTCAGGGCCGGGGGACGGCAGCGCGGTGGTGCCGGCGGACCGGCGGGCGGTGCGCGGCGGCCGGGATCAGCTCTCGGCCAGGTGCGCGATCAGGCTCTTCGGCCGCAGGTCCTGCCAGTTCCGCTCGACGTAGTCGAGACAGTCCTGCCGTCCGGCGGTGCCGAAGACCTGCTGCCAGCCGGCGGGCACCGGGCTGAAGGCCGGCCAGAGCGAGTGCTGCCCCTCGTCGTTCACCAGGACGAGGTAGCTGGCCTCGGCGTCCTCGAACGGGTTCGCCATGGTCGGGGTTCCTCTCTGTTCGGAGCACTGCGGGACAGGGGCTGAGCGGCGGCACGGTGGAGAGACGGAGCGGAGGAGCGGGCCGGAGCCTCGGCTCACGGACCCCAGCCGGAGTCGGCCTGCGGCCCGGCGACGGCGGTGACGAAGCCCGCGGCCGGGTGCGGCTGGGTGTGGAGCTGGAGTTGGAGGCCCACCACGGCGGTCAGCAGAACGGCGAGAATCCCGAGCATCTTGTGGATGCGAACGGCAGGGTTGGTCATCGCGACATCCTCTTCCTGAGGAGGGCGGTCTGCCCTCTTCGCTCTGCCCCGCATCCTGCCGAAGGCCCAAACGGGCTTGGAAGCTCTGGTTGTGATCGTGAACACGCAATGCGGGAACCGGAAGCCCGGGCAGATGATGTCAAACGCAGACAGAAGCGATCCAAAGCACACCTGGCTCTGTCAGATCAGTGGTGGGGGACCAGCGCGGAGCGGCGACGGCGGACGGTGGAGGCGGTCACTCCGCCGCGCCGGGATCCGAGCCCCGGAGCAGGTCCTCCCGGACGGCGGGCCAGTCCTCCACCCACGGCCGTCCGGCTCCGGCCGGCGACTCCAGGGCGAGGGTCGCCAGGTAGGCGCGCTTGAGTGCGGCCCGCTCGTCCTGCACCCGGCCCGAGGCCTGCTCGATCCGGCGCAGCCGGGCGTGCAACCGCTCCAGCGCGCCCCCGCCCGTCAGCAGGCGCCGCGCCTCGGGCCCGAACCGGAAACCGGGGGACAGCAGCGGCCAGGCCGACCGCCAGACCCGGAACACCTCGCGGTGGCCCGGCCCCCACTCCCGCTCGGCCCGGGACAGCCGCTCCAGTGCGGCCCGCTCGGTCGGCGCCGTACAGGTCTCGCGCAACGCCCGCGCGAGCGCCCCCCAGTCCTCGCCGGGGGCGTGCCGCAGCGCGGCGTGCAGCAGGTGGGCCACCGACCCGTGCACCACGGTGCGCGGCCACTGCGCGGCTGCCGCCTCGGCCAGGACCGCGCCGGTGCCGCCGACCAGCACCCAGACCTCCCGCACCCCGCGCCCGGCGAGCCCGGCCAGCACCCGCGGCCACTGCTCCCCGTCCGCGGCCGGCCACAGGCCCAGCACCTCGCGCCGGCCCTCGACGGAGACCCCGAGCGCCAGGTGCACCAGCGGCCCGCCCGAGCGGCCGCTGCGCACCGAGTCCACGAAGACCACCGGGTAGACCGGGTCGAGCCGCCGCGCACGCCGCTCGGAGAGCTCGTCGAGCACCTGGTCGGTGATGGCCGAGACGGTCTCCCTGCTGAGCTCGACGCCGTACACCTCGGCCAGGTGCGCCACCAGCTCGCCCGAGCTGAGGCCGCGCGCGGTCAGCGAGATCACCAGCCGGTCCAGCCCGGGCAGCCGACGGGCCCGGGGGAGCAGGGCCTTGGGGGAGAAGGTGCCGTCGCGGTCCCTGGGCACCCTCACCTCGACCGGGCCGACCTCGGTGAGCAGCCGTCTGGCCCGGCTCCCGTTGCGGCCGTTGCCGCCGCTCCCCGCACCGACTCCTGCTCCCGCACCCGCTCCTGCCCCCGCATCGGAACCGCGCAGGTGCTCCCGGAGTTCGAGCTCCAGGGCGCCCTCGATCAGCTGCTTGGCGTAGGCCTGGAGCAACCCGCCCTCGCCCAGCAGCCGCACCGCGCCGGAGCCGACCTGTGCGGCGGCGGCCTCCGCCAACTGCCGTACCAGGCGCTGGTCCACCAGGCCGGCGGGGGTGGCGGACGGTGCCGCCGGGTCGGACTCAGCTCGCAACTGGGGATGCCTTCCGTCTGTAGGCCGTTCCGTCCGCCGACCCCCCGCTCCGGACGCCCCGGCGGGGCGGCGGGCGCGGCTTCCCGGCGGTTCCCCGGTCGCCGTCGCCGGGTGCGGTCGTGTCCGGGACCGTCACCGCCGACGCCCCCGCACGCGTGTTCGTTCGACTACCGTCAGCCGGTGATTTCCGCGCCCATTGGGCGTACACTCACGGCTGTCGGAGCCCGGGGGGCGGCTTCTGAACGGCAGTCACCACCATCTTGCCGGTCCGGATGCCTGGCTGTGACCGGTACGGGCATTCGTGAAGCCGCAATGCCGAAGCCGGAAGGATGCCCAGATGTGCCCAACCCAGGACAACTGCGCGGAAACGGGGACACCCCGGCTCTGCGACCTGGGCATCGAGTTCTACCGTTCGGCGCTGGCCGACGGCGAGGCGCGGGGGGAGGCCCCCGAGTGCCTGCTGGCGATGGGCCTGCTGCGCCCGCTGCCCGGCTCCGGCGACCGGCTGGCCGCCGTCCCGCCGGACGTCGCGGCCACCGGACTGGCCCGGCCGCTCGAACTCGCCGTACTGGCCCACCAGGAGCGGCTCGCCGAACTGCACACCTCCTTCACCGTCGCCGAGCACGCCTACCGGGACGTCATGCGGCGCTCCAGGCTGCCGATCCGCCTGCTGGCGGGCGACGAGATCAACCCGGCGCTGGAGAAGGCCGTCGCCGACTGCTCCGAGGAACTGCTGACCGCCCAGCCGGGCGGCGGACGCGGCCCCGACCAGCTGGCCGACGCACTCCCGCGCGACCTCGCGCTGGCCGGCCGCGGCGTGCGCCAGCGCACCCTCTACCAGCACACCGTGCGCTCGCACGGCCCGACGCTCGCCTACATCGAGCAGGTCACCGCGCAGGGCGCCCAGGTGCGCACCCTGAACGAGGTCTTCGACCGGGTCATCATCTGCGACCGCACCACCGCCTTCATCCCGGCCGGCGCCGACCGCGAGGCCGCGGCGATGCTCGTCCAACTCCCGCCGCTGGTCGAGTACCTGCTCAAGATCTTCGAGCTGATGTGGGAGCGCGCCGAGCCCGTCACCTACCAGGCGGGCCACCACCGCCCCCGGCTGCTGACCACCCGCACCCGGCAGAACGTCCTGCGCCTGATGGTCAACGGCTACACCGACGAGGCCATCGCCTCCCGCCTCGGCATGAGCACCCGTACCGTCTCCAGCCACATCCAGAAGGCCAGCGAACTCCTCGGCAGCCGCAGCCGCGGCCACCTCGGCTACATCATCGCCCGCCAGGGTGTCCTCGACGACCCCCTCGACGAGCTCTGACGCCTTCCGGAGGGAACGCCGGCACCGCCGGCCCCCGGTGGGGCCGGCGGTGGGGTGGGGCGGGTCTCAGGCGAGCTTGGCGACGGCGGACTTGACCCGGTCGCCGATGGAGGCGGGGAGCGGGACGTAGCCCTTCTCGCCGATGGCCTTCTGGGCGGCGTCGCTGATCGTGTAGGTGAGGAAGGACTTCAGGGTGTCGAGGGTGGCGGCCTTGTTGCCCTTGTCGCAGGCGATCTCGTAGGTGGCGAGGATGATCGGGTAGGCGTTGTCGGCCTTGGTGCCGTAGTCGAGGGAGAGGGCGAGGTCGCCGTCGGTGCCGGACACGGTGGAGGTGGCGAAGGTGTTGGCGGCGTTGGCGGTGGTGGCCTCGACCGGCTTGGCGGCGCCGGTGGAGATCCTGGCGCTCTTCAGGTTGTTGATCTGGGCGTAGGACAGTTCGGCGTAGCCGATCGAGTTCTTGACCTGCTTGATCTGGGCGGAGAGGCCGGCGCTGCCGTTGGCGGACTGGCCGTTCCTGCCCTTCCACGCCTTGTCCGGTGCGGCGCTCCAGGCGCCGCCGGAGGTCTTGGCGAAGTAGGAGGTCAGGTTGTAGGTGGTGCCGGAGTCGTCCGAGCGGTGGAAGGACTGGATCTCGGCGTCCGGCAGCGTGGCGCCCGGGTTGAGGGCGGCGATCGCCGGGTCGTTCCACTTGGTGATCTGCGAGTCGAAGATCTTGGCGGCGGTCGGGCCGTCCAGGACCAGGTTGTCGACGCCGTCGACGTTGTAGACCAGCGAGACCAGGCCGCCGACCATCGGCAGGTCGATCGCCCGGCCGCCGGTGCAGACCGCCTTGGAGGCGTCCACGTCGGCGGGCTTGAGCACGTAGTCGGTGCCCGCGAAGGCGACCTGGCCCTGGTTGAACTGCTGCACGCCCGCGCCGGAGCCGCCGCCGCTGTAGTTGACGGTGGTGCCGGAACAGGCGCCGGTGTAGGCGGTCTTCCAGACGTCCATGGCGTTGCCCTGCGCGGTGGAGCCGGCGCCGAGGAGGGTGCCGCCCTTGCCGGCGCAGGCGATCGAGGCGGCACTCGTCTGGCCGGGCGCGGGCTTGTTCTCGTCGCTTCCGCAGGCGGTGAGCGTCAGGGCGCCGGCCAGCGCCACCGCGCTCAGGGCGAGGGCGGTGGACCGGCGGTTGCGCTGGAGCATCTGTGGTTCCCTCTCGTCGACACGGTTCCGGTGCGCGGTTCTGGTGCGCGGCTCGGGTTCCGGTGGGTGCCCCGCGGTGCGAGCACACAGCCGGGGAACGACGCTAGGCGGCCGAGGTGAACGTGGTTTCCGGCGCCCGGTGAATCCGCGGTTAACCGAGGGGGAGCCGGAGGGGGACGCGGCGGCTGCCCGGTCTTATGACAACGGCATTGACGTGTGGTGGCGCCGCCGGTTTCATGGCACGCACTTCCCGCCCCGGTCACCCCCTCCGACCGGCGCGGGAGTTCCCCCGCACACGCGCACCCCACACGCGCACCCCACGACCAAGGCGGTGATCCGTTGGCATCGACGGTGAAGGACACGGACGGCGGCCCGGGAACGGACGCGGGTGGCTCCCACGTCGCGATGCGTCAGTCGCTCGGCCTGCTGGACGGAGCGGTGATCGCCGCCTCCAGCACGGCCGCCACCAGCAGCATCGGGATCGGCCTCGGCCTGATGGCCGGGGTGGTCGGCCTGCACCTCCCGGCGATCATGCTGCTGGCCTTCCTGCCGGTGCTCGCCATCGCGGGCGGGTACGGCCGGCTGAACGCCGTGGAACCCGACGCGGGCAGCAGCTACCGGTGGGTCGGGCGCACGCTCAGCCCCTGGCTGGGGTTCCTGACCGGCTGGGTGAACACCGTGGGGACCGTGGTCTTCATGGCGTACACCACCACCGTCACCGGCTCCTCGATCATCCAGCTGCTCGACCAGGCGCACGTGCGCAGCGTCGCCGGGCTGCGGCTCGACGCCGACTCCACCGTCCAGTGCACCCTGCTCGGCCTGGTGGTGCTGGTGGGCGCCGCGCTGGTCGCGGTGCGCGGGCTGGACCTGGCGGCCCGGCTGCAGAAGGCGCTGCTGGTGTTCGAGTACGCGGTGCTGCTCGGCTTCTGCGGGTACGGGCTGTTCGCCGGCGACCAGCCGTTCTCGCTCCAGTGGTTCAACCCCTTCGACATCCCCTCCTTCGACGCGGTCGCGCAGGGCATGGTGCTGGCGGTGTTCTGCTACTGGGGCTTCGAGTCGGTGTTCAGCGTCGGCGAGGAGGTGCGCGACCCGCGGGACGCCTCCCGGGGCGGCATGGTCGCCCTGGTGGTGATGCTGCTGCTGTTCCTGCTCGCCGGTACCGCGTTCCAGCGGGTGCTGCCGATGGACGAGCTGGCCGACAACGGCGCCCACGGGCTGACCTACTTCGGCGCCAAGCTGGCCCAACAGCCGCTGGCGGCACTGCCGTTGATCGCGCTGATGTTCTCCGCGGTGGCCTCGCTGCAGTCCTCGGTGATCCCCACCGCGCGCGGGATGTACGCGATGGGACGCGACCGGGTGCTCGGCCCGGTCTGGACCAGGCTGCACCCCCGGCACGCCACGCCCGCCGTCGGCACCCTGCTGATCACCGCCGTCGCCGTCGCCCTGGCGCTGGTCTCGATCGCCATCCCGACCGTCAACGACCTGATCTCGGCCGCGGTCAACGCGATCGGCATCATCGTCGCGCTCTACTACGCGCTGACCGCCGTCGCGGCCGCCGTCCGGTTCCGCGGGCTGCTGCGCACCGACCTGCTGGAGGGGCTGCGCGCGGTGGTCGGGCCGCTGCTGGGCGCGGCGGCGCTGCTCGCCGTCGGCGGCTACCTGGCCTGGACCTTCTACGACTCCACGGACCACTTCGAACTCGCCGCCGACAACGGCTGGTTCGAGCTGTCCGTGGTGATCCTGATGATCGTCAGCGGACTCCCGGCGGCGGCCTGGGCCCGCTGGCGGCGGCGCTCGCCGTACTTCCTGGGGGATCCCGTCGGTTAAGCCCCGTACGACGCACGCCAGGCACCAGCACACGAGAACGGAGCACCACCCATGACCGAGGCCGATCTGGTCTTCACCCGCGGACCCGTCCACACCGGCGACGCCGCCCGCACCCGGGCGAGCGCCCTGGCCGTGGTCGGCGAGCGGATCGCCGCCGTCGGGCACGACGAGGTCCGGGAGCTGATCGGGCCGGGGACGGAGGTCGTCGACCTCACCGGCAAGCTGCTGCTGCCCGGCTTCCAGGACGCCCACATCCACGCGGTGTTCGGCGGGGCCGAGTTGGCGTCCTGCGACCTCACCGGGACGGTCGGCGTCGCCGACTACCTGGTGCGTGTCCGGGAGTACGCCGAGGCCAACCCGGAACAGGAGTGGATCACCGGCAGCGGGTGGTCGATGGAGAGCTTCGAGGGCGGACTGCCGACCCGGCAGCTGCTCGACTCCGTCGTCCCCGACCGGCCGGTCTACCTGACCAACCGGGACCACCACGGCGCCTGGGCCAACACCAGGGCGCTGGAGCTCGCCGGCGTCACCGCCGACACCCCCGACCCGGCTGACGGGCGGATCGAGCGCGAGGCCGACGGCACCCCGAGCGGCACGCTCCAGGAGGGCGCCACCGGCCTGGTCGCCCGGCTGCTGCCGCCCGCGACCGCCGCCGACCGGCTGGACGGACTGCTGCGCGCCCAGCGGCTGCTGCACTCGCTCGGCATCACCGGCTGGCAGGACGCGCTGCTCGGCGAGTTCAACGGCCAGCCGGACCCGTCCGACGCCTACCTGGCCGCGGCCCGCTCCGGCGCGCTGACCGCCAGGGTCGCCGGGGCGCTCTGGTGGGACCGGGACCGCGGCGCCGGACAGATCCCCGAACTCGTCCGGCGGCGCGAGGAGTTGAGCCACGGGAGGTTCCGGGCCGGCTCGGTGAAGATCATGCAGGACGGCATCGCGGAGAACTTCACCGCCGCGATGACCAGCCCGTACCTGGACGGCTGCGGCTGCGCCACGGCCAACTCCGGCCTCAGCTTCGTCGATCCGGCGGCGCTGCTCGGGTACGTCACCGAACTGGACGCGCTCGACTTCCAGGTGCACTTCCACGCGCTCGGCGACCGGGCCGTGCGCGAGGCGCTGGACGCCGTCGAGGCCGCCCGCAGCGCCAACGGCCGCCGCGGCACCCGGCACCACCTCGCCCACCTCCAGGTGGTCCACCCGGACGACCTGCCGCGCTTCGCCCGGCTGGGCGCCGTCGCCAACATCCAGCCGCTCTGGGCCGCGCACGAGCCGCAGATGGACGAGCTGACCATCCCCTTCCTCGGGCCGGAGCGGGCCGCCTGGCAGTACCCGTTCGGCGCCCTCCAGCGGGCCGGCGCCACCCTGGCGGCGGGCAGCGACTGGCCGGTGAGCAGCCCGGACCCGCTGGCGGGCCTGCACGTGGCGGTCAACCGGATGGAGCCGGAGGCCACCGATGGGCGGGTCTTCCTGCCCGAGCAGCGGCTCGACCTGGGCTCGGCCATCGCCGCGTACACGGCCGGCAGCGCGTACCTGAACGGGTACGACGACGCCGGGGTGCTGGCGGCCGGGCACCTGGCGGACCTGGTGGTGCTCGACCGGGACATCCTCACCGGCCCGCCGGAGGAGATCGCGCACGCCCGGGTGGAGCGCACCTACGTCGGCGGGCGGCTGGTGCACGCGGCGGACTGAGCCCGCGAGACGGGACGGGACGAGACCGGACGAGACGAGGCGAGACGGGGCGGGGCGGGGCGGACCGGCCGGCGGTGGTGAGCGCACGGGGGCTCACCACCGCCGGCCTTGCCACGGGGGCCTTCAGCCCCGCGCCGCCCGCAGCCGCGCCCCGGCGGCCTCCAGCAGCAGGTCGAGGGCGTACGGGTACCCGCTGCGGTTCATGTCGGCGGTGAGCAGGTGGGCGGTGGCCGCGATGTTGGGGTGGCCGACGGCGTCGAGGCGGGCGTAGGAGGCCTGCCAGACCTGGTGGTCGGCGTTCCTGGCGGTGTCCGGGAGGGCGAGGGCGGCGGCGTCCAGGGCGGCGAAGCCGAGGCTCTGGTCGACGAAGGCGTGGTAGATCAGGACGGCCTCCGGGTCGGGGAAGCCGGCGGTGCGCAGGATGCCGAGGATCGTCTCGACGGCGGTGATCTCGTGGGCGCGGCCGGTGGTGCGGTGGGCGGCGAGGATGGCGGCCTGCGGGTGGGCCTGGTAGCTGGCGTGGATGCGCAGGCCGATGGCGCGCAGGTCGGCGCGCCAGTCGCCGGTGGGCTGCCAGCCGTGCTGGGCGCGGCCGATGAGCTCGTCGGCGACGGCGAGCAGCAGGTCGTCGGTGCTGTGGAAGTAGCGGTAGACCGCGCTCGGGTCGGCGCCGAGCGCGGCGCCGAGCCGCCGCACCGTGAGCGCCTCGGCGCCGTGCCGGCCGACCAGCCGGATCGCGGTGGCGACGATCAGCTCGGCGGACAGGACGACGCCCTGCTTGGTGGGGCGGCGCCGACGTCGCTGCGGTTCGGGGACTACGCGATCGCTCATGCCGAGAGGCTATGCCGACATCGTTGACGTAGGCCAGAGGGCGGGCGCCCGCTGCTCGGTCCTCGGCCGGGCCCGGCCCCGGCCGGCGTGGAAGCACCCCGGCGCCCGGGCCTGGTCTTCCCGGCTCCGGGCGCGCGGGCACACCTCGGTACGATCCCTTCATGGGTGGTACGCGGGACGAGGCCTGGGACGCCGAGGCGGCGGAGCGGGCGGTGGCGGTGCTGAAGGCGGTGGCGGACCCGTCGCGCTACCGGCTGCTGTGGGCGCTGAGCGCCCGGGAACTGCCGGTGAGCGAGCTGGCCGAGCTGCTGGGGGCGCACGTCGCGGCGACCTCCCAGCACCTGGCGAAACTGCGGGCGGCCGGGCTGGTGGTGGCGCGGCGGGAGGGGACGCGGATCTTCTACCGGGCCACCGAGGTGCGCGGGCTGCTCGCCGAGGCGGCGCTGATCGCCCAGGACCTGCCCGACCGTCACGGCGGTGGCGGCGACGGTGCCGCCCCGGCCGGCGTGACCGCCCCGCAGCCCTTCGCCCGTACCGCCCGCGCGGTGCGCCACCGCCCGGCGACCGGCTGAGCCGCCCGCGACCGGACGGCGGCCGCGACCGGACAGCCGGTCGGATCAGCCCGTGCCCGCCGGGGTCCCGCCGTCGCGGATGGCCTGGGCGCGGCGGAACATCGCGTCGGTCACGTCGGCCAGGACGCCGCCGAGGAGCAGCCGCGGGGAGTAGAAGGACCGCGCGGCGTCGGCGACGGCGGTCGCGGACAGGTCGATCTGGTCCAGGCCGGTGCGGCGCAGTCCCTCGATCGACGTCCCCCACACGACCCGCCGGATGCCGGCCCACGCGCAGGCGCTCATGCACATGGGGCAGGGTTCCGCGGTCGTGTACAGGGTCGTGGCGCCCCAGTCGGGGTCGTCCGCCCGCTGCGCGTGGTCGTCGATGGCGACCATCTCCCCGTGGTACGCCGGGTTCTCCGCCGAGGCGTTGACCCCGCGGGCCACCACCAGCCCGGAGCGGACGATCACCGCTCCGAAGGGGTAGCGCTCCAGCCTGCGGCCCTCGGCGATCGCCTCGGCCATGAAGGACTCGTGGCCGCGCCGCTGGTCCTGTGGCTGGTCCTGCGGCTGGGGCTGCTGTGCCGGCCCCGGTTGTGCGACCGGCACGGCGCGCGCGGCGTACGGAGCGGCGCCGGCCGCGGCGGCGGTTCCGAGGAAGGAGCGCCTGTCCAGCATCCCTGAGTTCTCCGTCCGGTCGGTGTGCCGGCACGACGGGTGTGCCGGGCACGACGGCATTCTCCGGCGCCGAGGACACGGGGCGCAGGTGTTCGACGGTTCTGCCGGCCGAGGTCCGGCCGAAGACCACCCGGCACCGGACGCCCGACGGCTACTGCCGCCGGTACTCCTGCCGGTCGGCGTCGTACGCGAAGAGCCCCGCGTAGCGGCCCCAGTCGGTCGCGGTCTCCAGCTGCCGGTCGGTCTGTTCGACGGTGTAGTGCCGGCCGAGCAGGTCGCGCAGGAAGCCGGTGCGGACGGTGGCGCCGGGCCGGTCGCCGAGGCTGTTGGCGATCAGCTTGACCAGCGGGACCTCCAGGGCCGCGGCCGCGAACACCGCGCGGGAGTCCTGGGCGTCGGCCCCGGCGTAGGCGGCGCCGGTCCCGGTGAGCAGCAGGTCGTCGCCGTGGACCTCGGCGAGGCCGAGCAGGTCGAGGGCGTCGACCTGGGGGAGTAGGTCGTCGATGTCCAGGCCGAGTTCGTCGGCGAGCCCGGCCAGGTCGCAGCTCCCGCCCCGGTGGGCGACCGTCTCGGCGAGACCGGAGAGACCGTCGACGCTCGCGGGGGGCAGCGGGGTGCCGGCGACGGTGCGCCGATCGGGATCGGAGCCGGCGCGACCGGCCGGCCGGGTGTCCACGGGCCGGCCGGTCATGATCCGGTACACCCGGTCCACCAGTTCGTCGAAGGCCGCCGAGTCGCGGTCCCGAGGCCGCTCCAGGGCGACCTCGACGGTCTCCCGGATGGTCCCGTACGGGCGGGCGCCGAGCACCACGATGCGGTCGGCCATCAGCACCGCCTCCTCGATGGTGTGGGTGACCAGGACGACGGCCCGGGTGGGGAACTGGCCGGAGTCCCACAGCTCCATCAGCTCGCCGCGCAGGTTCTCGGCGGTGAGCACGTCGAGGGCGGAGAACGGCTCGTCCATCATCAGCACGTCCGGTTCCACGACCAGTGCCCGGGCGAAGCCGACCCGTTGGCGCATCCCGCCGGAGAGCTCCTTGGGGTAGGCGGACGCGAAGCCGGTCAGGCCGATCAGGTCGATGGCCTGGGCGGCGGCCAGGGCGCGTTCCCCGGGCGGCACCCCGCGGGCCTCCAGACCGAGCTCGACGTTCTGCCGGACGGTCAGCCACGGCAGCAGCGCGAAGGTCTGGAATACCAGCGCGGTACCGGGGTTGGCGCCGGTTAGCGGGGTGCCGCGGTAGCGGACGGTGCCGGAGCTGGGCGGGATCAGGCCGGCCAGGCAGCGCAGCAGGGTGGACTTGCCGGAGCCCGAGCGCCCGAGCACGGCGACGATCTCGCCGGCCCGCACGGTGAGGTCGATGCCGGAGAGCACCGGCAGTTCGCCGGCTGCCCCGGCGTAGGCCTTGGTCAGGCTGACGGCCTCCAGCAGCACCTCCTCCTCGCCCTGGGGAACGGGCACGGGCACGGGCACGGGAACAGCCACGGGAACGGGCGCGGCGGCGGTGCGGCGGCGGAACGGGAAGCGCATCGGCGGACTCCGGACTACAGCGAGTATCGGCGCTGGGCCAGCCGGTACAGCCGGCGCCAGAGCAGACGGTTGAGGATGACGACGTACAGGCTCATCACCGCGACCCCGGCGAGCAGGCGCGGGTGGTCGCCGTGCTCGGCGGCCCGGGCGATGTACGCGCCGAGGCCGGTCGCGGTCAGGGTGGTGGAACCGAAGGTGACCACCTCGGCGACGATGGAGGCGTTCCAGGCGCCGCCGGAGGCGGTGATGCCGCCGGTGACGTACGCCGGGAAGATCGCGGGGATGATCAGCCGCCGCCAGCGCTGCCGGCCGCGCACGCCGAGGTCGTCCATCGCCTCGCGCAGGTCCGCCGGCACGGCCATGGCGCCGGCGATCGCGTTGAACAGGATGTACCACTGGGAGCCGAGGGCCATCAGCAGGACGCCGCCGAGGTCGATCGACACCCCGGTGCGCAGCAGCAGCCAGACCACCAGGGGGAAGAGGAAGTTGGCCGGGAAACCGGCCAGCACCTGGACGACGGGCTGGGCGATCCTGGTCAGCCGGGGCGAGAAGCCGATCTTCACGCCGATCGGCACCCAGACCACGGTGGCCACCGCGACCAGCACGACCACCCGGGCGAGGGTGGCGAGCCCCAGCAGCAGCGGCTCGCCGAAGACGCCGAGGCCGGTGCGGCCGGCGAGGTAGCGGCCGAGGTCGACGACGCCCCACAGCACGACGCCGCCCAGGACGAGGGCGAAGGCCAGGTCCCCGGCCCGGCGCCGGCCGGGGCGGACGGCCGACGGGCGGCCGGCGGTGCCGAACACCCGCCCGGCCCGGTTCAGCGCCCG
>NZ_MSJQ01000105.1 GCF_014596515.1 Streptomyces sp. CBMA156
GCCCGGCACCCCGCCGGCGGCTGCGGCCGGGGTGACCGATTCGTACGGTGCGGTCTGCGCGGCCGGGAAGGCCTGGACGGCCTCCGGGCCCGGGACGGCCTGGGCGGCAGGGGCCGCCTGCACGGCCGGTGCGACCTGGGTGGGGTGAACGGCCTCTGCGGTGGCGACGGGAACACTCTGGGTGTCCATGGTGCTGGCTCCCTCGTGCGAGTCGTAAGGGGAGGCCCCGAGCAGTGGGGGTGCGCCGGCCGTGGCGACCCCGGCCTCGGGGGAGGGGGTGGTGCGGCGGGCGCCGTCCGCCGTGGTTCCGGCACTGGCCGGATGGTCCGTCAGGTCTCCTCGGGTGATCAGCTCGTACGCCCGGGCCGCGTCCAGGTGGCCGACCAGCCGGCGGCGGCACTCCGGCGCGTCGGCGGGTGCGCAGGGCGCGGACCGCGCCCCCCGTAGGAGGGCCTGACCGGCCGCCCGGGGGTCGGGCGGGCGCCCCGCGCGTACCTGGGCGCCGACCAGCAGGGCGGCGACCCCGGACACCAGCGGTGTGGCGAAGCTGCTGCCGGTCAGGGCCGCGCTCCCCCCGCCGGGGGCGGCCCCCTCGACATCGCTCCCGGGGGCGAGAACGCCGTGGGTGGCGTACGCGGAGCCCCAGTTGCTGATGTCCAGCGGTTCGCCGTCGGGGCCGGCCGCGCCGACGGCGAGCACCGTCGGGACGGCGGCCGGCACCTGGGCGCAGTCGCAGCCGTCGTTGCCGACGGCCGCGACCACCAGGACCCCGCTCTTGTCGCACAGCCGCAGCGCCCGCTCCAGCAGGGGGTCCGGCTGGATGTCCCGGCCGAGTTCGCCACCGCTGATGTTGATGATGTGCGCACCCTCCTGCACGGCGCGTTCGACGGCCCGGGCCAGGTCGAGTTGGGGCACCCGTCCCTCGCCCGCGTCCGTGAAGACCGGCAGGATCAGTCCGCGGCAGCGCGGGGCGATCCCGGTCACCGGGCTGCCCGGCCGGCCGAAGAGCAGGCCCGCGACATGGGTGCCGTGCAGCGACATCGGGCCCGGGCCGGCCGGCTCGGCGACGAGGGTGTCCAGCCGGGTGAGGTCCGCGCCGTCGAAGCAGGGGTGCGACAGGTCGACGGGACCGTCCAGGACGGCGATGCACACGGCCGGGTCGCCGAGGAGTTCGTCCTCGGGGGCGCGGACGTCGCGCAGCACCGATCTGGCCTTCATGCGGCATCACCTTTCCCGGTGTCGGGCGGGGGCACCGGGTGTGCCCCGCCGAGCGGTGTGTGTCGTGCCGCGGCCGGACGGTCGCACCGCGCTGGGCGGTGGGTGCCGGTCGCCCTGTCGCGAAGGCCCCGCGGCAGGTGGTGCCAGTCAACGAGACGGCCGTCGCGCGGGTGTGCCGGGGAGCGTCGGGGCCGGCGGGCGGGTGCCGTCGCGGGAGCGTCGCGGCCTCGTGGCGGAACCGCCGTGGCCGTGTTTCGCGGCCGGGCCCCGCGGATGCACACCCGGTGACCGTCGACGGGTCCGCGGACCGCCACGGGCGTCCGCGAGGTACCGATTGCTTCTCCAACACCCGTTCGGCGGCGGGCCATTGGAGTGTCGGGCGGCCGGTGGCGGTGAGCATCGTGACGGTCGGCGACGGCGGCCGTGACGCTCGGACGGCATCTCCGTGACGCCTCCCTACCATCCGTACGACGCCGGCGCGACGGTGGTCCCGGACCGGACGGAACACGGCGGTGACGGGCCTCGGCCGCAACCGGGGCGCGCCCGAACGGGTGCGGGCGACGGCCCGTCGCGGCAGAGTGGGGGTGTGTTGTGGGACGGTCCGCGCATCGAACTGCTGCGGGGCTTCGAGGCCACCGACGCGGGAGGCGCTGTCTCCCTCCCGGTGAGTGCCCAGCACCTGCTGGCCTTCCTCGCCCTGCACGACGACGGCGTCCAGCGCGCCGCGGCCGCCGAACGGCTCTGGCCGGACTGCACGCAGTGCCGTGCGGGCGCGAACTTGCGCACCGCGCTCTACCACGCGAGGCGGCGGGGCCCGGCCATACCGATCGAGACTTCAGGGCAGTGGCTCCGCCTCAAGCCGGAGGTCCGGGTGGACCTGCGCTCCGCCCGGACCTCCGCACGACAGGTCGTGGCCGGGCTCGACCGGTTGCCGGCCGGCTGCGACGAACTCGTGGACGCCCTCGCCGCCGAACTCCTCCCGGGCTGGGAGGAGGAGTGGCTGACGCCGGAACGCGAGCGGTGGGACCAGCTGCGGCTGTACGCCCTGGAGGGGCTGGCCCACCAACTGTGCGACGCGGAGCGCTACCTGCCGGCCCTCCAGACCGCGCTGGCGGCGATCGCCATCGACCCCGTCCGTGAGACGGCCCACCGGATCGTGGTCGAGGTGCACCTCGCCGAGGGCAACCTCGCCAGCGCGCTGCGCTCCTACCAGCACTACCGCTCGTTCCTGCAGCGGGAGCTCAACGTCGCCCCCTCGCCGAAGATGACCGGACTGGTGCGGAACCTCCAGCGGATGTGACGGCGGATCAGGGCGCGGTCCTGTTACAGCCCGGCCAGGACGGAGAGCAGCCGGTCCACCTCCTCCGGGCCGTTGTAGGCGTGCAGGCTCACCCGCACCGAGCTGTCGCGCTCCCCGGCCCGGCCCTGGCAGTGGCCGTCGGCGCGGACCATCAGGCCGTGGCTGGCGAGGACGAAGCCGAGGTCGTTGGAGGGGATGCCGCGGTGGCGGAAGGTGACGATCCCTTCGCGCTGCTGGACCTCGGAGCCGGCCGCGAGGCTGAGCTGGCAGCCGAGGACCTCGTACGGCGCGAGGGTGCGCAGCCCGTCGGTGAGCCGGGCGGCCAGGGCGGTGTTCCAGCGCCGGACGCGTTCCGGTCCGGCGGCGTCGAGCCAGTCGAGGGCGGCTTCCAGGCTGGCGATCCCGCAGGTGTTGGGCGTGCCGGCCCAGCCGCCGGGGGCGAAGACCGGGCCGCGGGTGTTGCGGGCCCAGACCGCGCCGGTGCCGGGCAGCGCCATCGTCTTGTGCCCGGAGAAGACCACGAAGTCGACGTCCAGGGTGGCGACGTCGACCGGCAGGTGGCCGACGCTCTGGGCGGCGTCCAGGCAGATCGGCACCCCGGGGCCGACCGCGGCGCGGATCCGGTGGATGTTCATGTCGCCGCCGTACACGTGGTGCACGTGGGTGGCGGCGACGAACGCCGTGCGCTCGGTGACGAGTCCGGCCAGCGCGGTGTGGTCGTAGTCGTGCGAGGACGGGTCGTACGGCAGCTCGTGGACCGTGACGTGGGTGCCGCGGCCGGCCAGCAGCTGCCGGGCCTCCAGCCAGGGCAGCGCGTTCGCCTGGTGGTCGGCGAACGGCACGATGATCTCGTCGCCGTCCCGCAGGTGCCCGGGCAGCCAGTCCCTGGCCACCGTGCGCAGACCTTCGGTGGCGCCGCTGACGAAGTGGACGCCGGAGCGGTCCAGCGGTGCTGGGTCGCCGAGGAAGCGGGCGACCCTGCCGCGGGTGCGGTCGACCAGCGCGGTGGTGGCGTTGGCCCAGGTGTACGTCCCGCGCCCGGCGTTGGCGTTGGCGGTGGTCAGGTAGTGCCGGACGGCGTCGAGCACCGCCAGCGGCTTCTGCGAGGTGGCCGCGCTGTCCAGGTACGCCTGCTCGGGGTTGCCGGTGATGATGGGGAACTGTGCCCGCAGCTCCCGGTGCCAGTCGTGGAGTTCGTCGAGGGTGGTCATGGCCCGCCTCCGCTCAGTCCCGCACCAGCGGGGCGCCCGCGTCCCGCCAGCCGATGACGCCGCCCGCGAGGCTGCGCGCGTCCCGGTGTCCCATCCGGGTGAGCAGCGCCGCGTACCGGAGCGACTTCTCGCCGACCGGGCAGGCCAGCAGGACGGGCTGGTGGGTGCCGAACGGCAGGCCGCCGTGCAGGAGTTCGTCGAAGAGCTCGTCGACGATGTTGACCGAGCCCTCGATGTGCAGCGCCGCGTAGGCGAACGGGCCGCGCAGGTCGACCACCAGCGGCCGCTCCTCGGCGATCCACTTGCGGGCGGCGTCGACGTCGACGGACCGGGCGGCGGCGAGTTCGTCCGGGGTCAGCGTGCCGACCGAGTTCGGGCGCGGGGGCTGGTTGAACAGCTCGGGCCGCCGCTGGCGCAGGTAGCTCAGATAGCTCTCCACCCGGTCGCAGACGATGAAGACGGCGGTGTGCCGCTCGTCGGCTCCGCGTTCCGTCAACTCGGCGTCCACGGTGCGCAGGTGGCGCAGCGCGCCGAAGTAGGCGCCGCCGCCGGTGGGGCCGGCCGGCAGGCCGCAGCGGCGGAGCAGGGTGAGCATGCCGTCGATGGCCTGGTCGGCGGTGACCGACGCGATGGCGTCGTAGGTGCCGGGGTCGAACAGCCCGACCTCGTGCACCTCGTCGATGGTGCGGATGCCGGGGATGAAGTCGGACTTGTGCGCGACCAGTCCGAGCACCTCCACATCCGGGTTGTGGGCGCGCAGCACGGTGGCCACGCCGGTGGACGAGCCGGCGGTGCCGACGCAGGCGACGAAGTGGTCGGGGGCGCGGCCGTCGAGGTCACGGACGATCTCCGGGCCGGTGCCCGCGATGTGCGCGTCGACGTTGAGCCGGCTGTAGTACTGGTCGGTGTGCAGGTAGCCGGAGTCCGCCTCGGAGAGCATCCGGTGGATGCGGGTGAGCGGGTCGTCGGTGTCGGTCGGGTCGAGGCACTCGGTGCGGCCGGGCAGTTCCTCGATCTGCGCGCCCAGCAGCAGGAGCAGGTCCTTGATCTCGGGGACCCTCATCCGGTTGGTGACGCTCCGGAACGGCAGTCCGTGCATCCCGGCGATCAGGGCGAGCGCCTTGGCGGTGTTGCCGCTGGACAGTTCGACGATGGTGTCGCCGCGTTCGACGGCGGCCGGGAGCGCGTCGCGGGTCATGTTCCAGGCGGCGCGGTCCTTGACCGATCCGAAGGGGTTGAGCATCTCCAGCTTGGCGTACAGGTCGATGGCGCGCAGGCCGGTCACCGCCGGGTCGATCCGGAGCAGCGGGGTGTTGCCGATCGCGTCGGTGATGCTGTCGTACCTCATGCCCGTCCGTCCCCCCGTCGTCCCGCGGTGCCCGTCACGTCGACGGGCCAGTACTGCTCGTCGAGGCGCCAGCGCCAGGCGCCGTCCTGCCGGTACGCGGCGACCTTGCGCGCGACGGGCTGGCGGAGCGCCTGGCCGGCGCTGAAGTCCATGAGGTAGCCCGCCGTGTTGGCGAAGGCGAGCAGGTCGCCGGGGACGGGCAGGCGGGGCAGGAAGACCGTGCGGCGGGTGATCAGGTCGGTCTCCAGGCAGAGGTTGCCGATCAGGTGGACCCCAACCGGGCCGTCCGGCGCGGTGGGCGCGCCGGGCCGGGGGAGCAGCACCGGGTCCATTAGCACCCCGTGCTCCTCCAGGCCGACGTCCCGGGCGTTCATCTCCAGCCGGACCAGGCACTCGCCGGCCGGAGTGTGCCGGACCTCCAGGACGCGGGCGAGGGTCGCCCCGCACTGGTCGGCCAGCGCCCGGCCCGGTTCCACCGCCAGGTCGTACATGCCCTCCAGCAGCAGGGTGGCGAGCGGCCGTCCGAGGGTGGGCGCCGGGGTCGAGAGCAGCTCGTCCAGGTAGGCCTCGGCGGCCACCGGGCGGTGTGCCGGGTAGAGGCCGAGGGCGCCGCGCAGGGTGCCGGACTCGTTGCGCAGCCCGTAGCCGTGCCCCTGCCAGGTCAGGGCGGGGCGCCGGCCCAGGACGGCGTCGGTCAGCTCGCTGGTGTACCGCTCCCACTGGGCGGCGTCGGCCAGGTAGTTGACGCCGAAGCCGCCGCCGATGTCGATGGTGCGGGGGCGCAGGCCCCGGCGGTGGCACTCGTTCATCACCCTGAGGCAGGTCTCCAGGGCGACGGCCTTCTCGGCCACGCCGGTGGTGTCCAGGTGGTAGCCGACGCCGGTCAGTTCGACGGCGTCCCGGTGGTGCTCGACCGCGTCGAGCAGGCCGTCGAGTTCGCCGACGTCGGAGCCGAAGCGGCTCGGCCTGGTGAGCACGGTGACGCCCGGCGCCAGGAAGCCGGACAGCCGCGGCATGACGCGCACCGGGGGCAGCCGGTGGGTGCGCACCAGGTCGGCCAGTTCGTCGAGTTCGGCCCGGGAGTCGAGGTGGACGGTGACGCCGGTGCGGGCCGCCAGCCAGAGGAACTCGCGGGTCTTGGGGCCGGTCGCGATGATCCGCTCGGGGGTGAGGCCGGCGCCGAGGGCGTGCTGGAGTTCGGAGAGCGAGGCGACGTCCACGCCCGCCTCGGTGGCGGCGAGCCTGCGCACCAGGGCGCTGGAGCGGTTCGTCTTGTGGGCGAAGTGGATCGGGCCGTTCAGGTGGTGCTTGCGGTAGACGGACCGGAAGCGTGCCAGGTTGTCCGCGATCTGCTCGGGCAGGAGCAGGTTGAGCGGCGAGCCCAGGGCGTCGACCAGGGTGTGCAGGAAGTCGTGTTGCTCCAGGAGGGATCGGAGCCTGGGCTCCAGCCGTGGTTCGAGATACAGCGGTAGAAGCCGCATGCGAAACAGCTTTCCATGGTGGGAAGTCGGCGGGAAGGGGGCATGCCGCCACCGACAGGCTGCCCCGTGTCGGCCGGCGTCCCCGGCGGTTCGCGCGTCGGCAGGCGCGCGTGCGGTCGGATCCCGTGCGCGGATTCCACCGCGGCGGGCGTCGGCGACCGAGGGAAACGGTAACTGTTTCCAACTGTGATCGACAGGGATTTGTGTCACGCCGTCGCAAAGACTGTGCCTATGCGTAACTCGGGGCTCCGCTTGGCGAGTTGGCCGGTTCCGGAGCCCGGCGGCCGGAGGTCAGCGCAGGGCGACGACGACCGAGCTGGTGCCGTACTGCCATACGGAGCCGGCCTGGCGGAAGCCGGCCATCCGGAGCAGTTCGCCGTGCTGGGCGGCGGACAGGCCGTTGCCGGTGCCGTCGCTGGGGGGCAGCTGCCGGGCGCGGGCGCTCAGCAGGTCGGCGAACTCGGGGACCAGGCCGGCGGCCTCCCACCACTGGGACCAGTCCTCGGCGGTGCCGGTGCCCAGCCGCTGGGCGCGGCGCCGGCCGACCGCGAGGGCCAGCTCGGCGAGGGATCGGTCCTCGGGGATGAGGTGGTCGCCGTTGACCAGCAGGCCGCCGGGGCGCAGCGCGCCCGCGAGGTCGCGGTAGATGCCGAGCAGCGCGTCCGGCGGCGGGTAGTGCAGTGCGGTGGTGGACATCACGGCGTCCAGCGGGCGGTCGAGTCCGAGCTCCCCGATCCAGCCGGGACGGCCGATCAGGGTCTCGACCCAGCGGCTGACCTGGGGGTGTCTGGCGCTGCCGAGGGCGAGCAGCAGCGGGTCGATGTCGACCGCGACGATCTCCGCGTGCGGCAGCCGGGCCGCGACGCGGGCGGACAGCGATCCGGGGCCGCTGCCGAGGTCCGCGACGAGCGGCCGCTCGCAGGGGCCGACGACCTGCTCCAGCACGTCGGCGATGACGGTGAACCGCTCCTCGCGCTCCACCGCGTACCGCTCCTGCTGGCGCTCCCAGCGCTCCACCCAGGTGTCGGCCAGCGCCGCATCCACTCGCATCCCGACTCCCGCCGTGTCCCTGCGCGTTCGAGGTCCCGCTTGCCGTCAGTGTTTGTCATGTCCATATGACTCTGCAACCGTCCGGCGCGAGGTTCCGGCGAAACGATATCCGTTTTCATCAGGAGGCTTCCACTCGGGGCGGCCGAGGAGCGGGCGCAGGACCTGCGCGCCGCGGCGGCGCCGGCCACCAACACGCCGCCGGCTGATCCCGCCGCACACCCGCCGGCGGGTCCGGACGGAGCCCCGGGGCCCCGTCCGGACCTGCCGGACTGCGCACCCCGCGTGGTCGGCAGGAGGCTGGACTCCGAGCCCGGTGACGGCGGACCACGGACCCGTGCGGACCCCGCCACCGTCGAGTCGAGGAGGAGACATGGCTGACCAGCCTGAGGGGAAGGGCCGCATCGTGGTCGGGGTGGACGGTTCGGAGTCGTCCGACCTGGCGCTTCGCTGGGCCGTGCGCCAGGCGGAGCTGACCGGCGGCGTGGTGGAGGCGGTGATCGCCTGGGAGTATCCGACCTACCACGGCGCGCGCGGCTGGTTCCCCCCGGCGGCCACCGACGAGGCGGTGCTGGAGGGCCGGGCGCGCCAGGAGGTCGCCAGGGCCGTCGAACAGGCGGTGGGGGAGAAGCCCCCGGTCGAGGTGCGCGCCGAGGCGCGCTACGGCACCCCGGCGGGCGCCCTGGTCGACGCGGCCAGGGGAGCGGACCTGCTGGTGGTCGGCAGCCGGGGCCTCGGGGGCTTCACCGGGATGCTGCTGGGCTCGGTGGCCCAGCACTGCACCCGGCACGCCACCGTCCCGGTGGTGGTGGTCCGCGACGGCGGGCAGTGAGCGATCCGGTGCCCGGGACCGGGCCGGCTGCCGCAGTCGGGCTCGGGCTCAGGCGAAGAGGACGGTGGACGCCGACGGGACGGCGAGCGAACCCGCCCGGCGCGGGATGCCCGTGGTGGCGTCCACGTCGAACCAGGTGACGTCGCCGGAGTGCTCGTTCGCCGCGTACAGCCGGGTGCCCGAAGGGCCCAGCACCAGGTCGCGCGGCCAACGGCCCCCGCAGGGCACCGAGGTGACCACCCGGGCCCGCTCGCCCGTCCCGTCGAGGGCGAGCACCACGATGGTGTCGGTGCCGCGCTCCGCCGCCCAGAGGAACCGGCCGTCGGGCGAGACCACCGGGGCCGACGGGGAGACCGGGCCCTGGACGCCGTCGGGGAACAGCGGGACCTCCGCGACCGGTTCGAGCGCCCCGGCGTCGGCGTCCCAGCGGCAGACCGTCACGACCGGGCGCAGCTCGCCGAGCACGTACACGTGGCGGCCGTCGGGGTGGAAGGCGAGGTGCCGGGGACCGGTGCCGGGCGGCAGCGCGATCTCCTGGTGCACGGTCAGCCCGCCCGCCGCCCGGTCCAGGGCGCAGACCCGCACCGAGTCGGTGCCCAGGTCGACGGCGAGCACCCAGCGGCCCGACGGGTCGGGGAGCACCTGGTGGGCGTGCGGGCCCCGCTGGCGGTCCGGGTGCGGCCCGCTGCCCCGGTGCTGCAGCACGCTGCTCGGGGCCTCGGGGGTGCCGTCGGCGTCGAGCGGCAGCACGCTGAGGCTGCCGGAGCCGTAGTTGGCGGTCAGCAGGTGGCCCCGGGTGACGCTCAGGTGGGTCGGGTGGTCCCCGTCCACCGGTACGGGGGCGCCGAGCGGGCGGGGCACGGGGCCGGAGACGTCGTGGGCGGTGACCGCGCCCGGCGCCGTCTCGGAGACGGCGTACAGCACCGGGCCGCCCTGCGCGGGTGCGACCGTGAGGTACGACGGGTCGGTGGCCTCGACCACCCCGGTGGCGGTCAGCGCCCCGGTGCCGGGATCGACCGCGGCCAGGACGATGCCGCGCCCGCCCGTCGAGGTGAACGACCCGATGAACGCCCGCTCCGCGCCCCTGTCAACCACAGCAACCTCCGCCGTCCGCCACTGCGCTCAGACGCTAGCAGGTGCTTTACCCGGAAGGCACCCGCTGCCGGAGCGGCCGAATCGCGGACCGGCCCGATCTCCGGGAACGTGGGAGCTGTCGGTCGCGCGGCCGGGACCGGACGACACCGTCGTCCGGATCGCCAGGGTGACGATCACCTTCCGGGCGGCACCGGGGCGACCTCCCCGACGGCCGGCTCCCCCGGCGCTGCGGAAGCGAGGCGGCATGTACGACCCCGATCCACCGTTCCGGCCGGTCACCCGGCGCCACGGCTACCTGCCGCTGGAGGACCTCGGCCTCATCGGGAACGGTACGACCGCCGCGCTGGTCGGCCTGGACGGCACCATCCCGTGGATGTGCCTGCCCGGCTTCGACTCCGAGCCGCTGTTCTGCGGACTGCTGGACCACGCCCGCGGCGGGCAGTTCACGCTCGCCCCCGAGGGCCTGGTGGAGGCCAGACAGCGCTACGAACCGGACACCGGCGTCCTGGTCACCGAACTGCGCGGCCCCACCGGCCTGGTGCGCGTCACCGACGCGCTGACCCTGCGCTCCGGCGCCGACCTCACCGACGACGCACCGGCCGACCGGGCCGAACTGGTGCGCTCGGCCGTGGTGCTGGACGGGACGGTGCGCCTGCGGGCGGAGCTGGAGCCGCGCGGCGGCGCGCAGACCAGGGCCCTGTTCAGCGGACTGGAGGTGCGGCCGAACCGGCGCCCCGACCTGCGGCTGCACCTGCGCTCCAACCGTCCGCTGACCGGCCTGCACGGCACCCACGAACTGCGCCAGGGCGAACGGCTGGACCTGGTGCTCTCCTGGGGCCGCTTCCACCGGCACCACCGCTTCGACACCGACGCGACCCTGCGCGGCACCGCCGAGGCCTGGCGCCGCTGGATGCGGCACTTCGCGTACGACGGCCCCCAGGAACCGCTGGTCAGGCGGGCCGCGATCACGCTGAAGCTCTGCGACGACTGGGCCAACGGCTCCCTGGTCGCGGCACCCACCTCCTCGCTGCCCGCGCCGATCGGCGGCATCCGCAACTGGGACTACCGCTACAGCTGGATCCGCGACGCGGCGTTCGCCGTGTTCGCGCTGCGCCGGATCGGCTTCCGCGGCGAGGCCGACGCCTTCCTCGGCTGGGTCCTCGACGCCTTCGAGTCCAGCCGGCGGCCCCGGATCATGTACGACCTCAGGGGCGGCCTCGTGCCGGACGAGGTCGAGGACGGGGAACTGGAGGGCTACCAGCGCTCCGCCCCGGTGCGCTGGGGCAACGGCGCGGCCGACCAGCGCCAGCACGACGTCTACGGCGAGATCCTGGACTGCGCCGACCAGTGGCTGCGGGCCGGCGGCGAGATCCAGCCCGCGCTGTGGGCGGGACTGGCCAGCCTGGCCGACACCGCCGGGCAGGCCTGGCGCCGGCCCGACCAGGGCATCTGGGAAGTGCGCAGCGAGGGCCGGGTGTTCACGTACTCGGCGGGCCTGTGCCAGGTGGCCCTGGACCGGGCCGCGCAGATCGGCGAGCGGCTCGGCCTGCCCGCCGGGACCGAGCGGTGGCGGGCCTCGGCCGAGGAGCTGCGCCGGCTCATCCTGGAGCAGTCCTGGGACGAGGACGCCGGGACCCTCAGCGCCCACCTGGACGGCGGCGGGGCGCTGGACGCGAGCCTGCTCGCGCTGCCGCTGCGCCAGGTGGTGCCGGCCGGCCACCCGCGGATGGTGGCCACCGCCGCCGCCGTCGCCGAGCGCCTCTCGGCCGGCGGCGGGCTGCTCCACCGCTACCTGCACGAGGAGTCCCCGGACGGCCTGCCGGGCGACGAGGGTGCCTTCGTGCTGTGCAGCTTCTGGCTGGTCGACAACCTGGTCGGCCAGGGCCGGATCGGCGAGGCCGAGGAGCTCTACGTCTCGCTGTGCTCCCGGGCGAGCCCGCTGGGGCTGATGTCCGAGCAGATCAACCCGTCCACAGGAGAGTTCATGGGCAACTTCCCCCAGGCGTTCAGTCACATCGGGATCATCGCCAGCGGCGTCAGCATCGGCCGGGCGAAGGCGGGTGGGCGAGGATGATCGACCGGCTCGCCGTCCTCGGCGCGACGGGGGACCTCAGCGCCCGCTTCCTGCTGCCGGCGCTGGCCGCCCTGCGGGCGGCGGGACACGTCGGCGACCGGCTCCGGGTGACCGCGGCCAGCCGGGAGGACTGGGTCACCGAGCACTACCGCGGGTGGGCCGCCGACCGGCTCGACCAGCACGGCGGGGACCTCCCGGCCGACGCGCGGAAGGCGGTGGCGGCCGCCGTCGACTACCGGCGGGCCGACGTCACCGACCCGGCCGACGTGGCCGCGGTGGTGGCCGGCGAAGGGCCGGTGGCCGTCTACCTCGCCCTCCCGCCGGCGCTCTTCCCCTCGGTGATCACCGCCCTGCACGCGGCGGCCCTGCCGGCCGGCAGCCGGATCGTGCTGGAGAAGCCGTTCGGCGAGGACCTGGCGGGCGCCCAGGAGCTGAACCGGCTGCTCGCCGACCTGGTGCCGGAGCGGGCGGTGTTCCGGGTCGACCACTTCCTGGCCATGACGACCGTCCAGAACGTCCTCGGCAGCCGGCTGGCCAACCGGGTGCTGGAGCCGATCTGGAACAGCACCCACATCTCCAGGGTGGACATCACCTGGGACGAGACGCTGGCGCTGGAGGGGCGGGCCGGGTACTACGACCACGTCGGCGCGCTCAAGGACATGATCCAGAACCACCTCCTGCAACTGCTCTGCCTGGTGGCCATGGAGCCGCCGATCACGCTCGGCGAACGGGACCTGCGGGACCGGAAGATGGACGTGCTGCGCTCGGTGCGGCCGCTCACCGAGAACGACGTGCTGCACCGCACCCGGCGGGCCCGCTACCTGGCCGGCCGGATCGGGGACCGCGAGGTGCCCTCCTACGTCGAGGAGGAGGGGGTGAGCCCGAAGCGCCGCACCGAGACCTTCGCCGAGGTGGAGCTGGAGCTGGAGAGCTGGCGGTGGGCCGGGACGCGGTTCCGGCTGCGCAGCGGCAAGGCCCTGGGGGAGGACCGCAAGGAGGTCGCGGTGCACTTCCGCCCGGTGCCCCACCTGCCGTTCGGCCACAGCGGGGCGGCCGCGCCCAACGTGCTGCGGTTCGAGCTGGAGCCGGAGGGGCTGACCCTGGACCTGACCGGCATCGGCGCCCACGCCCACGAGCTGGCCCCGGTCTCGCTGACCGCGCGGATGGAACCGCAGGAACTGCCCGCGTACGGGCGGCTGTTGCTGGACGTCCTGAACGGGGACCCGGCGCTGTCGATCCGCGGCGACGAGGCCGAGGAGGCCTGGCGGGTGCTCGAACCCGTGCTGTCCGGCTGGGAGCGGGACCTGGTGCCGCTGGAGGAGTACCCGGCCGGCTCGCAGGGGCCGCCGCCGCGTTTCCCGTAGGTGGCGCCGGGGTGGACAGCCGGGGTGGACGGCGGGGGCGGTCGCCGGGCCGCCGATGCACAGGCGGCCCAGTCGGTGAATTCCGGCACAGCCGTCACAGGCGTCCGAAAATTCACTCGAATAATCGCGAATAACTGTTCGAGTGAATGGTGAGGTTCTGATGTCATATTTTCGGCCAAAGAATTCACGGCGCTGATCCGACGTCGCAGGCAGGGGCGCGAGTCGCACCAGGGATTTTGCGGTTCCGATTCCGGGTGCGGTCGCTTTCCGTTCAATCGAAGGGGGTTGCGAGCGGCTGATCCGCCGTGAAGACTGTTGCGCGTTCGTCGTCCGGACGTTCGGGACGGCAGGGATTGTGCGGCTCTCCGGCCGTGTCGGCGCGTTCCGCGCCGCGGTTGCGGGGGCGGTTCGCAAAAAGGGGGATCGGACATGCCGGTGACGGCGATCGCGCAGGTGGGGGCCGGGGGAGCAGCCGGCCGGCGGTGGCCGGGTTTCTGTCCGGTCGCGCCGGCGGGGTGAGTATTCGGTCGTCCACGGTTCACCGTGGACCGTTCCCCGGTTCGCCGTTCCCCGCGCGGCGGGGAATTCGGGTCGCATTCGCACCGCCCGGTCCGGGCACGTGGGAGCGAGGCCGGAACGGCTCCGGGCGGGCGGGTGCGGCGCCCCGTCACGGGTGACCGGGGATTCCCTGGGCGGCCGACCGCCACCGGCGCGGCCCGCGCCGATTCCCCCTCGTTCCCGCACGTCCTGAGCCGGGCGGGGCCCGCGGCCGGAAAATTCCCGCTGTGCCGCACTCCAATCCGCAATTCCACCGCGGGCGCCCGGCGCGCCCGCACCCGAGAACCAGTCAACGGGAGCTTCCGTCATGCCGTACCCCAGCCCGGCGCCCGTCCGGGAACGTGTGCCGCTCCTCCGGCGCGGTGAACTCCAGCACCGGCTCGACGTGCTCGCGCGTGCCCACCGGGTGCCCGGTGCCCAACTGGTGCTGGACACCGGCTCGGAGACCGTGGCCCTGCACACCGGTGTGGCCGACACCGGCACGGGCGCGCCGTTCACCGAGGACACCGTCGTACCGGTGGGCTCGCTGACCAAGCCCTACACGGCCGCCCTGGTGATGCTGCTCGCCGACGACGGCGACCTGGACCTCGACGAACCGGTCGCCGAGCACCTGCCGGAGTTCCGTCAGCTGCCTGAAGTAACGATTCGTCAACTCCTCGGTCACACCGGTGGACTGCCCACCGGGCCCGACTCCGACGCCGCCGCCGGGACCACCGCGGCGCGCTACCTGGCCGCCGTGTGCACCGCCGGGGACGCGCTGTTCCCGCCCGGCACCGGCTTCTCCTACTCCAACGCCGGCTACGTCGCTGCCGGGCGCCTGGTCGAGACGGTGACCGGGATGCCCTGGCACGAGGCGGTGCGCGCCCTGCTGCTCGAACCCTTCGGCACCACGGCGGTGTTCACCGACACGGCGATACCGGGGCGCCCGGTCGCCGCCGGACACGCGCTCAACGCCGCGACCGGCCTGCCCAGGGCCGTCCGGCAGAACCTGGCCCCGCTGGAGGCCCCGGCCGGCGCCCTGCTGGCGAGCGCCGCGGACCTCGCCGCGCTCGGCGCCGCCCTGGTCGGCCGCTCCAAGGTGCTGCCCCCGGGCGTCGCCGGGCGGATGCGCCGCCCGCAGCCGGGAGCCCGCCCGGGAGCGCTCGCGGACGACTGGGGCACCGGCGTGGCCCTCTACCGGCGGCACGGACGGCTGTGGTGCGGCCACGACGGCAACGCCATGGGCACCTCCTGCCACCTGCGGGCCGACCCGGACAGCGGCGTGGTGGTCGCCTTCACCGGGAACGCCGGAGCCGCCACCGCGCTCTGGCGCGCCCTCGCCGCCGACC
>NZ_MSJQ01000106.1 GCF_014596515.1 Streptomyces sp. CBMA156
CTCGGGGTGCTGGCCGGCGCGACGGCGGCCGGGGTGGCGCTGAACCGGCGGCGGCACCGCGCCTGAGCGTCGCGCCGGAGCCGGCCCGCAGCCCGTCCGGAGACGTTCCGAGGCGTTCCGAGACGTTCGGAGCCCGTTCGGAGGCGTTCGGGGCCGCCCTGGCGGGCTCGCCCCGGAGGGTGAGCGGGCGTCAACAAGGCCTCTGACCTGGCCCCTCGTACGGGCGAACTCCCTTTCGCCGCAGGACAGTCGGACCACCTGCACGAACCTGTCGCCGAGTGACTGGTTCTGATCGTTCGCCAGACCTGGAAAGTCGGGGGTTGCCGGGCCCCGAGGCTGGGAAACCGCCCCTCAGGCCGCCCAATTGGTCACCCAGGGCACCCGTTCGATCACGTTGAGCCGGATGAACGCCGACAGCACCGGTCAGTGTCAGCCGAATATGCACAACAAATGGATCCCAAACGACCACTTCGACCACACGGTGTAGCTGTCATTGCACAAAGCGTTATTCTCTCCTGGATGCACGTCACCACGCGTCCCGCTCGAACGGACGCTTCGGGGAGTGCTCTCCGCGCAGGCGGAGGTGATCCGTCCACAGTTCTGCCTCTGGGAGTCCCGTGTACCCACCCGTCCGGAACGACGCGCCTGCACCCTCCCGCCCGTCGTCCGTGCCCCTGCGCCCCCGCACCGGCCTCCGCGGCCGGCCCACCGCCGAGCGGCAGATCTCCACCGGCCTGGACCTGCTGCGCAGCCTGCTCCGCAGCCAGTTCGCCGACTCGCCCCAACTCGCGCTCGCCGGAGGAACGTTCGGCCACCCGCAGGGCCCCGGCACGGCACTGCGCACCACCGCCGCCGGCTCGACCGGCACCGGCTCGCGCGGCCGCTCGGGCAGCACCGGGGTCGGCCGGGGCCGCGCCAGGACCGCGCCCAGCCCCGGCTACGAGACCGAGCACAACCCGATCATGGAGATGGTCGAGCGGGCCCAGGCGGGCGAGAGCGAGGCCTTCGGCCGGCTCTACGACCACTACGCGGACACCGTCTACCGCTACATCTACTACCGGGTCGGCAGCCGGGCCACCGCCGAGGACCTCACCAGCGAGACGTTCCTGCGCGCCCTGCGCCGGATCGGCACCTTCACCTGGCAGGGCCGGGACTTCGGCGCCTGGCTGGTCACCATCGCCCGCAACCTGGTCGCCGACCACTTCAAGTCCAGCCGCTTCCGGCTGGAGGTCACCACCGGCGAGATGCTCGACTCCAACGAGTGCGAGCGCAGCCCGGAGGAGTCGGTGCTGGAGTCGCTCTCCAACGCCGCCCTGCTGGACGCGGTGCGCCGGCTCAACCCGCAGCAGCAGGAGTGCGTCACCCTGCGCTTCCTGCAAGGGCTTTCGGTGGCCGAGACGGCCCGGATCATGGGCAAGAACGAGGGCGCCATCAAGACCCTCCAGTACCGCGCCGTACGCACCCTGGCCCGGCTGCTCCCGCCCGACGCGCGATGAGCGGGACCGTCGACGGCCCGTCCGCCATACGGCCCGGCGGGCCGTCACCGTCCACGCCGGGCCGACACGTCAGGGTGAACGGTCGGTCCGATGATCAGCCGCGCGTAACCGACCACCCGCACCGCTCGTTGGCCAGCATGCAAGCCCCCACCAGGCGTACGGTCAAGTCGATTTGCGGCCTATCACCCGATGGAGTGGCTTTGGCCAGCCAGGGCAACCGTCCGGCGGGCCGGGGTGTCGACAACGACGAAGGGAGGTGCGGCCCGTGACGGCAAACGTGCTGGAGCACCGGCGGGCGAAGGCCTTCGCCGAGGCGCTGGAGGCCCACCAGGCGGAGCAACGCGCTGCGGCCAACGCCGAATCGGACAACACCGCTGCCACCGGCACCGGTTCGGTCGCGATGGCCGGCTTGGTCGGGCTGACCGACGCGCTGGGTGGGCTGCCGGGGCCGGTGCTGGACCGGGAGGTCCGAACGGTCCAACGCGCCCAGCTGATGGCCGCGTTCGAGCAGGCCTTCGCCGGCGGGACGGGCGGGGCGGTCCCCCGCCAGCGCCGCCACCGGACGATCCGGGCGGCGTCGCGCGGCCGCTGGAGCCGGCGGTTCGCGATCGGCGGACTGGTCGCCGGGCTCGCCGTCGGCAGCCTGGCCGGCGCCGCCACGGCCAGCTCGAACGCCGTCCCCGGGGACACGCTGTACGGCCTGAAGCGCGGCCTGGAAGGGCTCAGGTTCGACCTCGCGGGCTCCGACTCCGAGCGCGGCGAACTGCTGCTCGACAGCGCGGCCACCCGGCTCGGCGAGGCCAAGACGCTGGTCGGCCGCACCGGCCCGGCCGGCGCGCTCAGCCCCGTCACCGTCGAGCAGGTCCGCCGCGCGCTGGACGACATGCACGCCGACGCCCTCAAGGGCCGCGACCTGCTGCGTTCGGTCTACCGCAGCAACGGCTCGCTCGACCCGATGCGGGCACTGGCCGGCTTCGCCCACGACGAGGACGGCCACTGGAGCGAGTTGCAGGGCAGGCTGCCCGTCCAGCTCACCCAGCAGGCCGACCTGGTGAACCGGCTCTTCGACGACATAAGCGAGGACGTCGCGCCCCTGCGCCTGGCCCTGCCACCCGCCACGAGCGGTGACTCGGCCGGCACCGGAGCGGGCGACGGCTCGGCCGACCCGACCGGCGGTTCCCCGGCAGGCTCTCCGGCGGGCGGCTCCGGCAGCACCTCCGGCACCGGGCAGACCCCGGGTTCCGGCGCCTCCGGCAACCGCCCCGGCGCCACCGAGCACGCCCCGGCGGCCCCCGGCAGCGGAGCCTCCGGCACCGGCGGCAAGGGCGGCCTGCTGCCGGACACCCTGCCCAGCAGCGCCCCGGACGCCGTCAACGGCCTGGTCGGCGGCCTCACCGACGGGCTCACCGGCACCAAGCCCTCGCCGAGCGCCGACGCGGCCCCGCCGCAGGTGCCGCAGCCGGCCACGCCCAGCGCGCCGAGCCCGTCCCAGCCGCAGGGCGTCGAGGTGCCCCCGCTGCTCCCGGACCTGCTGCCCGGGCTGCGCATCCTCGGCGGCTGACCGGGGCCGGGCCGGCGAAACGGGCCGACACGGGCTGAACGGAACGGCCGGGGGCCCCGGCGGAGATCCACTCCGCCGGGGCCCCCGGCCGTTCGCGTACCGGGCGGCTCAGAAGAACACCGACCGCCGCTGCACCAGCAGTTGGTAGAGGGTGTGCTGGATGGTCTCGCGCACCTCGTCGGCCAGGTCGAAGACCAGCATCGGGTCGTCCGCCGCCTCCGCCGGATACGCGTCGGTGGCGATCGGTTCGCCGAAGCGGATCGTCCACTTGGTCGGCAGCGGCAGCATCCCGAGCGGTCCCAGCCACGGGAAGGTCGGCGTGACCGGCACGTACGGCAGGCCCAGCAGCCGGGCCAGCGTCTTCACGTTGCCGATCATCGGATAGGTCTCCTCGGCCCCGACGATCGAGCAGGGCACGATCGGCACCCGCGCCCGCAGCGCCGAGGCGACGAAGCCGCCGCGGCCGAACCGCTGGAGCTTGTAGCGCTCGGAGAAGGGCTTGCCGATCCCCTTGAAGCCCTCCGGCCAGACCCCGACCACCTCGCCGCGCTCCAGCAGCGCCTGGGCGTCCTCGTTGCAGGCCAGCGTGTGACCGGCCTTGCGGGCCAGCTCGTTGATGCCGGGCAGCACGAAGACCAGGTCGGCGGCGAGCATCCGCAGGTGCCGCCGGGCCGGGTGGTGGTCGTGGATGGCCACCTGGGTCATCAGGGCGTCCAGCGGGATCGTCCCCGAGTGGTTGGCGACGATCAGCGCGCCGCCCTCCGCCGGGATGTGCTCCACGCCCTGGACGTCGATCCGGAAGTACTTCTCGGCCAGCGGGCGCAGCAGCGAGAGCAGCACCTCCTCGGTGAGCTCCCGGTCGAAGCCGAACTCGTCCACCTCGTAGTCGCCGGTCACCCGGCGGCGCAGGAAGGCCAGCCGCTCGGCGGCCCGGCCCTCCCAGCCCTTGCCGAACAGCCGGGTGGCGGCCGGGCCGAGCGGCCCGGACAGCACCCCGCCGACGGCCTCGGCGAGCCGGTCGGCCGGATTCGGCCCCTCCGGCGAGCTCCAGCTGGGCGCGGACTCGATCGGGATGACCTTGGCCTCGCCCGGCGCGTTCTCGGCTGCGGCACTCATCGCGGGTTCAGCTCCTCGGTCGGCGGTTCGGTACGGCGTCCGGCGCGGCGGCCGCTTCCGGGCCGAGCAGGGCGGTCAGCCGGTCGGTGACGGCGGCCAGCCGCTCGGGCGGCAGCAGGCCCGGGCCCCTGGCGGCGGCGAAGTCGGCGAAGGCCTCGGGGGTGCCGAAGGCCGGCCGGTAGCCGAAGGTGTCGCGCAGCCGCGCGGTGTCCACCACCCGGCCGTGGGTGAGCAGCCGCAGCTGCTCGGGCGAGACGTCCACCAGCCGGGTCTGCCTGGCCAGCACGGCCATCCAGCTGACCGCGGGAAGCAGCAGCGGCAGGGTCGGCCGGCCGAGCCTGCGGGCGCACTGGGAGAGCAGCAGGATGCCCTCCCCCGCCACGTTGAAGGTCCCGGTGTTGACGGTGCCGGGCGCGGGTTCGGCGGCGGCCCGGCAGAGCACCGCGACGGCGTCGTCCTCGTGGACGAACTGCAGCCGCGGGTCGTAGCCGAGGACGGTCGGCAGCACCGGCAGCGCGAAGTACTCGCTGAGCGGGGTGTCCGCGTCCGGGCCGACGATGTTGGCGAAGCGCAGCACCGTCACCGCGACGTCCGGACGGCGGCGGGCGAAGCCGCGCACGTAGCCCTCGACCTCCGCCGCGTCCTTGGCGAAGCCGCCGCCGGGCGGGTCCTTGGGCTGCATCCGCTCGCTGAACACCGCCGGGTCGCGGGGCGCGGAGCCGTAGACGCCCGTGGTGGACTTCACCACCAGCCGGCGCACCCCGGGGGCCTTCTGGCAGGCACCGAGCAGCTGCATGGTGCCGATCACGTTGGACTCCTTCACCGCGGAGCGGTTGGTGGAGCCCAGGCCGGTGGCGCTGACGCTGAGGTGCACCACGGTGTCCACCCCGTGCTCGGCGAGCACCCGGGAGAGCGCCGGGCGGCGCAGGTCGAGCTGGTGGAAGCGGTACGGGGCCGCCGGTCCCGCCGGCTCCTCGGGCGGCAGCCGGGGCGGCTGCACGTCCACGCCCACGACCAGGTCCACCCCCGGCCGGCGGCGCACCTCGGCGGCGAACCGGGCACCGAGATGGCGGGCCACGCCGGTGACGAGCACGACCACGCCCACGGTGCTGCACCCCATTCCCTCGGCCCGAGCGGCCTGCGTGCACCGTACCGCGCCGCCCCACCGGCCCGGGAAACGACACCGCCCGCCCAGGCCACGACGGGCTTGGGCGGGCGGTGGGAGCGCTGGGCGCGCCGAGCGCGGCCGGGGGCGCTTACTTCTTGTTGCGACGCTGCACGCGGGTGCGCTTCAGAAGCTTGCGGTGCTTCTTCTTGGCCATACGCTTGCGACGCTTCTTGATGACAGAGCCCACGGAACAACCCTCGCTCACTGAGACTCTCGCCCGTGTGAGACGGAGTCCATACGACTGACGTGAGGGCCTAGCCTACCTTCCGGTTGCCCGGGGCTGTAAATCGCGCCCCCGGCAACCGGGGAACACCCGGGAAATCAACGGCGAACGGGGGTGGCTCCGCAGTCGCGGAACCACCCCCGGCCGACCCGCCCCTACGCGCTTTCGAGCCGCACGTAGGACTCCTTGAGGTACTCGTGCACCGCCTGCTGGGGCACCCGGAAGGACCGTCCGACCCGGATGGCCGGCAGCTCTCCGCTGTGCACCAGGCGGTACACCGTCATCTTGGACACCCGCATGACCGCGGCGACCTCCGCCACGGTCAGGAAGACGACTTCCTGAAGGGGGCGCTCGACGGAACTCATGACCATCACCCGACCCTTACCCGTGTGCAAGGCACCGGCTTCCCCTCCGGTGACTCCACCGGCACACGTGTATCCCCAGAGTAGTTATGGGTGGTACCAGTGGGAAGAGGGGAAGAGCGGTCCTCGTACGGTGAGAGATAGGACTGTTGCAGTACGTAGCCGATCGGCGGATGGCACTGCCCGCCGTACGCACGGACCGCGCCGCACCCGGCCGGGAGGGGCGGTATCAGGCCAGCAGCCCGTGCTGGGGGAACACCGCCCTGCGGGTGGCGAGGATGGCCTGATCGAGCCGGTCGGCCGGATCGTAGCCCGCGTCGAAGTCGCGCCAGGCCGGGCGGGCGCCGTCGGTCATCCGCAGCGGGGCGGGGCGGCGGGTGCGGCGGTAGACCTCGGCGCGCCAGGCCTCGGGGGTCTCGGTGACCGGGTCGACGGGCCTGGCGGCGGCGGTGGCGACCAGGTGGGTCCAGGTGCGCGGGACGACGTCCACCACGGCGTAGCCGCCTCCGCCGGTGGCCACCCAGCGGCCGCCGGTGTGCTGGTGGGCGAGGTCGTGCAGCGCCTCGGCGATCAGCCGCTGGGCGTCCACGGTGACGGCGAAGTGGGCGAGCGGGTCCTCCAGGTGGGTGTCGGCGCCGTGCTGGGTGACCAGGACCTGTGGCCGGAAGGCGTCGAGCAGTTCGGGCACCAGGGCGTGGAAGGCGCGCAGCCAGCCGGAGTCGCCGGTGCCCGCGGGCAGCGGCAGGTTGGCGGCGGAACCGGGTGCGTCCTCGCCGCCGGTCTCGACCGGCCAGCCGGTCTGCGGGAAGAGCGTGGCGGGGTGCTCGTGCAGCGAGATGGTGAGCACCCGGGGGTCGTTCCAGAAGGCCGCCTGGACGCCGTCGCCGTGGTGGACGTCCACGTCGACGTAGGCGACCCGCTCGGCGCCGAGTTCCAGCAGCCGGGCGATGGCCAGCGCCGGGTCGTTGTAGACGCAGAAGCCGGAGGCCCTGCCCGGCATCGCGTGGTGCAGCCCGCCGGTGAAGTTGACGGCGTGCGGGGTCTCGCCGCGCCAGACCGCCTCGGCGGCGGCGACGGACTGGCCGGCGATCAGCGCGGAGGCCGAGTGGATCGCGGGGAAGGACCAGGTGTCGTCGGTGCCGAGTCCGTGCCGGGGGTCGGAGTGGTCCGGGTGGGCGGCGGCGTACCTGACCGCCTCGACGTACTCCCCGGTGTGCACCAGCCGGAGGGTGGACTCGCCGGCGGGCGGCGCGGAGCGGACGGTCACCCCGGGCCCGGTGTCCAGTCCGAGTGACTCGACCAGTCGCATGGTGAGGGCCAGCCGGGTCGGGTCCATCGGGTGGCCGGGCCCGAAGTCGTAGGCGGTGACGGCCTCGTCCCAGAAGAGGTGCAGGCCGCAGGGGGTGTCACGCTCGGCTTCGGGCATGGCCTCCACCGTAGCGGGTGACGGTGACCGCCCCGTTGCCAGGGCGCGCCGGGGCGGAGCGCGTGAGGCCCGGTGGACGCCAGGTGCGCATTGAAACTACGGAAGTTGTGGGGTAGCTGTGGAGGCGGGTGTTGAGGCGGTGCAGACAAAAGCCTTACGACTCCATATCCTCTCCGCCATGAAGCCATTCAGCGTGCAACGCCTTGGGGTAATTCTCGCTGCAATACTGGGTTTTGGCGTCTTCTTCGCCGCCCAGCCGGCCTCCGCCGCGGTCAGCGGCACCACCTTCGCCGTCGACAAGTCGACGGCCAAGGCGGGAGACCAGCTGACCCTGACGCTGTCCCTCACCAACGCCGAGAACAGCGCCATCTACTTCGCCTACGAGTCCGTCCAGCCGACCTGGCCGGCCAACACGCAGGCCGGAGCCTTCACGATCACCGCCTGCACCGGTGACACCTCCGACTGCGCGTTCACCGGGAACAGCGCCAACTTCCACTTCAACGCGCCGATCGCGCCGGGAGCGACCAAGAGCGTCACGCTCACCGTCAAGATCACCGACACCCCCGGGTGGGGCACCGCGCCGTACACCCTGAACTGGGCGCCGTACGTCTACTACGAGTTCGGCCAGGTGGGCGGCACCACCACGGCCAAGGACCAGAGCTGGACCTTCGGCGTGCCCCAGCTCCAGACCGTGATCAGCTGACCCCCGTCCCGTCGACCGCCCCCGCCGTCACCCGACGGCGGGGGCAAGGGCGTCACCCGACGGCGGGGGCCGGCGACGGAGCGGGTGCGGGGGCGGGGGCGAAGCGGTCGGCCAGCGGCAGGACGGCGAGCACCAGCAGCATCGGGGCGAGCAGCGCCCAGCGGTACGAGCCGGCGTCCGCGATCGCCCCGACCAGCGGCGAACCGACCAGGAAACCCACGTAGTTGAACAGGTTGAGCCGGGCCACCGCGGCGTCCGAGTCCGCCGGGAAGAGCCGGCCGCCGGCCGCGAACACCTGCGGGATGATCGCGCAGATGCCGAAGCCGAGCACGGTGAACCCGGCGATGCCCGCCCAGGCGGTGGGCGCGACCGCGGCCAGCCCGAAGCCGAGCGCGGCCAGCGCGGCACCCGCGCGGACCACCGGGACGGCGCCGAAGCGCTGCACCGCGCGGTCGCCGAGGGAACGGCCGAGCAGCATCGCGACCATGTAGCCGAGGTAGGAGAGCTTGGCGAGGTCCTCCCGGCTGCCCAGACCGTCGGTGAGGTACTTGACGCTGTAGTTGGAGACCGAGGCGTCCGCGATGTACGCGAAGGCCATCGCCAGGCAGAGCGGCAGCAGCGGGCGCCAGGGGACGGACCTCGCCGCGGCCTCGGCGGCCTCCCGGACGGCGTCGCCGAGTTCGGCCGGCCCGGCGGCGGGAGTCCCCGGGGCCGAAGGACGGGGAAGGGTGCCGGCCAGCACCGCGAGCGGGGCGATCACCGCGGCGGCGGTGCCGAACAGCACCGGCAGCCCGAGGCCGTAGTGCGAGCCGAGGCCCGCCAGCGCCGCGCCGAGGATGCCGCCGAGGCTGAAGGCGGCATGGAAGCCGATCATGATCGAGCGGCCGTAGAGGTGCTGGAGCCCCACCCCGAGCATGTTCATGCTGGCGTCCAGGGCGCCCACCAGCAGCCCGAACGCGCCGAGTGCCAGGGCGAGTTGCCACAGGGTGCCGCCGAGCCCGGCGGCCGCCAGGGCGAGGCAGACGGCGGGCTGGACCACCCGCAGCACGGCCCGCGCGCCGGTGCGCTTCACCAGTTGCTCGGAGGCGATCGAGCCGACGCCGGCCAGGATCGGCACCGCGGCCAGGAAGACCGGCAGCAGGCCGTCACTCAGCCCGTACCGGTGCTGGATCTCCGGGATGCAGGTGACCAGCAGGGCGAAGGTGACGCCCTGGAGCAGGAAGCTGACGGCGAGCGCGGCCCGCCCGGCGCGCAGGCCGGGCGGCGCCGGGGACGAGAGGGACCGGACGGGCGGTGCGGCACTCAACGGACCTCCAGGCGACCTCACTACCGGCCGGTAGGCCGATGTTGGCGAGAGCGTAGGGGGTGCGCCGCGATTGCGGGAGGGGTCGCGCAGCGGTCATTTCCCGCCGGACGCCAGCTCCCTGGAGCGGTCCCTGGCCGCCTCCAGGGCGCCCAGCAGCGCGGCCCGCACCCCGTGGTTCTCCAGCTCGCGGATCGCCGCGATCGTGGTGCCGGCCGGGGAGGTGACCGCCTCGCGCAGCTTCACCGGGTGCTCACCGGAGTCGCGCAGCATCACCGAGGCGCCGATCGCGGACTGCACGATCAGGTCGTGCGCCACCTGCCGGGGCAGGCCGAGCAGGATGCCGGCGTCGGTCATCGCCTCGACCAGGAAGTAGAAGTAGGCCGGGCCCGAGCCGGACAGCGCGGTGGCCGCGTCCTGCTGGGCCTCGGGCAGCCGCAGCGCCTTGCCGACCGAGCTGAAGATCTCCTCGGCGCGCACCAGGTGCTCCTCGCCGGCGTGCGAGCCGGCCGAGATCACGCTCATCCCCTCGTCCACCAGGACCGGGGTGTTGGGCATCACCCGGACCACCGGGGTGCCGGCCGCCAGCCGCTCCTCGAACCAGGCGGTCGGGACACCGGCCGCGGCCGAGATCACCAGCCGGTCCGGGCTGACGTGCGGGGCCAGCTCGTCCAGCAGGGTGCCCATGTCCTGCGGCTTGACCGCCAGGATCAGGGTGTCGGCGAGCTTGGCTGCCTCGGCGTTGGAGACGGTCACCACCCCGTAGCGGGCGGCGAGTTCGGCCGCGCGCTCCGGGCGGCGGGCGGTCACCAGGACGTCGGCCGGGTCCTTGCCGGCCCGCAGCAGACCGGAGAGCAGGGCCTCGCCGATCTTGCCGGTGCCCAGGAAGGCGATCTTCTGTCCGGGTGCTGCGCTGCTGCCCATGGTCCGCTCCTTGCCTCGGTACTGCGGCCATCCTCGCACCGCGCGACGGCGCCCGGAGGGACCGTCCGGTCCGTGGTCGCCCCGGGCCCGGCCGCCGTACCCCTGAGGTCGCCCAGGGTGAAAACTCGGGGGTTTCCCCTATGGCCTCCCGGCTCCGACGGGCGCACCGTGGAGCCATGGCACACGACGAGATGTCCCGACGTGAGAACCGGCGACTCGCCGTCGCCTCGGCGACGGTGGGCCCGTGGCGGACGGCCACGGGGGTCGGCGCGGTGGTGGGGGCGACGGCCCTGGGGATCGAGGCGGTCTCCGGGGACTGGTCGCTGAGCATGCTGGCCTCACCGGCCGGCTGGGGCCTGTTCTTCTTCTTCCTGGTCGGCACCGTCGGCGGCCGGCTGCGCGGCGACGGCACCGACCGGCGGCTGCGCCGCTGGGCGGACGAGCACCCGTGGCAGTCGGCGCTCCCGGCGGCCGGCGGACTGCTGGCGCTGAACACGCTGGCCCAGCTGTTCCTCGGCGACGAGGGCCTGTTCGGCGCCTTCTTCGCCTCGCTGCTGCCGGCCGGCCTGCTGCTGGCGGTCGCCGGGGTGGTGGGATCGGTCAAGCAGGCCCGCGGCAGGGGATGAGCGCCGGCGGGACCGCGGCCGCGCGGGAGCGGAACGCGGCCCGGAGCCCGGGTTCACCCCGCGGGGTGCCCTTGGTCGACGCGTTGTCACACCCCGTCGGCATACTGGCGCGATGCCGATAGCCGAAGATCCGCAGCCGCGCCCGGGCCGGGGTGACGAACCGGACGGGTCCGCCCCGTCCGGGGCGGACCCGAAGGACCCGTTCGCCGGACTCGTCCTGGACGAGGAGTTCGTCCGGGGTGCCGCCCACAAGGAGCAGGCCGGACGCACCCGCATGCTGGCCGCCCGATGGAAGCACACCCCGCCGGTCGACCCGGGCGGGCGCCGCTCGGTCAACGACGGCCCGGCGAAGCCGAGGCGCTTCGGCCGCAGGCCGGGGCCACGGGCGGCCGGCCGCCCGGTCGGGCCGCGCCGCTGGCCGGCCTGGCGCACCCCGCTCTACGTCGCGCTGGCCGTCGCCGCGCTGCTCGCCGTCCTGAAGCTCACCGGCTGACCGCCGTCAGCGCTTGCGCTTGGCCCGGCCCGGCGCCTTGGTGTCGGGCCGGCGGCTGCGACTCGCCTGGCGCTTCTCGTACTGGACGACGGCCCGCTCGTAGGCCGCCCGCCGGACCGCTTCGCCGGGGGCCTCGACCAGGCTGCGGACGAAGTAGGCGAGCAGCGAGCCGGCCCCGCCGATCAGCCAGACCGCGCCGAGCGACTTGTCCTCGGCCATCCAGCCGGTCAGCTGGTCCCTGCCCTCGGTGAGCGACTTCCAGGTGCGCCGGACGGCCATCAGCGAGCAGACCGCGATGGCGGCGGTCAGCAGCCCGTTGAGGAAGGTGCCGTTGTCGGAGAGGGCGATGCCCTCGATGCCGAAGCGCAGCACCAGGATCACGGCCGCGGCCGCGGCCAGTGAGCCGACGGAGACGGCGACCCGGCGCGGCCAGTAGCCGCCGTCCCGGTTCAGCCAGCTGGTGCCGAACCAGCGGATCGGCTCCGGCTCGGGGGCGCCGTCGGGCTTGGGGGCGGGGGTGGGGGGCTGATCGCTCACGTCGTCGATTATCACCCGACCACCGCACGTGCCGGAGGAGCCGTCCCGCAGTCCGGGACGGCTCCTCCGTGGTGGTCCGGTCTCAGCCGAGCTTGCTCACGTCGCGGACGGCGCCCCTGTCGGCGGAGGTGGCCATCGCCGCGTAGGCCCGCAGGGCCTGGCTGACCTGGCGGTCGCGGTTCTTCGGCCGGTAGCCGCCCGCGGCCTCCAGGGCGCGGCGGCGCTCGGCCAGGACCTCGTCCGGGACCTCCAGGGAGATTCGGCGGCCGGGGATGTCGATGGCGATGGTGTCGCCGTCCTCGACCAGCGCGATGGTGCCGCCGGAGGCCGCCTCGGGGGACGCGTGGCCGATGGACAGGCCCGAGGTGCCGCCGGAGAAGCGGCCGTCGGTGACCAGCGCGCAGGCCTTGCCCAGGCCCCGGCCCTTGAGGAAGGACGTGGGGTAGAGCATCTCCTGCATGCCGGGGCCGCCCTTCGGGCCCTCGTAGCGGATGACGACGACGTCGCCCTCCTTGACCCGCTTGGCGAGGATCGCCTCGACCGCGTCCTCCTGGGACTCGACCACGACGGCCGGGCCGCTGAACGTCCAGATCGACTCGTCCACGCCCGCGGTCTTCACGATGCAGCCGTCCTCGGCGAGGTTGCCGTACAGCACGGCCAGGCCGCCCTCGACCGAGTAGGCGTGCTCGACGCTGCGGATGCAGCCGCCGGCCGCGTCGGTGTCCAGCGACTCCCAGCGCTCGGACTGCGAGAAGGCCTCGGCGGAGCGGACGCAGCCGGGGGCGGCGTGCCACAGCTCGACGGCCTCGGCGGAGGGCGAACCGCCGCGCACGTCCCAGGTCTTGAGCCACTCGGCGAGCGAGTCGGAGTGCACGGTGTGGACGTCCTCGTTGAGCAGCCCGCCCCGGTGCAGCTCGCCGAGGAGGGCCGGGATGCCGCCGGCCCGGTGCACGTCCTCCATGTAGTACGAGCCGTTGGGCGCGACCTTGGACAGGCAGGGCACCTTGCGGGAGATCGCGTCGATGGCCCGCTGGTCGAAGTCCAGCTCGGCCTCCTGGGCGGCGGCGAGCAGGTGCAGGATGGTGTTGGTCGAGCCGCCCATGGCGATGTCCAGGGCCATGGCGTTCTCGAAGGCGGCGCGGGTGGCGATCGCCCGGGGCAGGAGGGAGGCGTCGTCCTGGCCGTAGTGGCGGTTCGTGATCTCGACGACCGTGCGGCCGGCGTCCTCGTACAGGGCCCTGCGGGCGGTGTGGGTGGCGAGCACCGAGCCGTTGCCGGGCAGCGAGAGGCCGATCGCCTCGGTCAGGCAGTTCATCGAGTTGGCGGTGAACATGCCGGAGCACGAGCCGCAGGTGGGGCAGGCGTTCTCCTCGATGATCGCGATGTCCTCGTCGGAGACGTTCTCGTTGACCGCCTGGGAGATCGCGTCGACCAGGTCGAGCTTGCGCACGGTGCCGTCGACCAGGGTGGCCTTGCCGGCCTCCATCGGGCCGCCGGAGACGAAGACGGTCGGGATGTTCAGGCGCAGCGCGGCCATCAGCATGCCCGGGGTGATCTTGTCGCAGTTGGAGATGCAGATCAGGGCGTCGGCGCAGTGGGCGTTGACCATGTACTCGACCGAGTCGGCGATCAGGTCGCGCGAGGGCAGCGAGTAGAGCATGCCGGCGTGGCCCATCGCGATGCCGTCGTCCACCGCGATGGTGTTGAACTCGCGCGGGATGCCGCCCGCCTGCTTGATCGCCTCGGAGACGATCCGGCCGACCGGCTGGAGGTGGGTGTGGCCGGGGACGAACTCGGTGAAGGAGTTGGCGACCGCGATGATCGGCTTGCCGAAGTCCTCGCGGGCTACGCCGGCCGCCCGGAGAAGCGCCCGGGCGCCTGCCATGTTGCGACCGTGGGTGACCGTACGGGACCTCAGCTCGGGCACTGCGCTCCACTCCTTCGGGGCTGTCGCCGGCGCCCCGCGGTGGGAGGGTTCGGGGGCCGCTGTGGGTACCGAGCCTACGCCCGCCGTCCGGACGGCGGACGGCCCGTCCGCGATGCGGGCAGGCGGCGGGCGGGCCGGCGCGGCCGGTGTCAGCCCGGCTTGACGGCCACGGTGAGGTCCAGGGCGAACGGCTCGACCACGATGCCGTCCGGGAACTCGGCGAGCATGGCCTCCCGTTCGGCGGCCAGCACCGGTGCGCGCTCCCCGGGTTCGAGCGAGGCGAGGTAGGAGCGCGAGGTCAGGTCGGTGAGCACGTGGTCGACGGGGACCCGCCGCTCCCAGCGCAGCACCGTCCGCTCGACCGCGAGGCCGGCCGGGGCGAAGTGGCCGGCGTGGTGGTCGATCCCGCCGTAGCCGCGGTACCGGTCGGAGAGGGCGGCGGCCATCCGCCGGTCCCGGGCCCGGATCCACGCCACGGTCTCGTCGTACACGTTCCACCAGGCGGCCACGGCACCGCCCGGCCGCAGCACCCGGATCGCCTCGGGGACGGACTTCTCGGGGTACGTCCAGTGGAAGGCCTGGGCGTAGGTGACCAGGTCGGCGGAGCCGTCGTGGAAGGGCAGGTCGTCACCGGTGCCCCGGACCAGCGGCAGGGCCGGCGAGGAGGCGAGGAACCGGGCGGCCATGCCGGGGCTGGGCTCGACGGCCACGACCTCCGCGCCCCGCGCGGCCAGCAGCCGGGTGGCGATGCCGGTGCCGGCGCCGACGTCCAGGACCCGGGCGCCGCGCAGGCCGCGGCCCCAGAGCCGTTCCAGCGCGTCGAACAGGCCGTCGGGGTAGCCGGGGCGGCCCCGCTCGTACTCGGCGGCGACCCCGCCGAAGCTCCGGGCGGCCTCGCGGTAGTCCCGACCCTCCGTCATGTGCCCTCCTCCGTACGGCGGTTCGCGTCCGGCCGGCCGGACGCCTCAGCGTACGCGCGAGGGGGTGGCCAGGTGCAAGCGGGTGAAGGCGAGGGCCTCGGCCAGATCGGCCTCGCGTTCGGCGGGGGAGGCGGAGCGGCGGGTGTTGACCTCCAGCACCACGTGGCCGTCGAAGCCGGTGCGGGCGAGGTGCTCCAGCAGCTCGGCGCAGGGCTGCTTGCCCCGGCCGGGGATCAGGTGCTCGTCCTTGCCGGAGCCGCTGCCGTCGGCCAGGTGGACGTGGGCGAGCCGGTCGCCCATCCGCTCGACCATGGCGAAGGTGTCGATCCTGGACGTGGCGGCGTGCGAGAGGTCGATGGTGAAGTGCCGGTACTCCTCGTCGGTGACGTCCCAGCCGGGGGCGTACGCGAGCATCTCCCGGTCGCGGTAGCGCCACGGGTACATGTTCTCGACGGCGAAGCGGACGTCGGTCTCGCCCGCCATCCGGCCGATGCCCTCGACGAACTCCCGGGCGTACTGGCGCTGCCAGCGGAACGGCGGGTGGACGACGACGGCGCTCGCGCCGAGCTTCTCGGCCGCGGCCCTGGCCCGGACCAGCTTGGTCCACGGATCGGTGCTCCACACCCGCTGGGTGATCAGCAGGCAGGGGGCGTGCACGGCCAGGATGGGCAACCGGTGGGCGTCGGAGAGGCGGCGCAGGGCGTCGAGGTCCTGGCTGACCGGGTCGTTCCAGACCATCACCTCGACCCCGTCGTAGCCGAGCTTGGCGGCCAGCTCGAAGGCCACGGCGGTGCTCGCCGGGTACACCGAGGCGGTGGACAGCGCCACCTTGGTGTCGGGGATGTGCAGGGCCGGGTGCCGGGGCAGCACCAGCCGGTCGGTGGTGCGCAGCAGCGGCGGGCGGGCGGCGTCGCGCTTGGCGGCCTTGACCGAGCGGACGGACTGGACGGCGGCCTTGGCGGCGCCGGCGGCCCGGGCGGTGCGGGTCTCCCTCGGGGCGGTGGCCTGCTTCGTACCGGCCTGTTGCGCGTCGGCCCGCTTTCCGGCGGTCCGCTTCGCGGCAGCGGTCTTCCTCGCGGCGGTGGCCTTCTTCATGGCGGGGGCCTCGGTGGCGGGCGGCTTCGCGGCGGCCTTCTTCGCGGTGCGCCGGGCCGCCTTGACGGCCTTCGCGGCCTGTCCGGCGGTGGCGCCCGTGACCGCCTTGCCGAGCCGGCGGCGCGGGCCGTCCGACCGCGACCGCCCGTTCCCGGGAGCGCGGTCCTCCTGCGATCCGTCCTCGTCCGCTGCTTGCACCACGGGAGACAGCGTAAGCGGAGCGCGCCGCGAACGGGGCGGGACGACCGGCGCAGTGACCATCGGCACGTTGTCCCGGAGT
>NZ_MSJQ01000107.1 GCF_014596515.1 Streptomyces sp. CBMA156
CTCCTCGGCGCCGCCGCCCGGCGTCGGCCGGGTCAGGACCGCCCTCGGACTCGCCGCGCTCACCACGTGCGGCGTGGTGCTGGCCCGTTCCACGGAAGGCCGCAGGGCGGCGGGGACGGCCGAGAGCATGATGCCGGCACTGCTGCTCGCGGTGGCCCTGCTCGGGCCGCTGATCGGCCGGGTCGCGAGCGTGGCGATCGGCGGGCCGGTGGGCCGGCTCTCCCCGGTCACCGGGTTCCTCGCCGCCGCCGCCCTGCGGGCGCGGCCCCGCCGTTTCGCCGCCGCCGTCACCCCGCTGGTGCTGGCGGTGGCCTTCACCGGCTCGGTGCTGTTCGTCCCGGTGGTCAAGGCCGCGGCCGACACGGCCGAGGACGGCCGCCGGTTGCTGGCCGACCACGTGGTCCAGGCCGACGGGATCGGCATTCCCCCGGAATTCGCCGCTGCCGCACGGCGGTTGCCGGGCGTCGAGGCGGCCGGCGGCCTGGTGTCCACGACCGCCATGGTGTCCGTCGGCGACTCCGGCTCCCACGGGGTGGAGGCCCGGATCGTCGACCCGCGGGAGTTCGCGCAGCTGGTCGACCCCGGGGTGACGGCCGGCTCGCTGGACGGGCTGCGCGGCGAGGGCGTCGCGCTGGGGCGTCATACGGCCACCGCGCTCCGGATCGGCGTCGGCGCCACCGTCCGGATCGAGTGGGAGGACGGCACCGGCGGCAGCGCCACGGTGGCCGCCGTCTACGACCGCGACGCGCGGTTCGCGGACGCGCTGCTGCCCGCCCCCTTCGCCGCCGGCCACGCCCCGGACCGGCTCGCGTCGACCGTCCTGGTCCGTACCGCCGCAGGCGCCGACCCCCGGCAGGTGGGCCGGGAGCTCCGGGGGCTCGTCCCGGACTATCCGATGGCCCGCGTCAGCGACCGGGCCGACTACGACGCGGCGCGCCGGCATCGGCAGGAGTCGGCCGGCGCGGTCGGGCGGCTGATGCTCGGCGTGGTCTGCCTGTTCACCGCGATCGCCGTGGTCAACACCCTCGTGATGGCCACCGGCGAGCGGCTGCGCGAGTTCGCGCTGCTGCGGGTGGTGGGCACCACCCGCGGCCAGGTGCTGCGGATGACGGCCTGGGAGGGCGGGATCACCGTCGCGGTGGCGGTCGTCCTCGGTGCGGGGGTCACCGCCGCCGTCGTGGTCCCGGTCAGCCTGGCGCTCGGCGGGACGGCCCGGCCGGCGCTGCCCTGGGGCTGGGTGGCCGCGGTCCCGGGCGGGGCGGCGCTGCTGGGGATGGGCACCGTCCTGCTGACCGCCCGGCTGGCGCTGCGACGCAAGCCGGTCGAGGTGCTGGGCGCGCACGAGTAGCCGGGCCCTCCGGGACGGTCAGGCGGCCCGGGAGGTGCGGGGGGCTTCCCGGGCGGCCCGGCCGGCGGGCTCGGCCTCGACGACGGCGCGGAGGTGGAACCAGCCCGCCCCGTCCCGTTCGGCCGTCAGCCGGCCGCCGACGGCCCGCAGCCGCTCGGTGAGGTTCCCGAGGCCGTGCCCGCCGCCCGGTTCGGGCGGAGCCGCGCCCGGCCCGTGCGGAGCACCGTCGTTGGAGACCTCCAGGCACACCGTGCCGGGGCCGTCCCGGCCGGCCCGGATCGCGCAGCGCCGGGGCACGCTGTGCCGCAGCAGGTTGGTGACCGCCTCGCGCAGCACGGTGGCCAGCACCGCGTCGAGTTCCGGCCGCAGCCCCTCGCAGTCCAGTTCGGCCTCGACGTCGATCCCGGCCGCCCGCAGCACCGGGAGCACCGAACCCGCCTCCCGCGCCAGGGACATCCGCAGGTCACCGCTGGAGATCCGGCGGGCGTCCGCCATCGCCCGCCGCACCAGCACCAGTACCTCGGCGATCTCCGCGCGGGCCCGGTCCGGGTCCTCCTCGGCCAGCCGCTCGGCGAGCTGGCACCTCAGCGCCGCCGCCGAGAGGCTGGCGCCGAGCAGGTCGTGCAGGTCGCGCGCGAAGCGCAACCGCTCCCGGTCCACCGCGAGTTCGGCCAGCTCGGTCCTGGCCGTCCTCAACTCGGCGATCAGATCGGCGAGTCGGGCGACCCCGTAGACCACGGAGCCGCCCACGACGACGGACACCGACGCGTTGAGGCACTGGCCGGGGTGCCCGCCCAGCGCCGCGCAGAGCGGGTACTGGACGACCACCAGGGCGGCGAACAGCAGCCAGGAACGGGGCGCGGCGACGGTCAGCAGCACCGATCCGGCGAACGAACCGGGGAGGCCGACCCAGGTGCCGTCGTACAGCGCGAACGGCAGGTAGGTGAGCGCCCCGTGGACGGCCAGGCTCCACGGCCACCACCGCCGGGCCAGGCGCCACGGGCCGGCGTGCCCGATCTGGAGACCGAGCAGGACCACCAGGAGGGCCACCGCGGGCAGTTGGTAGGCCAGGCCGTCGTGGTTGCGGACCGTGGCCACCACCGAGGCGGCGAAGAAACCGAGCGCGACCATGACCACGATGCCCCGGGTGAGCCGGGTGAGCGGGTCACCGGGGCGGGGCGGGCGCCTCGGATGGGGGCGACCGTCGTCGTCCCGGTTCGCGCTGTGGCCCAAGGGGTGCTCCCGGTAGACGACTTGACCCGTCGCACCCGAGCATAGTTTCCCGTCGACGGCGCTCCGCCGACGATCCGTCGACACCGAAGCCGGCATCGGGCGTGGCCCGCCGCGGCGCTCAGCCCGGGGTGCGGCCGATGGTCCCCTCAAGGCTGTTGAGCAGGCCGCTGAGGGCCCCGGCGAGGCGGTCCTGCTCGGCGGGGCTGAGGCCGGCCAGCAGGGCCCGGTCGTAGGCGACGAGTTCCTGGATCAGGCCGTCCACCAGGGCGCGGCCCTCCTCGGTGAGCGCGAGGTGGGCGACCCTGCGGTCCCGGTCGTCGGTGCGGCGGCTGACCAGGCCGCGCTCCTCCAGCAGCCGCAGGCGCTTGGTGACGGCGGCACCGGAGGCAAAGCTCTCCCGGGCGAGCTGGGTGGGGGTCAGCTCGCGGTCGAGGCGGAGCAGGGCGCCGAGGATGTCGAACTCGGCGCGGGTGAGGCCGGCCCTGGTGAGCGGGTCCGGGGTCTGCTGGAGCAGCGCGGCGCAGCGGTTGATCCGGCCGAGGACGGCGATCGGACCGGTGTCCAGCCCCGGGTAGGCCCGCTCCCACTGGCGCAGCACACCTGCGACGACGTCCTCCACGCGTGCTGCTCCCGTTCTGCGGCCTGCCGATCGGCTTCGATCCTAAGGCGTGTCCGGCAGGTCCCGGCGGCCGCGCCGTTCCAGCAGGGCCGCCAGCAGGTGGTGGGCCTGCTGCTCGGTGGCCGCGGCGCGCTGGTGCGGGAGGTCGGGGCGGCGCCACTCGCCGGCGGCGGTGTCGGCGGCCTCGCGCAGTTCCAGCAGGGCGTCGCCGGGATCAAGGGCGGGCTGGACGCGAAGGGGGACGTCACGGCCGGGGCGGTGACCACCGGTTCGGACGGCAAGGCGCAGGTGCCGCTGACCGTCACCAACCACGGGCAGCAGTCGTACCGGTACGTGATCCAGCTGAACTTCACCGACGAGTCCGGCAAGGTGCTGGACGCGACCGCGGTGACCGTCCAGGACGTGGCCGCGGGGCAGAGCGCCCAGGCCACCGCGCACGGCAACCGGGAGCTCACCGGCACGGTGAAGGCCGAGGTGGCCAACGCCGTCCGCTACTGACTCAAGCCGAAACCGCCCAGCTCAGCAGGGGGTTGGAACCTTAAGCGGGGCTCAAGGCCCAACAGGACCCCTTGACGGGGCAGTTGGTCTAGTCCATTTTTATTGCCCAGGTGCAGGGAGCCCCTGAACCGGCGTCAGCAGCCTTGTGCTGCTGACGCCGGTTTGGCACATCCCGGTAGTCCGTCATGGTCTGAAACCGCTCGATTCCCCACCCATGCCTGTCATGTCCCGGTCGTCCGGCCCCACCCCGGACGCGTGCCCCCGGGGCGACGGGACCCCCCACAACCAGGAGTCACGCACCCATGCTGCGCTCACGCATTGAAAGGGCCGGGACCCCGGCTCCGCAGGAGGGCCGGCGCCGCCGTCCCAAGAGCCTGGCCGCCATCGCGGCCGGCACCACCGCCTCCCTGCTGCTCGGCGCCGGCCTGGCGCTGTCCGGCGGCGCCGCGGCCAACGCCGCGACCACCAACTCCACCGGTGCGGCCGCGAGCAGCGGTGGCATCAAGGTCGCCTACTTCGACCAGTGGTCGATCTACGCGAACGCGTACTACCCCAAGACGATCCAGGACACCGGCGTCGCCAAGAACCTGGACTACCTGATCTACGACTTCGCCAACATCCACCCGACCGACCTCGGGTGTTTCCAGGCGACCAAGGCCGCCGACACGAACGACAACAACCCCAACGCGGGTGACGGCGCGGCCGACGCGTTCGCCGACTACCAGAAGAGCTTCGGCGCGGACATCTCGGTCGACGGCGTCGGCGACGTCTGGAACCAGCCGATCGCGGGCAACTTCAACCAGCTGAAGAAGCTGAAGGCGAAGAACCCGAACCTCAAGGTCCTGCTCTCCATCGGTGGTTGGACCTACTCCAAGTACTTCTCGCCGGCCTCCGCCACGGACGCCTCGCGCAAGCACCTGGTGTCGTCCTGCCTCGACATGTTCATCAAGGGCAACCTCCCGCAGGAGGGTGGCTTCGGCGGACCGGGCACGGGTGCCGGCGTCTTCGACGGCATCGACATCGACTGGGAGTACCCGGGCGGCGGCGGCCACACCGGCAACATCTCCAGCCCGGCCGACAAGCAGAACTTCACGGCCCTGCTGAAGGAGTTCCGCACCCAGCTGGACGCCCAGGGCAAGACGGACGGCAAGACCTACGCCCTGGCGGCGGCGGTCGGCGCCGGCCAGGACAAGATCATGAACGTCGAGACCGACAAGATCGGTCAGTACCTGACCTTCCTCGACGTCATGACCTACGACATGCACGGTGGCTGGGACCCGCAGGGTCCGACCAACCACCAGGCCGCGCTCTACTCCGGCCCGAACGACCCGTCGGGTCCGGCCAAGCCGGGCAACGGCAAGTACTCCATCGACAACGCCATCAAGGCGTGGACCGTCGGTGACAAGGAGTACGGCATCCCCGGCGGCTTCCCCGCCAACAAGATCAACATGGGTGTGCCGTTCTACTACCGCGGCTGGACCGGGGTGAAGGACAACGGCAAGCACGGGCTCTTCCAGCCCGCCACCGCCCCCGCGGGCGGCGCCGCGAACTCGGGCAACGTCCCCGGCATCCAGATGTACAAGGAGCTCGCGGGCTTCGTCGACAACCCGGCCAAGACCTTCTGGGACGACGAGGCGAAGGCCACGTACTTCTACGACGGCAACACCTTCTGGAGCGGTGAGGACGCCAAGTCGATCCAGGCCAAGCTCGACTACGCGCACTGCAACGGTCTCGGCGGCGCCTTCGTCTTCTCGCTGTACGACCTGGGCACCAAGACCGCGCTGTGGGACAAGGTCGTGAGCGCCACCAACGGCTCCGCCACCGGCTGCCCGGCCCCGCCGACCGGCACGCCGACCCCGACCCCGACCGACACCCCCACCGGGACGCCGACCGGCACCCCGACCGGCACCCCCACGGGCACGCCGACCGGTACCCCGACCGGCACCCCGACCGGGCCGGCCTGCCAGGCCGCGCCGAGCTGGGACACCAACACCACCTACGCGACCTCGACCAAGGTCTCCTGGAAGGGCCACTACTACACCAACAAGTGGTGGACCAAGGGCGACGACCCGAGCCAGAGCGGCCAGTGGGGCGTCTGGACCGACAACGGTCCCTGCTGACGGTCGACGGACCGCCGAGGGCCTGACGGACCCTCGCAGCACCTGACGTGACGAGTCCGGCCTGCCGGGAGGATCATCCTCCCGGCAGGCCGGACTCATGCGTTCTCCCCGGCAGCGCTCCCGGCTGTGCGCCCCGGCTGTGCGCCCCGGCTGTTCTCCGGGCCCCCGGGTCGCTCCCGGGGCGGCTCCCCGTGTCGCTTCCGGGGCCGCCTCCCGCGGGCTACGCCGGGTCGGAGGTGCGTCCGGGCGCGTCCGGGCGGCTCTCCTCGATCCGCCGCAGCATCCGCTCCAGCATCGAGGAGAGCACGGTCCGGTCCTCGGCCGGGACGTCCTGGAGCAGCTCCTCCTCGAACACCGCCGCCATCCGCATCGACTCCAGCCACTTGTCCCGGCCGGTCTCGGTCAGCTCGATGATCACCCGCACCCGGTTGCTCTCGTCCCGCTCCCGGGTGACCAGGCCGTCGGCCAGCATCCGGTCGATCCGGTGCGTCATCGCCGCCGGGGTGAGCCCGAGCCGCTTGGCCAGCTCGCCGGGGCCGAGCCGGTACGGGCTGCCGGAGACCACCAGCGCCTTGAGCACCTCCCACTCGGCGGAGGTGATTCCGAGCACAGTCAGCTGCCGGTCGTACGCCACGCCCATCCGCCGGGAGACCCGGTTGAGGGTCTGCACGATCGTCTCCACCTGGGGGTCGACGGTGGGGAACTCCCGCTGGTAGAGGGCCACCTGCTCGGCGATGCCGAACTCCAGGGGGGTGGCCGGGGCGGGCTTGCCGGTGGCCGGCCGCGGCTTGTCCGTAGTCATGCGGACCAGTGTCGCACGAGCGTGCACTCCTTAAGCCTTTGACTCCGCACTCTTCCGGTGCTAAGACTTTATCTCGTCAAACTTTAGCTCTGAACTCTTCTGGATCTAAGAGTATCCAGTCGAAACCAGGAAGGGATGTGCACGGTGACCGGCACGGTGAAGCAGCAGAGGCAGCAGCGGCGTGGAGCGGGCGGCCCGCTGCGCCGCGTCCAGATCGGCAACGCGCTCAGCGCGTTCGGCAGCGGCTTCACGATGCCGTACATGTTCGTGTACGTGGACCAGGTGCGCGGGCTGGGCTCGCTGGCGGCCGGGATGGTGTTCACCGTCTTCGCGCTGGCGGCCCTCGCCGTGCTCCCGTTCATCGGCCGCGGCATCGACAGGTACGGCCCCCGCCCGGTGCTGCTGGCCGGGACGGCGCTCGCCGCCACCGGCGCGTTCGCCTTCGGCCACGCCACCGGCACCCCGGCCCTGCTGGTCTCCTCCTTCCTGTTCGGCGCGGGTGTCACCACCTGCCAGCCGGCGCTCGCCACGATGATCGTCCGCTGCTCCACCGCGGCCACCCGCTCGCACGCCTTCGCGCTCCAGTTCACCCTGGTCAACCTGGGCATGGGCATCGGTGCGCTGGTCGGCGGGCAGATCGTGAACGTGTCGGACCCGGCCAGCCTCACCCGGCTGTTCACCATCGAGGCGGCCACCTTCCTCGGCCTCGCCCTGGTCACCGGCACCGCCCGGATGCCCAAGCTCCAGCTGAGCGTCGTCCAGGAGAAGACCGAGGGCCCGACCGGCCTGCGCGCCCTGGTCGCCGACAAGGCGATGCTGCGGCTCTGCCTGCTCGCCGGGCTGATCTTCTTCACCTGCTACGGCCAGTTCGAGTCCGGCGTCGCGGCCTTCGCCACCGACACCGTCGGCACCGCGCCCTCCACCCTGGGCTTCGCGATCGGCGCCAACGCGCTGACCATCGTGGTGCTCCAGATGTTCATGGTGCGGATCACCGCGCGCCGCCGCCGCACCACCGCGATGGCCGCGGCCGGCGTGGTCTGGCTCGGCGCCTGGGCGATGGCCCTGGTGGCCGGTCTGATCAGGACCGAGACCATGGCCGCCACGGTCGCCATCGTCTCGATCTACGCCCTCTTCGGGGTCGGTGAGTCGCTGCTCGCACCCACCATGGGCCCGATCGTCGCGGACCTCGCCCCGGCCCGGATGCTCGGCACCTACAACGCCGGGTACTCCCTGGTGAAGCAGATCGCGATCGCGGTCGGCCCGGCCGTCGGCGTGCTGCTGGTCGGCTCCGGCACCTGGCCGCTCTACCTGGCGGCCATGGCGGGCTCCACGGTGCTGATCGTCGTCATGGCGATGCGGCTGCGTCCGTACCTCACGCCGGAGCAGGACAACGCGGCCCCGGCCGTGGTCCACTCGGTCCCGGTCCGGGAGCTCCAGACCGCCGCATAGCGGAACGGCCCCGAGGGGCGTTCACGACGGGCGCCGACCAGGTCACCTGGTCGGCGCCCGTCGCGCTTGGCTTCGCGAGCACCGCCACATAGTGTCAGTGGCTGTTGACCGCCGCCCCGGCCCCGGCCGGCGCGGCAGGCCCCGGGGCGAGCCAAGCGCCGGGCAGAGCCAGGACACAGGCAGAGCAGACAGGCGAATCGGCGAGGCTATGACGCAAGCGGCGCTCACGCACCCACCGGCGGCCCCGGCCCCTTCCACCCCGGCACCGGCCCCGCGCGGGGGCCTGGTCCGCTGGGCGGCCGACCGCTCCGGCTGGCTCGGACCGATCGGCGTCGCGCTCTTCGCAGGCCTGCTGCGGTTCTGGAACCTCGGCTACCCCCGTGCCTTCGTCTTCGACGAGACGTACTACCCCAAGGACTCCTGGTCGCTGCTCCGGCAGGGCTACGAGGGCACCTGGCCCGACCACGCCAACGCCGACATCCTGGGCCACCCGCAGTCGATCCCGCTGAGCTCCGCGCCCGAGTTCATCGCGCACCCGCCGCTCGGCAAGTGGGTGATGGCGATCGGCGAGCAGCTGTTCGGACTGACCCCCTTCGGCTGGCGGTTCATGACCGCCCTGCTCGGCACCGTCGCCGTGCTGATGCTGGCCCGGATCGGCCGCCGGCTCCTCGGTTCCACCCTGCTCGGCTGCACCGCCGCACTGCTGATGTCGGTGGACGGCCTCCAGCTGGTGATGAGCCGGGTCGGCCTGCTCGACGGCATCCAGATGTTCTTCGTGCTCGCCTCCTTCGGCAGCCTGCTGATCGACCGCGACCACGTCCGCGCCCGGCTGGCCGCGGCCGTCGACGGCGACAGGGTCCGGCTCGGGTGGCGCCCCTGGCGGATCGCCGCCGGGGTGTTCGTCGGCGCGGCCTGCGCGGTCAAGTGGAACGGCGCGATGATCCTCGCCGCCTTCGGCATCCTGACCGTCCTGTGGGACCAGTCCGGCCGCCGCGGGGCGGGGGCCCGCCGCCCCTGGCGCTCCATGCTGCGCCGGGACGCCGTCCCCGCCTTCCTCGCCATGGTCGGCTCCGCCTTCGTGGTGTACGTCGGCTCCTGGAGCGGCTGGCTGGCCACCGGCGGCACCGGCGCCGACGGCGGGGGCGGCTACGACCGGCACTGGGCGGACGGGCGCGCCGGGCTCTCCCCGGACAGCGTCCTCGGCATCCCGCTGCCGCAGGTCTCCATGAGCTGGGTGCCCGCGCCGCTGCGCAGCCTGTGGCACTACCACGCGCAGATGTACGACTTCAACACCGGCCTGAGCACCCCGCACACCTACCAGTCCAACCCGTTCTCCTGGCTGGTCGACGGCCGCCCGGTCTCGATGTACTGGGAGCAGATCCCGGACGGGCAGCGCGGCTGCACCTCCTCGGGCGGCTGCGCGGCCCAGATCCTCGGCCTCGGCACGCCGTTCCTGTGGTGGACGGCCTGCTTCGCGCTGGTCTACCTGCTGTGGCGCTGGTTCTTCCGGCGGGACTGGCGCTCGGGCGCGGTGCTGTGCGCGGTGGCCGGGATCTACCTGCCCTGGTTCCAGTACCAGGAGCGGACGATCTTCTCCTTCTACATGGTCGTGCTGGTGCCGTTCCTGTGCCTGGCCGTCGCCCAGATGCTCGGGGCGATGCTCGGCCCGGCCGGATGCAGTCCGGAGCGCCGCCGGATCGGGGCGATCGGAGCCGGGGCGATCGTGCTCGCCATCGTCGGCTGCTTCGCCTTCTTCTACCCGCTCTACACGGCGGAGGTGATCCCGATGTCGTCCTGGCAGGACCGGATGTGGTTCACCAGCTGGATCTGACGGGCCGGGCCGATGGGCTGGATACGTGACGTGACGGGCTGGAACTGATGGTCCCGGTGGATCTGGCGGCGGCCGGGGGCCAGCTGCTGCCGGTCACCCCGGTGCTCGGGGTGGTCACCGCGGTGCTGCTGCTGGCCGCCGTCGCGGTGGCCGGCTGGTGCCTGCTCGGCCACGGGCACGCGGTGCTGCGGGCCGGGCTGCGCGCGGTGGTGCAGCTGGCCGCGGTCGCCGCGGTGATCACCTGGGTGGTCGGTTCGCTCTGGTGGTCGGCGCTGTTCGTGGTGCTGATGTTCACCGTCGCGGTGCGCACCGCGGGGCGTCGGATGACCCCGGGGCCGGACTGGGTCCGGGCGGCCGCCCCGATCGGTGCCGGGGTGCTGCCGGTGCTCGCCCTGCTGCTGGGCGTCGGACTGCTGCCGCCCCGGGGCCTGTCCGTCATCCCGGTCGCGGGCATCCTGATCGGCGGCGCGCTCAGCGCGACCTCGCTGGCCGGCCGGCGGGCACTGGACGAGCTGCGGCTGCGGCACGGCGAGGTGGAGGCCGCGCTGGCGCTCGGCTTCGAGGAGCGCGATGCCCGGCTGGAGATCTGCCGGACGGCGGCGGCGACCTCACTGGTCCCTGCGCTGGACCAGACCCGGACGGTCGGCCTGGTCACCCTGCCGGGGGCGTTCGTCGGGATGCTGCTGGGCGGGGCCTCGCCGGTCCAGGCGGGGGCGGTGCAGCTGTTCGTCCTGATCGGGTTGCTGGCGGTGGAGTCGGTGGCCATCGTGGTGGTGCTGGAGTTGGTCGGCCGCGGGCTGATCGCGGCCGAGCCGGGCGGGGCCGCCAGGTAGGCGGGGCGGCCTCCGGGGACCGGCAGGGTTCCCGGGGAGAGGTGGTTGACGCCGTCGGGTACGCTTGGGGCCGTTGAAGGGGAGTAGCCCTCCACCGGACCGTCGACATACTGGCCCCCAGGGGCCCGGCGCCCGGGGCACCGTCCGAAGGGCGGCGCCGGCGAGACCTTCGGCCGCAGTGCTGTGACCATGACCAGTGCTGTCGGGCCGGAGCGTCCCCTGACGGAGCCGCGGTGGCCGGGCAGCCCGACCGAGGAAACTTCTGATGAGTCTCACCGTTGCCGCGTTGACCTTCGGCATCATCTTCCTGGCCGAACTGCCGGACAAGACCGCGCTGGCCAGCCTGGTGCTCGGCACCAAGTACCGCGCGAGTTACGTCTTCGCGGGCATCGCCGCCGCCTTCGCCCTCCAGGTGGGCCTCGCGCTCGTCGCCGGGCACCTGCTCACGCTGCTGCCGCACCGCTGGGTGGAGGGCGTCACCGGCGCGCTGTTCCTGGTCGGCGCGGCGATGCTGCTGTTCCACGGAGGTGGCGACGAGGACGAGCACGCGGCCAAGGAGCCGTCCTCGAACAGCTTCTGGAAGGTGTCCGGGGCGAGCTTCGTGGTGGTCGCGATCGCCGAGTTCGGCGACCTGACCCAGATCATGACCGCCAACCTGGCCGCCAAGTACGCCGACCCGCTGGCCGTCGGCATCGGCTCCTGGCTGGCGCTGTGCGCGGTCGGCGGGATCGCCATCGTGGGTGGGCAGAAGCTGCTCAAGCACGTGCCGATGAAGCTGATCATCCGGGTGGCGGCGACGATCATGGTGGTGCTGGCGGGCATCAGCATCTTCGGGGCGATCACCGGCTGACGCGGGCGGTCACCCGCTGACGCCCGGCGGTCAGCAGCTGTTGCGCTTGTCCAGGGCGGCACGGGTGTTGGGGCCGAAGACGCCCCGCTTGTCGCCCTTGATGTCCCAGATCCACTGGACGTAGCCGACGGTGTTCACGGTGGTGTCGTCGTACTGGCCGGTCACCGGCACCGTCGCCCAGCACACGACCTTGGCGAGCTGCTGCTGGAGCGTGGTGACGTCGGGGCCGCTCATCCCGTACTGCAGCACCCGGGGGGTCGGGGCCGCGGTCGGGGACGTGGTGGGCGTCGCGGCCGGGGTGGGCGTCGGGGTGGGGGTCGGCGTGGGCACCTGGACCGGGGGCGGGGGCGCGGAGGGGGCCTCGGGGGTCGGCGTGGGTGCCGGCGTCGGGGCGGCGACCGTCCTCGTCGG
>NZ_MSJQ01000108.1 GCF_014596515.1 Streptomyces sp. CBMA156
GCCACCACCAGCACCAGCGCCGCGACGGCCGCCAGGCCCCTGGCCCCGACCAGCCGCACCGGCCGGTCCTGCCCGGGCTCCAGCACGGCCGCCGCCCGCGCAGCGGCGACCGCCGCGACGGCGCCGCCGGGTTCGTCCTCGTGTCCCGTGGGCTTCACGTCCGCCCCGGGCTCCCGCCCTGCGGCGACCTGCCGCTTCTCCCGCTCCGCCGCCTTCACGGCCGCCCCGCCCCCGCACCGGCCGGCTCCCGCAGCGGGGTCCGGACGGGCAGTTCACGCAGACCACCGAAGACGAACTGCGGGGACCAGCGGACGGTCCCCTCGTCCAGCGGCGTGGTCAGCTCCCGTGTGGCGCCGGCCGCCGCGAGGGTACGCAGCACCGCGGCGCCGGCCATCAGGGACAGCGGGGCGCCGAGGCAGTGGTGCGGACCGTGGCCGAAGGCCAGATGGCGCAGTTCGGCCCGGTCCGGGTCGAAGCGGTCGGGGTCGGCGAAGCGGCGGGGGTCGCGGTTGGCCGCCGCGTAGAGCAGCAGGGCGACCCGGCCGGCCGGGATGACGGTTCCGCCGACCTCGACCTCGCGGGTGAGGGCGCGGGCGCTGGCGCGCACCGGGCTGCCGAGGCGCTGGGCCTCGTCGAAGACGGCCTCGGCCCGCTCCGGGTGCTCGCGCAGCAGCTCGGCGAGCCCGGGCCGGCGCAGCAACTCCCAGACGGCGACGGCGAGTCCGGAGGTGAGGGTCTCCAGCCCGTTGGCCAGGAGCATGACCACGAAGGCCAGCAGGTCCTGGTCGTCGAGCCGGCCCTCGGCCCTGGCCACGGTCAGCCGGCTGATCAGGTCGTCGCCCGGCGCGGCGGCGCGGGCGGCGCAGAGTTCCTCGACGTACGCGCGGAACTGCTCGAACTCGGCGTCGAGTTCGGCGATCCGCTGCTCGTCCGCGATCCGCTGACCGTCGGCGGTGGGCTGCCGCCCGTCGGCGGTGGGCTGCCGCCCGTCGGCGGCCCGCTGCTCGCCGGCGGCCGGCCCGAAGTCGTCCAGCAGCGAGCGGGCGACCAGCCGGGCCCAGCCGGTGACGCGTTCCTGCTCGCTGTCCGGGATGTCCAGGATGGCGCAGGAGACGGCGACCGGCAGCGGCACCGCGAGGTCCGCCACCACGTCGAACTCCCCCGCGCTCAGAAGGGGTTGGAGCATCCGGTCGACGGTCGCGGTGATCCGTCCGCGCATCTGCTCCAGCCGGCGGGCGCTGAACGCCGTGGTGGCGAGCCGCTTCAGCCGGGTGTGGTCGGCGCCGTCGCGCATCGGGAGCATCCTGGCGACGACCCGGGCGAGCGCGGTGGCGCCGCTGCGGGGCAGGCCGACCGCGGTGGGGTCGACCACGGTCCCCGGGTGGGTGAGGACGGTGACGATCTCGGAGTGGCCCGAGACGACGTGGACCCGCCCGAGGTCCAGGACGGGCGCCTCGGCCAGCAGCCGACGGTAGAGCGCGGGTGGGTCGTGCTGCGCGGCGGGCTCCTGGATGAACCGCGTCAGCGCGTGCCGGAGGCTGTCCATCGCCCGGCTCTCCTCACTGGTCAGGTCCTGCTTGCGGAACGGGGATCGCAGATCGCCGGGGAACGGCGGAGGGGTGCCGCGGTGGCCCCGCCGGAGCGGGCCCACCGCGGCACAGATCCCTTACTCCGCGGCGGTCTCGACCGCGTTGGAGACCGAGCTGAAGCTGGAGACCGGGCAGGCGGCGCAGGCCAGCGAGCTCACGCTGACACCCGCGTTGACGCCGTCCAGCTCCTCGATCTCGATGTCGAACTGCTCGTTCTCGGCGATCTCCTTGTTGTCCGCCATGGCGGTCTCCTCCCGGAACGGTCCGCCGACCCCGGCGGGGCCGGTCGGATTCCTCGCCGCCGTTTCCGCTTCCGGTTTTCCCGGCTGCTCCCGGCGACGAGGAAAACTATGCCCGGCCCTTTCCGAACGCCCCAGTAGGAGATGTCAGAAAAACCCCCATGGAAAAACTCACAGCCCTCGGCATGACATTTTGAATATGCCCTGACCTGCAGTTTCGTCGCGCACTTGCGCTCTCTCCGCCATCCCCCGCAGGCTGCTCCCATGACATCAGACAAAGGCCTTTCCGCGCGGCGGGAAAAGGCCGTGGAGGTGCACCGGCTGCACCATCGCCACGGCGACCACGAAGCCGTCCGGGGAATCTCCTTCAGCGTCCAGCACGGCGAACTCCTCGCCCTGCTGGGTACCAACGGCGCCGGCAAGACCACCACCCTGGAACTGCTCCAGGGCTACCGCCCGCCGACCGCCGGCACCGTCCGTGTCCTGGGGCTCGACCCGTACGCGCAGGGCGCGGCCGTCCGGCGCCGCACCGGGATGATGCTCCAGGAGGGCGGCTTCTTCCGCGACCTGACCGTCCGGGAGACCATCGACGCCTGGCGGACCTTCACCACCGGTGCCCGGCCCGCCGGCGAGGCACTGGAGCTGGTCGGACTCACCGACCGCGCGCGGACCCGGGTCGGGCAGCTCTCCGGCGGTGAACGGCGGCGCCTGGACCTCGCGCTGGCGGTGCTGCGCACCCCCGAGGTGCTCTTCCTCGACGAGCCGACCACCGGCATGGACCTGCAGGCACGGCAGGCCACCTGGCAGACCGTCCGCGACCTGCGGGCGGCGGGCACCACCGTCCTGCTGACCACCCACTACCTGGAGGAGGCCCAGCAACTCGCCGACCGGGTCGCCATTCTGGACCGGGGCCGGCTCACCGCGCTCGGCACCGTCGCCGAGGTGCTGTCGGGCCGCGGCACCCGGATCACCTTCCCGCTCCCCGCGGGCGTCGGCGCCGACCGGCTCCCGCTCGTCCTCGGCGGGCACGCCAGGGTCGCGGCCGGAACGGCCGAGTACACCGTCGAGCGCACCGGGCCGGCGCTGGCCGCCCTGCACGGCTGGGCCGCCGGCCTCGCCGTCGAACTGGACGGCCTGGAGGTGCGCGGCGCCTCCCTGGAGGACGTGTTCCTGGAACTGCCCGGGCTGGAACTGCCCGGAACCAAGCTGCCCGAGACGGCGAGGCCCGGAGCCGAGCTGCCCGGAGCGGAGCTGCCCGAGGCGCGGGAGGTGTCGGCCCGGTGAACCGTTCCCCGATCGCCCCCGCCGCCTCCTGGACGGCCCTCCCCTCCTGGACCGGCTACGCCCTCGCCCAGTTCCGGCTGTCCTGGAAGGTGTTCTGGCGCAACCGCCGCTCCACCTTCATCGGCTTCCTGCTCCCCGTACTGCTGACCCTGGCCGTCGCGGCGCCGCTGCGCGGCCGTGAGATCGCCGGCGTGCCGGCGGCCGGGTACGTCGCGCTGGGCTTCGTCGGCTTCGCCCTGGTGACCGTGTTCATCAACCTGCTGAACGGCCTGGTGGCCCGACGGGACGACCTGGTGCTCAAGCGCCTGCGCGGCACCGAGGTCCCGCCCGGCGCGGTGCTGGCCGGTCAGTTCGGCGCGGCGGGCGCGGTGCTGCTGGTCCAGACCGTCCTGCTGGGCGCGCTCGCGGTCGGCTGGTTCGGCGCGCCGCTGCCCGCCGACCCGCTGCTGCTGCTCGTGTTCCTCGCGGCGGGCTTCGCCCTGTTCGCCCTGCTGGCCGCGGCACTGTCCGGGCTGACCCCGAGCGCCGAGGCGGCCCCGCTGGTGGCGACCCCGGTGCTGCTCCTGTCGATGTTCGCGGGCGGGGTGGCGACCCCGCTCGGCTCGCTCCCCGGCTGGTTGCAGGCCCCGGCCCACGCGCTGCCGCTGACCCCGGTGGTCGAGGGGCTGCGCACCGCCTGGTTCGGACGGGCCTTCGGCGCGGAGACCTGGTCCGGGCCTCCACTGCCCGAGCTCGGCCTGTTCGGCGGCTGGCCCCACACGGCGGGCTCGCTGGCCCTGCTCGCGGCCTGGACCGCGGGCGCCGCGATGCTCACCCGCCGGCTCTTCCGCTGGGAGCCCCGCCACGGCTGACCGCCGGCCCCTCCCGATCCGGAGCCCTCCCCACCCGGGGACCGCTCCGGACCGGCCCGGGCTCGCCTACGACCGCGTCCTCAGCCCACACCGAGCCCGGCGTCCGGCGTCTTCCCGGACTGCGCCTGCTCGATCCGCTTGACCAGCATCACCGCGAGCCGCCGCGTCCTGGCCACGTCCACCGGGCCGCCCTCGCTGGTCACGCTCGCCACCACGGTGCCCGAGCGCAGCACGATGCCGACGCCTTCCCCCTCCGCCAGGGGTCCCTGGAAGGCCTGGCTCTCGCTGCCCAGCGCCGGCATGTCCACCTTCGTGAACTGCCCTGCGGCGTACGAGGCGTAGCTCTCCTTCAGTCGCTGACCGGCCGCGTCCCGGCTGGGCAGGGTGTCCACCAGGAAGCGGACCACCACGTCCCCCGAGGAGAACCGGACGGACCCGCTCAACGGCTTCCCGGCACAGGAGGCGGCGGCGGCACCGGCGCAGGTCACCTTGTGGTCTGGCTGATGGACGACGCCCAGAAGAACTGGCCGGACCTGGTCCAGCGGGTCAACGACGAGTTCGCGGCCAAGTACCCGAACGTCAGCCTCAAGCTCGTCTACCAGGGC
>NZ_MSJQ01000109.1 GCF_014596515.1 Streptomyces sp. CBMA156
CGGGAGGTAGCGCCAGCCGGAGACCTGCGGCACGGCGCGGACCCGGTGCTCCTCGCGGGTGCCCACCGCGCGCGGCAGGAACACCTCCCAGCCGCGCGGATCGGGCAGTGCGCCGATCCGCCGGACCGCCTCGGCCGCCCGCAGCGGCCGCTGGGCGCCCCGGGCGCGGTCGCGGTAGTGCCCCGTCAGGACCTCCTGCTCGTCGTCCAGCCGCAGGTGCACCGCGACCAGTGCGCCCTTCGGCCCGAACCGGGCGAGTTCGCGCAGCCACTGGTGGGTCAGCGTGTAGGACGGCAGCACGGGGAAGCAGTACACCCCGCGGACCCCGCCCTGGCCCCGGCTGTCGGCGCGGATCCCGGCGCGGCGGATGCGCGGCGCGTTCGCCGCGGCGGTCAGGTGCACGAACATCGCCATGGGGCGCGATGCTAGCGAGCGGACGGGCTCAGGTCCGAGTGGTTTTCCGGCGGGCCCGTCGGTTTTCCGGTCGGCATTCCGGTCGGCGGGTCCGACGGGCGGGTCCGGGTGGCCTCCCGGGGCGGTGGCCGGGGCCTGCCGGGCAGGGCTGCTAAGCAGGGTTCGTGCGGCGCTCGATGAGTGCCGCCAGGCCGTCCAGGATGCGCTCCAGCCCGAACTCCAGCGCCTGGTCGCGGCCGTCGGCGTCGGCCATCGCGGCGGCGACGGCGGGGAAGCGGTCGGCGTGCTCCTGGACCACGGTGCCGAGGGCGGCGAGGAGTTCGGCCTCGGGGGTGTCGGCCGGTCCGGCGGCGCGGGACTGCGCGGCGATCCCGCGCACGTGCCCGGCGAGCAGGACGGCGGCGTCCATCCGTTCGGGGCCGGTCAGCCCGTGACCGTCGAGTGCCGCCACCACCCGTTCCAGCCAGGCGAGTTCCTTCGGGCCGAGCGCCCGGGGGCCGACGGTGGCGTCCAGCAGCCACGGGTGCCGGGCGAAGGAGTCGGCCAAGTGGTGCGCCCAGGTGGTGAGTTGCTCCCGCCAGTCGGCGCCCTCCGGGGCCGCGGGGGGCGCGTCCACGGCCGACTCGACCATCAGGGCGACCAGTTCGGCCTTGCCGGGGACGTATCGGTAGAGCGACATCTTGGTGAAGTCGAGCAGCCCGGCGACCTTCTGCATGGAGACCGCGCCGAGCCCCTCCGCGTCGGCGACCTCGACCCCGGCCGCGGCGATCCGCTCCAGGCTGAGGGCCGGCTTCGGGCCCCGGGTGGGCTTGGCCGGCGGGCCCCAGAGCAGCCGCACCGTGTCGTTCGCCGCCTCGGCCATTCATCCGCTCCCGTCCTCGGGTCCCGTCCGGGCTTCCGTCCCGGACCGCTGACCGTGTTTCCGTTCCGCTTCCCACCTGGGGGGTTGTCCTGGGGGCACAACTGTGTCTACCGTACACAGCAATGAACAGTGTCCGCCAGACACAGTTTCTCGATCCTCGGACGGAGCGTTTCCATGAGCACCAAGGTCCTGATCTCGGGCGCGAGCATCGCCGGCCCCGCACTCGCCCACTGGCTGGGCCGGTACGGCTTCGAGGTGACGGTGGTCGAACTGGCCCCGGGGCTGCGCGACGGAGGCCAGGACGTCGACTTCCGGGGTCGCACCCACCTGACCGTGCTGGAGCGGATGGGCGTCCTGGAGGAGCTGCGCACCCTCGGCACCGGCGGCAGCCCGATGACCTTCGTCGGCCCCGGCGGGCGCCGACTGCTGCACCTCCCCGCCGAGTTCGCCGGCGGCGACGTGGAGGTCCCGCGCGGAGAGCTGGCCCGGCTGCTGCACCGGCACAGCAGTGCCCGCGCCGAGTACGTCTTCGGCGACTCGATCACGGCGCTGGACGAGACCCCGGGTGGGGTCCGGGTGACCTTCCGGCACGGGGCGCCGCGCGAGTTCGACCTGGTGATCGGCGCCGACGGGCTGCACTCCAACGTCCGCCGGCTCGCCTTCGGCCCCGAGCAGCGCTACGTCCGCCACCTCGGCTACTACGCGGCCACCTGGCAGCTGCCGAACGACCTCGGGCTGCCGGTCGGCGCGGTCGGCCTCAACGTCCCCGGCCGGCTGATGTCCGTCGGTGCCGCCCACCGGGACCCGGGCCTGGCGGGCGCGTTCTGCCTCTTCGCCTCGCCCGAACTGCGCTACGACCGCCACGACCAGGCCCGGCAGAAGGCGCTGGTCCGGGCCGCCTTCGCGGGCCTCGGCTGGCGGGTGCCGCAGTTGCTGGAGAGCCTGGACGCCGCCCCCGAGCTGTACTTCGACTCGATCAGCCGCGCCGACGTGCCCGCCTGGTCGACCGGCCGGATCGCCCTGATCGGCGACGCCGCCTGCGGTGCGACCATCGGCGGCATGGGCACCGGGACGGCGGTGGTGGCCGCGTACGTCCTGGCGGGCGAGCTGGCCGGGGCGCGCGGCGACCACCGGGCGGCCTTCGAGCGGTACGAGAAGCTGCTGCGCGGCTACGCGCGGGGCTGCCAGAAGGGCGGGGACAGGACCGGGCCGTTCCTCGCGCCGCGCACGGCCACCGGGCTGCGGTTCCGCAACGGGCTGCTGAACCGGCGCTGGGCGCTGGAGAAGATGTTGGAGCTGGGCAGGCAGGTCAGCAGCGTCGACCTGCCGGACTACGGACGGGCGCCGTCGGCTGGATCCGCGACGACCCGCCGGCCGGGGCCGACATCAGGAGCCACGGCTTCCTGACGACCCCCGCCCGCGGGGCGTCCGTCCACAACTGATCGCCGGTTGTCGGAAGCGCGTTCGCAGGTCAGGGCCCAAGGTCCCACCCGTTCGGCCCCTTGGCCCCTGGCGATCACGACCGCGGCGGGCGATGCTGCCGGTACCGACCGGAACGATCCGCGCCCGGCCGGACCAGCATCGTTGGACGAGGTGAACCGGCGTGCGGCATGCCACCGTCGAATCCGTGATGACCAGCCCCGTGGTCCTGGTCGTGCCCGAGACCGGGTTCCGGGAGATCGTGACGCTGCTGAGCGAGTACGACATCACCGGCGTACCTGTGGCCGACCCGGAGGGGCGGCCGCTCGGCGTGGTCTCGGAGGCCGACCTGCTGCGCACCCTGGCCGCCCAGGAGGACCCGGCCAGCCTGCTGCCCGCGCCGGAGTCGGCGAAGGCGGGCCCCGACGGAGAGGTGACCGCGGCCGATCTGATGACCGCGCAGCCGGTCTGCACCACCCCCGAGACCAGCGTGGTCGCGGCGGCCCGGCTGATGAGCCGGCACGGCCTGAAGCGGCTGCCGGTGCTGGACGAGGAGGGGCGGGTCATCGGCATGGTCAGCCGCGGTGACCTGCTGAGGGTGTTCCTGCGCGAGGACATGGTGATCCGGCGGGAGATCGTCGAGGAGGTGCTCGGCCGGATCGACGGCGTCAGCCCGGCGGAGATCGGGGTGGAGGTCAACCAGGGGCGCGTGGTGCTCAGTGGCACCGTGCCCGAGCCGCACCTGGTGCCGATCGTGCTCAATCTGTGCCGCTCGGTGGACGGGGTCGTCTCGGTGACCGACCGGCTCGGGGCCGGGGGCTCGGCGCCGGTCGGCTGACCGGCCGGGCCCCCTCGGTTTCCGGGGTTCGCCCGATTTCCCGGTCACGCGTTCGACGCGGACCGCGCGTTCGGCACGGACCCGAACGATCCGCTTCGCATACTGCACAGGGTACCGGGTAACTCACTCTGTGTGCCCGGCCGTGTGGACTGCCGGGGCGCCGGAGCTTCGGGGAGGCGGCCGTGGCGGTCGTGTTCGACGCGGACTTCACTTCGACCAGTCAGTGGATCGCCGGGCGGAGCAGCGCCTATCCACGGATGGGACCGACCAACCGGAGCGACCACAAACTCGACTACCTCAGCCGCGACTACTGCCCGGACGGGTCGTTCACCGCGACCAGGCGGCACAGCGGCGGCCTGTGGAGCTGCAACCTGCTGACCACCGAGGGCAGTCCGGACGGCTTCCAGCTCCAGGCCGAGGACGTGCTGTCGGCGAGCGTGACACTGCCCGTCGAGCTGGGCGCCTGGCCCGCGATCTGGACCTGGCGGGACGGCGGCAACGAGGTGGACGTCTTCGAGTACCACCCGGACAACCCGGACCTGTTGGAGATCTCCAACCACGTCCGGGGCGGCTACCGGTACTGGCACGGTGCGAGCGCCGGAATCGCTCCGGGGGCGACCTTCGGCCTGCGGGTGGTGCTCGGCGCGAACTCGGTGGACTGGTACGTGGAGGACGAGCTGGTCTACGCGGACCTGCACGGGGTGGGGGCCGGGTGGCACGCGTACCTGATCGTCAACATGTCGGTGGCGGACGGGACGTACCACGACCGACCGCCGTACGGCGGGCCGGACCGGCTGAGCTGGGTCTGCCACAGCCTCCGGGTCGAGCGCTGAGGGGGCGGGCCGGCCCGCGTGCTGCGGGTGCGGCAGCCTCGGGTGTGGCGCCCCGGCTGTCCCGCGGGCGCCGACTGTCCCGCGGGCGCCGGGTGCCTACGGCTCGTGGGGTGCTTACGGCTCATGGGGTGCGAAGGCGGCCGTGATCGGACGCCGTGCGCCGTACCCGCCGCGTGGGTCGAGCGGGGTGAGGGGGTCGAGCGGGCCGCGTGGGCCGGAGCGCTGGAACCAGACCGCCCGGCGGTGCGGGCCGATGTGGGCGGGGTCGGCCACGTACAGGTCGTCGTGCGGCGCGCGTTCGTTGCCCGGGGCCAGCGCCGCGTCCACGGCCTGGTCGGCGATCGCGCGCAACAAGGCGGTGGCGGTGGCCTCGGCGGCGGCCGGTGCGATGGCGAGGGCGGTCAGCTCGGCCCACAGCGCGGCGGTGACGTAGTCGATCGGGGAGTGGCCGAGTGCCGGGTGGGGGCGCGGGTCCGGGTGACGCCGGAGCACTCCGGCGGCGACGAGCTGCTCGGGGGAGCGGTCGTCGTTCGGCGGCGAATGGGCCGCGGACGGCCGGCGAGCCGTGGGCCGCTGGGAGTGGAACGTGGTCGGCGGGTGGTGGGTCACGAGCGGCACGCTACCCGGTGGGCGCCGGGCCGGGGGCCGGCTGGTCTTCTCAGACTCCTCACATGCCGTTTTCGCCGGTGACGGGCGCACGATGGTGGTAGCGCGCTGATCGCTGCTCACCTCGGCGGGCCCCGACGGGGCCGGAGGAGGAGGTCCTGATGAGGTACTGGCACGGCCGCGGCCACATCGTGGGTGGCTGGGGCATGGGACTGATGGCGTTCGGGACACTGCTGTTCCTGGTCGTCGTCGTGCTCCTCGCCGTGGCCCTGTTCCGTTACGTCTCCCGCTCGCGGAAGCCGGTCCCGCCCGGTGGGGCGGCTGCGGGCGTCGGCGGGTCCGGTTCGGACGGCCCACGGGGCTGGGGCCAGAAGGGGCAGGGGGCTCAGGGGCCGGCTCCGGAGCAGGTGCTCGCGGAGCGGTTCGCGAGGGGTGAGATCGACGCGGAGGAGTACCGGCACAGGCTGGAGACGCTCCGCTCGGTGAACGGCCCGGGCGACGGATGACCCCGGGGGCGTCGGGGGCGTCGGGGGAGAACGGGGGGACGGGGCGGGCCCGTCGCAGGCGAACTGCGGCGGGCCCGAGCTGCCGGAGGGGGCTCCGGTGGCCGGTCGGCGAGGGCGCCTACTCGACGACCAGCTCGACCGGGACGTTGCCCCGGGTGGCGCGGGAGTACGGGCAGACCTCGTGCGCCTGCTTGACCAGCAGCTCGCCGGTCTCGCCCGCGAGGGACTCGGGAAGCTCGACGCGCAGCACGACGGCGAGGGCGAAGCCCGCCCCGTCCTTGCCGATGGACACCTCGGCGGTCACCGAGACCTCGCTGGTGTCCACCCGGGCCTGCCGGCCGACCAGGCCGAGGGCGCTGGCGAAGCAGGCGGCGTAGCCGGCGGCGAACAGCTGCTCCGGGTTGGTGCCCTGGCCGCTGCCGCCGAGTGCGGGCGGCATGGCGAGCGTGAGGTCGAGCTGTCCGTCGGAGCTGACGGCGCGGCCCTCCCGGCCGTTGGCGGTGGCGGCTGCGGTGTAGAGCGCGTCCATGGTCGCTTCCCTTCGGTTCAGGGGTGTTCCTGCGGTCGGTTGTCCGGGCCGCTGCGGGCCCGGCGTGCTGTGGGGCGGAAGCGGCGCCGTGTCGGCCGGCTTCGCTGCGCCGAGATAAGTAGAGCACGCAATTCAGTTGTGCACAACTAAGTGGCGCAATGGGGATCGGTACCATGGGGTTCATGACCACCCATCCCGGCATGGCGGACGAGGAACTGCTCCGCCTCGACCAGCAGATCTGCTTCTCGCTCAACGCGGCCTCCCGCGCCTTCGGCGGCGTGTACCGGGTGCTGCTGCGGGACCTCGGGCTGACCTATCCGCAGTACCTGGTCATGCTGGTGCTGTGGGAGGACGGTGAACTGCCGGTCAAGCGGATCGGCGAGCGCCTGCGACTGGACTCCGGAACGCTCTCCCCGCTGCTCAAGCGACTGGAAGCGGCCGGGCTGGTGCGCCGCGAGCGGAGTCCGGAGGACGAGCGGTCGGTCACCGTCCGCCTGACCCCCGAAGGGTCGGCGCTGCGCGAGCGGGCCGGGCAGGTTCCGCGCCGACTGCTCGCGGCCACCGGGTTGCCGGTCGAGGATCTGGCCGCGCTGCGCGGACTGCTCGACCGGGTCACCGTTGCGCTGGACGCGGCGGAGGTGGAGCCGGCGCCGTAGGGGTGCGTGCGGCGAGGGTGCGGGGATGGGTGTGGGTGTGGGGTGGATCGTGGCGCGCGGGAATGGTGCGGCGGCGTCTCGGGTGCTTGTCAAGTCGCCGTCGCATGAGCTGTGATCTGTGTCACGTTTGAATTGCTTCGGATGGGTCCGCGAGTGTGAAGCGGCAGGTCAGCAGTGCCGTTCAAAAGTGAACGGAATCGTTCGCCAATTGTCCGCCCGATCCGGTCAACATCCTGAGCCTTCCGGACGGTTACAGCACGAGCCCCAAAGGGCCGTCGGCGTGCCACCCGGTGGGCCGGCCAGCTGACCGACGAAAGGGGGGCCCGCGTGAGCACTCCCGGGCCGGGCGAGGAGCGGGGCCTGCGAGCCGACCCGCTCGGCGGCCTGCCGAACGACTTCGAGGCCTTCTTCACCCGAGAGAACTCCGGCTACCTCCGCTACGCCCAGCAGCGCCTGCGGCACCGTGAGGATGCCCAGGACGCCGTCCAGAACGCGGGCGCGGCGCTCTACAAGAGCTGGCGCCGGGCTCTGGCCAGCCCCGATCCGCAGGCCTTCGCCTTCAAGATCGTCAAGGACGCGGTGGTGGACGTCCTGCGCGAGCGCCGCCGCACCGAACGCAAGCGACTGCGGGTGATCGCCCAGCGCCGTCCCGACACCAGCCAGGACGAGCTGAACGAACTCGCCGAACTGGATGCCCTGGACTGGGCGATGGAGGAACTCGCGCGGGCCGCGCCGGTCCAGGCCGACGTGGTCAGGCTGCGCCAGGCGGGACTGTCCTACCCCGACATCGGGCGGTCCCTGGGCATCGCGCACACCACCGCCCGTACCTACTACAGCCTCGGGCGGCGGCACCTGGAGTACCTGCTGGAACACCCGGAAGACGGCGGGGCGGAGACATGAGGGTCGTGGACCTGTTGCGCGCGCACGCCGTCGAGCTGGAGCGGGAGTTCGACGACCACGATCCGGTGGACTTCACGCGCCGGCTGGCCGAGCGGCTCGCCGCCGCCCGCCGGTCCGCGCCGACCGCGCGCGAACGCCCCGCCCGGCCGCCCGCCGGTGCGCGGCCACCGCAGGCTCCCAGCTCGGGGGCGAACCCGGGGACGGCGGCGGGGGCGGGTTCCGGATTCGGTGCCGGGGCGGGGACGGGTGCCCGATGCGGTCCGGGTCCGGGATCCGGTCCGGGGGGTGGAGCCGGGCAGGCCCGGTCGGCCGGGGGGCGGGCGGAGCTGCGGCGCGACCTGCGGCACCTGTGTGCGGGCGTGGCGGGCGCGGCGGAACCGGGGGAGCTGGCGCTGGACCTCGAACTCGCCGAGAAGACGGCCTTCCGCACCTTCGGATGCCTGCTGTACGGCATGGGCCGTACGGCGGACGGCGTCTTCTGGTGGCGGATAGCCGCCCAGTACGGGGACCAACTGGCCGTGCACTGCCTGGCGGTGCACTACACGGCCGAGGGCGAGCGGTTCGACGCGGCCCACTGGGCCGCCCAGGCCCAGGACCTCAGCGCCCCCGGCCGGCTGCCGGAGCTGGCGCCGGACGTCCGGCCGGGCGGCGCGGCGGAGCTGGCGCGGGTGCTCGCGGAGCGCTACGACGGCGAGATCCTGCTGACACTGCGGGATGCGGTGGCGACCCGGCCGAGCGCCGACCCCAGGCGGCTGGGCGTCCGGGCGGTGCGGGGGCGGGGGGTGGTGCGGATCCGGTGACGGCCTTGTTGCGGTGGGCCGGAGAGCGGCGGAGGGCCGCCGCACCGCTGGGGTGCGACGGCCCTCCGGTGGAGCGAGGTGCGTCAGTCGGTGCCGGACTCGATCGCGGCGTGGTCGAGCGCGGTGGACTCCTCCTCGTCGCCGGTGCCGGCGGCGATGGGAGCCGCGCCGCCCGGGGCGAGCTCGCCGATCAGGCCGCTCCACGGCGCCAGCTGCCCGTGCACCGCGTACTGCTCCAGCTTGCTGCGCGAGTCGGCGATGTCGAGGTTGCGCATGGTCAGCTGACCGATGCGGTCGTCCGGGACGAACGCGGCGTCGACGCTGCGCTCCATCGACAGCTTCTCGGGGTGGTAGCTGAAGTTGGAGCCCTGGGTGTCGATGACCGAGTAGTCCTGGCCGCGCCGCAGCCGCAGGGTGACGCTGCCGGTGACCGGGTGGCCGATCCAGCGCTGGATGCTGTCCCGGAGCATCAGCGACTGCGGGTCGAACCACCGGCCCTCGTAGAGCAGCCGGCCGAGGCGGCGGCCCTGGGTGTGGTAGGTGGCGATGGTGTCCTCGTTGTGGATGGCGTTGAGCAGCCGCTCGTAGGCGATGTGCAGCAGCGCCATGCCGGGGGCCTCGTAGATCCCGCGGCTCTTGGCCTCGATGATCCGGTTCTCGATCTGGTCCGACATGCCCAGACCGTGCCGCCCGCCGATGGTGTTGGCCTCGTGGACCAGGTCGACGGCGCTGGCGAACTCCTGGCCGTTGATCCGGACCGGGCGGCCGAACTCGAACTCGACGGTGACGTCCTCGGTCCGGATCTCGACCTCCGGGTCCCAGAAGGCCACGCCCATGATCGGGCTGACGATCTCCAGGGAGGCGTCCAGGTACTCCAGCCGCTTGGCCTCGTGGGTGGCGCCCCAGATGTTGGCGTCGGTGGAGTAGGCCTTCTCGGCGGAGTCCCGGTACGGCAGGTCGCGCTCGGCGAGCCACTCGGACATCTCCTTGCGGCCGCCGAGCTGGTCGACGAACGCCTGGTCCAGCCACGGCTTGTAGATCCGCAGGTTGGGGTTGGCGAGCAGACCGTAGCGGTAGAACCGCTCGATGTCGTTGCCCTTGTAGGTGGAGCCGTCGCCCCAGATGGAGACCTCGTCATCCTGCATGGCGCGCACCAGCAGGGTGCCGGTCACCGCGCGGCCGAGCGGAGTGGTGTTGAAGTACGTCTGCCCGGCGGAGCGGATGTGGAAGGCGCCGCAGGCGAGGGCAGCCAGGCCCTCCTCGACCAGCGCGGCCCGGCAGTCGACCAGCCGGGCCTGCTCGGCGCCGTACGCGCGGCCCCGGGCCGGGACGTCGGCGAGGTTCGGCTCGTCGTACTGGCCGATGTCGGCCGTGTATGCGTAGGGGAAGGCACCGTGCTCGCGCATCCACGCGACGGCGACGGAGGTGTCCAACCCACCGGAGAATGCGATGCCGATCCGTTCACCGACCGGCAGCTTGCTCAAGACCTTCGACATGGATGCACCCTTGACCCGCCTGAAGCGGGACCCTGATCTAGCGACGTGTGACGGGATTCGGCGTAATCGATCCGATGCCCGAACTCTGGCATAGATTTGCAGAGTAATGCAAGGGCATGCGATCGCCCGCGGTGACGGAGGGTGCCCGAGGGAGGTCGTCCTCCGGCTGCCGATCCGGCCAACTCCGCTGATTGGACGGGCGGTTGGAACCGGAATTGGAGGGGGCGGGGCGAGAAGGAGGCGGGTGGGGCGGATCAGGAAGCCGGGCCGGGTGCCCGCGCGCGCAGCCAGGCGGTACCGGAGGCGAGTGTGCCGAGTCCGAGTCGGAGCCCGGGTCCGAGCCCGAGGGCGACAGGGTGGCCGGTGTCGGTCGGCCGCGGGACGTACGCCGTGGTGGGCCACAGCCGGCCGGCCGCTCTCGGGGCCGGGCGTCGGGGAACGGCGCGGCCGGGCGGTGTCCTCATGGCGAGGCGATCGCTCATCGTGCCTGGTGCCCTCGTTCGGCGGTTCCCGGTACCGGCCAGCCCGGTCCGGGGCCGGGGAGGCCGCGAACGGGACGGTCGGAGCGCCAGCGTACGCGAACGGTCGGACGGGCCGGCGGCTCGGTCCCCCGGTAGGTGGGTGGCGGTGGGGCCGGGTGGGGGCGAGGGTGAGGGGGAGAGGTGTCGAGGAGGCATCGATGGCAGGCAGCACCGCCAGGGGCTCCGAGGCCCAGCGGCGGCCTTGGTGGGCCCGTGGCGCCCGTGCGGTGTGGGCCTACGTCCGGCGTGCGCCGGGCACCTACATCTGGCTGGCGATCCTGCTCGTCACCACCCAGGTGATCCGGCACGTCGATCCGGTGACCGCCGACCGCATCCTGCAGCGGCGCTCGACCAACCTCCACCACCTCCAGGTCTCGCCGCTCCGCGTCCTGGCGACCAGCGCGCTGTGGATCGCGGGCGGCGGCTGGCTGTCCTACTTCCTGCTGTACAACCTCTTCCACGTGCCCGCCGAACGGTGGCTCGGCACGCTGCGCTGGATCGGGGTGGCGGCGATCTCACACGTCGGCGCGACCTACCTCAGCGAGGGCGTGCTCGGCTGGGCGATCCACCGGGGCCTCGCCTCGCCGAGGGCCGTCTACACCCTGGACTACGGCGTCAGCTACGCGCTGGCCGGGGTCGTCGCGGTGCTCACCTACCTGATCGTGCGGCCGTGGCGGTACCTGTACGCGGCGGGGGTGCTGGTGGTCTACGGGCTGGGCGTGCAGCAGAGCCGGGACTACACCAGCGTCGGCCACTTCAGCGCGGCGCTGATCGGGTTCGCCTGCTACCCACTGACCCGGGACCGGCCGGGCTCCTTCGACCCGGTCGCCTCGGTGCGGGCGCTCCGGCGGCGGGTGCGCGGCCGGTGACCTGCGGTTCGTGACGGCCGGCTGCGCCGGGCCCGGACGGCAGGTCCTGCACGGTCACCTTCGGCCGCGGCATCCGGTGCTTGGACCTGCGCTGCCTCGGCCTCGGCCGTTGCGACGAGACGGACGACTGACCGGCTGGTCTCCCGTTGTGGGGTGTCGCCCGTCACCCGTCGCCCGCCCGGCTGCCCGGCTGCCCGGTTCACTCCGTCGAGCGGGCCGGGCAGCGGCGTCGTGTCCGAGCCGGAGGGCGCGGTGTGACGGGCATCGTGGGTGCGGCGGTTGGGCAGGTGTCACGGGCAGTGCGGGCCGGCGGACGGATCCCGGGGCGGTCCGCCGGTCCGCCGGCCAGCCGGGCGGGCGAGCGGACGGATCCCGGGGCGGTCCGCCGGTCCGCCGGTCCGCCGGTCCGCCGGGCGGGCGAGTGGGCGGGCCGGTTACTGGCCCACGCGCTGGGACACACAGAGGATGTTGCCCTCGCTGTCCTTGAACCAGGCCGCGCGCATGCCCTCGCCCTCGGCGACGCCGTCGACCGTCTTCAGGCCGGGGAAGTCGTACTCCTCGAAGGTGATGCCGCGGCCGCGGAGACCGGCCATCTCGCCGTCGAGGTCGGTGACCTTGAAGCTGGCGAGGGTGTGGGCGGCCTGCCCACCGCTGGGGGTGCGGTAGACGGTGAACTGGGTGCCGCCGCTGTCGCAGGCGAACTCCTCCTCACCCTCCTCGGTGAGCTTGAGGCCGAGGGTGTCGGTGTAGAAGGCCTTGGCGCGGGCGAGATCGGTGGCGGGGATGACTGCTTGCAGCGGAGCGTCTCCAAGCATGGTGTTTCGCCTCCTCTCTGTAACCAGGTTAGGGACGCGGGAGCCGTGTCGCCCGGTGGACGCGGGGGTACTTCGGACGGTGCGGAGGAGGTCGCCGGGAGTCATGCGGTGACGAGCCTCCAGAGCGAGGTGACCTCGGCGGAGCGGGCGGCGCGGAGCAGGGGGTCGGCCCGTTCGGAGGCGGTGGCCCGGGGGTGGCGGGGGACGGTGTCGAGACGGCCGGTGATGCGCAGCCCGGCCGTGGAGACGGTGCCGAGCAGGTCGGCGCGTGACCGCAGACCGAGGCGTTCGGCGAGGTCGGAGAGGATGAGCCAGCCCTCGCCGCCGGGCAGCAGCCGGCCGGCCAGACCGTCGAGGAAGCCGTGGAGCATGCGGCTGTCCCGGTCGTAGACGCCCTCGTCGAGGGTGGAGTTCGGTCGTCCGGGCAGCCACGGGGGATTGCACACGACCAGGGCGGCCCGGTCACGGCCGGGAGGGTAGAGGCCGGCTCCGGCGGTCTCGATGCGGTCGGTGAGGCCGAGGCGGTGGGCGTTGTCGCGGGCGCAGGCGAGCGCGCGCGGATTGGAATCGGTGACCAGGACCTTGCGCAGACCGCGCCGGGCGAGCAGCGCGGCGAGCACACCAGTGCCGGTGCCGAGGTCGTAGGCGGTGGGGTCGGCCTGGACGGCGGGTGGCAGCGGTGCCCGGCCGACGAGGTCGACGTACTCGCCGCGGACGGGGGAGAAGACCCCGTAGTGCGGGTGGATGCGGGCGCCGAGGGCCGGAACGTCGACGCCCCTGGTGCGCCACTGGTGTGCGCCGATCACACCGAGGAGCTCGCGCAGGGACACGATTCTGTTGTCAAGGAGCGGTCCGTAGGCCGCCAGGCAGGCCTCGTGGACGTCGGGCGCCCGGTGGAGCCGGACGCGGTGATCCGCGTCGAGCGGCACCAGCAGCATGCCGAGGACGCGGGCGAGGCGGGCGCGCTCCCGTCGGTGCTGACGGAAGGCCTCGGCCGGGGAGTCGGGCGCGGATCGAGGTCGGCGCCGCTCGGCGCGGCGACGCATGGCGTGCAGGAGACGGAGTGCGCCGGGGTAGTCGCCCTGCCAGAGCAGGGCGGTGCCCTCGCAGGCCAGCCGGTAGGCGGCCTCGGCGCGAAGGGTGTCGTCGGCGGCGATCAGGCGGCGCGGCGGGGGCGTGCCGTTCTCGCTGTGCCAGGCGGCGGGCAGGGCGTAGAGGGCGGGCAGGGCGGCAGTGCTGGGCCGATGAGTGTCGGACACCGGGGCTCCTCGTGGTGGAACGTGCAGGGGGCACGAAGAGCACTTCGACGAGGAGGTGAGCAGCAGGCGCGTCGGGCGGTGGTGCCACCGGGACGGCGGGCGCGGGTGTCAGGCCCGGTGCGGCTCACGCGTCGAAGCGCGAGCCGGGGTGTCGCCGAGGACGAGGCCCGGCACGGCGGCGAGCCGTATGCCACTGATCATCTGAGGGCCTCCTTTCCGAACCTGCCGGTTCTGCGCGGTTGTTCGTACGCTTTCACACAGCGTGGTCGGTTGGCAACCGATTATCACCGGCCCTGCGGCCAGCCGTGCGGTACGCGTTCCAGCACACCTGCCCCGAACAGCTCGTACAGCGGCAGGGTCTCCAGATGGACGTAGCCGATGTGGCAGTCGCAGACCGGCAACGGGCAGGGGTGCGGCCGCAGTCGGGCGCGGTAGCTGCCGTCGTAGAGGTTGCCGAGGACGTCCCGGACGAAGTGGCAGCGGCGCACGGTGCCGTCGCCGTCGACAGACAGCACGGACTCACCGGTGCGGCACGGCAGTCCGGCGCTGGGGTGGGCGTGCCGGCTGTAGCCGAAGTGCGGGTCGAGGGCGGCCCATTGCGCGGCCTCGGCGTCGGTGTAGTCGAGGCCCTCGGCGGCGTTGACCCACAGGTAGACGTCCTCGGCTAGCTCGGCGCGCAGTCGTCCGGCCTCGGCGAGGTGCCCCGGCTGGCCGACCACGCCGACGCTGTAGCGCACGCCGAGCGCGTCCAGTTCGCGGCACTTGGCGAGGAAGCGGTCGCGGCTGACCTGTCCGGGATGGAAGGTGACCCAGAGGGCGAGGGCGTCGAGGTCCGCCTCGGCGAGCCAGCCGGTGCGGCAGCTGAGGTTGGTCTGGATCGCGACGCGGCGGACGTGCGGCAGGCGGCTCAGCTCGACCAGCGCGCGGCGGTACCAGGACCGCACCAGGCCCTCGCCCCAGGGGGTGAACAGCAGCGACAGGGTGTCGCCGGTGCCCGCGCGCCCGGCGGCCCAGCCGGTGAAGCGTTCCAACGCGGCCCGGTCGGCCCGCAGTTGATCGGGGCTGTCGCGCCGCTTGGCGAACGGGCAGTACGGGCAGTCGTAGTCGCAGGAGGCGAGCGGACCGCGGTAGAGCAGGGTGAGGTCCCGTGCACCGTCCGCCGACGGCGGTGACGCGGAGGGCACGCCGAGGAAGGTCATTTCGCCTCGTACGCCGCCATCAGGGCCCGGACCTCGGGCGAGAACAGCAACGGCCCGACGGCGTCCGAGTGCGCCAGCCCCTCCGGGCTGAGCCGCAGGGACGCCGCGTCGCCCTCGGCGAGCCAGCCGCGCTCGGCGAACGCGGCCAGCTCCGCCGGGAAGTCCTCGGCCGGTGAACTGCCGAACCGGGCCCGGTAGTCCGCCAGTGGCATGCCCTCGGCCTGGAGCAGCGACTGCACCAGATGGCGCCGGCGAGGCTCCGCGCCGTCCATCCGGTGGCCCACCTCGGCGTGCCGGAAGTCCTCGGTGGCGACGTACTCGTCGATGATGCCGCGCACCTCGGTGGCGTTCACCGCGTAGTCGAAGGAGTAGTGCAGTTGCGAGGTGTAGGAGCGGGCACCGCAGCCCAGACCGACCATGCCGTCGGTCTGGCAGGCGTACTCGCTCGCCCCTGCCTGTGGGGAGGCGGTGCGGCGGAACATCCGCATCGACACCTGCTGGTACCCGTGGGCGAGCAGGTGGTCGCGGCCGGCGCGGTAGAGCGCGAGCCGCCGCGCGTCCCAGGCGGACGCGCTCTCCTGCTCGCCGCGCCGGGCCAGCCCGGTCAGCGGTCGGACGTACAGCGGGTAGAGGTACAGCTCCTCGGGCTGCCAGGCGAGCGCGGTGTCCAGCGAGCGGAGCCAGCTGGCCTCCGTCTGGCCGTCGATGCCGTAGATGAGGTCGATGTTGAGCACCGGGAAGCCGGCCGCGCGGATCCGGCCGAGCGCGGCCTCGACCTCCGCCCGCTTCTGCGGGCGGACGGCGGAGCGGGCCTCGGCGTCGTCGAAGGACTGCACGCCCAGGCTCAGCCTCGTGGTGCCCCGGGCGGCCAGCACCTCCAGCCGGTCGGCGGTCGCGGTGGCGGGCGAGGCCTCCACCGAGAGCGGTATCGCCCGCAGGTCGGCGCCCATCCGCCGCTCGGCGATGTCGCACAGCCGTTCCAGCTCAGCGGCCGTCAGATGGGTGGGGGTGCCGCCGCCGAACGCGGCCAGCGCGAACCTGGCGCCGTCGTCCAGTGCCGCACGCACCACCGTGGCCTGGCGCTCCAGCGCGTCCAGGTAGGCCGTGGTCAGGCCCTCGGGGCTGCCGATCCGGGTGAACAGGTTGCAGAAGCCGCAGCGGACCTCGCAGAACGGGATGTGCACGTAGAGCGAGAGCGCGTGCTGCGGCTCGCCGGCCCACAGCTCACGCAGCGGCGGGCGCTCGGGCAACGGGCGGTAGGCCGTCTTGTGGGGGTACGCGTAGACGTACGACTGGTACGGCGAGTCGGGGCGCGGGGGTGCGGTGGTCATGCGCGCTCCTCGGAGGTCGCGGTGGCGTCCGCCGCTCGGGCGGGGAGGGTGAAGTGCGCGTACGGGACGGTCCAGACCACCTCGTGGCCGATCCGGTGCCCGGTGTAGCCGTCCTCGCCGTAGGCGGTGCCGTGGTCGGAGCAGACGATCGCGAAGCAGGGGCGGCGGGCGCTCATCGCGGCGAACAGCCGGCCGATGTGCGCGTCCACGTACTCCAGGGCGGCGGCGTGGCTGGCCCGGGTGTCCCCGTGTTCACGGGTGGCGCCCGGCAGGTGGAACCAGTTCGGCTGGTGCAGCGCCGAGACGTTCAGGAACAGGAACAGCGGCTGCTCGGCGGGCTGTCCGGCGGCGACCCGCTCGGCCACGGCGACCTGTTCCTCGAAGGACGTCGGCGAGGCGACGCCCAGCTCGGAGGTCCAGTGGCTCTCCTGGAAGAGGCCGGGCAGCACCGAGCCCAGCGGGCCCTGCTTGTTGAAGAACCCGACACCGCCGACGCACACCGTGCGGTAGCCGGCCGCGGCCAGGGCCGTCGGCAGGTCGGGGGCGTCGAAGACCCAGGTGCGCGGGGCGGTGGTCTCGGAGCCGGCGAAGCGGGCCGCGAACAGGCGCGGGTGCGGGCCGTCGGGGGAGGCCGGAGTCGGCAGGAAACCGGCCAGGATCGCCTGGTGGGAGGCGTAGGTGAAGCTGCCGGGGGCGTGCCGGCGCTCCCAGCGGCCGCCGGGGAGGACGGCGGCGAGGTGCGGGATCCGGCCGGCCGCGGCCAACTCCTCGGCGACGTCGAAGCGGAGCGTGTCGAGGGTGACGAGCAGCAGGTCGTGGGTGCCCACGACCGCGTTCATGTCGGGGGCGGGGGCGGGGGCGGGGGCGGGGGCGGGGACGGTGGTCCGGTGGTTCATCGAGCGGGTTCCGTGATCTGGTGGTCCGTCGCCACGGGCGACGACGGGGAGTGGTCGGTGAGCGCGGCGAGCTGGGCGCCGTAGGTGTCGAGGCCCTCGGCGGGGCCGCCGGGCAGGCCGGTGAGACCGGGGAGCAGGTCGCCGAAGGCGTTCACCTCGCCGACCAGGGCGCGCCGCCAGCCGGTCGTGGGCAGGACGTCGACGCCGACCATCGGCGAACCGGGGAAGCAGGCCGCCGCGCGTTCGGCCGTCTCCAGCAGGGCGGGCCAGGACGGACCGGCGGCCTCCCGGACCTGCTCGATGCTGCCCCGCGCGCCGCCGAGGTGCAGATTGGTCATCGGCTGGGTGCTGGTGCGCACCACGGCGTGGGTGGCCCGGCCCGCCACCACCACGACCCGCAGGTCCGCCGAGCGCCCGGACTGCGAGGCCTTCGGGATCCACTGTTCGACGTGCAGCCCGTCCGGCGCCAGGCCGTCGACGATCGCGGCGACCTCCCGCTCGCTGCGGTAGCGGCGCACCCGCAGCGAGTTGTGCAGCTTACCGTCGGCCAGCTCCACCGAGGTGGTGGCCAGCAGCTGCCCGCGTGGTCCGAACTCCAGCGCCATCACCCCGGAAGCCGAGGAACCGTGCGCCGGCTTGACGAAGACCCGGTGCAGGCGGGCTTCTGCGAGGCGTTCGCGCAGGTGCTCCCAGCCGGTCACCTCGCCGCCGAGCGCCCTGGGCACCGGCACCCCCGCCCCGGCGAGCAGCGCGTGCGCCCGGCGCTTGTCGAACATCACGGCGATCTCCTCCGGATCGCCGAGCAGCCGTACGCCGGGCCGGGCGGCCAGCCCGCGAAGCGCGGCCATGACGCCCGCGTACCAGACGGCCGTGCCCTCGACCCTGGTCGGTGCGTAGCCCGGGCCGAGCGCCGGGCCACGCAGCAGCCGGTCGACCTCGGGCTCCTCGCCGGGCGACTCGACGCGCAGCAGACCGCCTTCGGGCAGCCGGTACCGGCCGCGCAGCACGTCCAGCCAGGGCAGGACGGCGGGCTCGGGCAGCCCGGCGGCCCGGGCGGCGGCCGCGAACAGTGTCACCCGTCGGTGCCCCGGATTGCCGAGGACGGTCAGCTGCACAGTCATCGCCTCCGTCGCCCGCCTACTCGGCGACCGAGACGTAGCGGTCGTCCTCGTCCTCCGCCTCGTCCGCCTCGGCGTCGCTGAGGTCGATCTCGACTCCCGGCAGGGCCTCGCAGAGGCGTTCCATCATCGCGTCGCTCAGGTAGTGGTGGTGCAGGTCGAGGGAGCGCAGGTGGGTGAGCGGCTGGCCCTCCAGCAGGGCCGTGGCGCCGTCGTCGGAGAGCACACCCATGGAGAGGTCGAGCGTCTCCAGCCGGGCGACCACCGGGGCGTGCGCGACGGCGGCGGCGATCTCGTCCTGGAGTTCGCTGTTGGCCAGCCCCAGGTGGCGCAGTCGCGGCAGGCGGGAGCCGTCAAGGAACGGCGCCAGGTCGTCCAGCGAGGCGTCGCCGCCGTACTCGTCCACGCCGAGCCAGAGGTGCAGGCCCTCCAGAGCGGGCAGTTCGGAGCCGGCGATCGCCTGCACCACGGTGGCCGGCAGCCCGCCGGCCTCGAAGCGCAGGCTGGTCAGCGCGTCGTGCCGGACCGGCTTCAGGACGAGGCCACTGCCACCGCGCACGGCCAGCGACTTCAGACCGGGGAAGGCGTTCAGCAACGGGGTGACGTCGTCCATCTCCAGCCAGGAGATCTCGCACGCGTCGTAGGTCACCTCGCCGAGGAACAGCGCCTCCAGGGCGGGCAGGCGCCGGGCGTCGGCCGCGATGGCCTCGACCACGGGCCGCACGGACGTGTAGTCGTCCGGCCACCAGGAGCCGATCACCACGGCGCGGACGCCGGCCGGGTCGACCTTCTCCAGGAAGGACTGCCAGAGCTGGGCGAAGTCCTGCTCGGTGTCGTGGTCGAAGGACAGCCGCCAGGCGACGGCGCCGGCGTCGGGCAGGGGCCGGGCGTCGCCGGGCTGCGGCGGGGCGTCGTCGGGCGTGAACTCGTGGATCGGCAGCTCGTGGAAGCGTTCGAGGTGGCGGGAGACGGCCATGTCGGATCCTGATGGGTCGAATTGGTCGGACGGGTGGTCGTACGGGTGGATGCGGGGGTCGGCTACTCGGCTACGGCGACATAGCGCCACCGGTCGTCGGGCTTGCCGGGCTCGGAGAGGTCGACCTCGACCCCGGACAGGGCCTGGCGCAGCCGCTGCTGCATCTCCTCGGTGAGGTAGTGGTGGTGCAGGTCGAGGGAGCGCAGGTGGGTGAGCGGCTGGCCCTCCAGCAGCGCGGTGGCACCCTGGTCGGTCAGCACGCCCATGGAGAGGTTGAGCGACTCCAGCCGGGCGACGACGGGTGCGTGCGCGAGAGCGGCGGCGATGTCGTCCTGGAACTCGCTGTTCTGGAGGCCGAGGTGGCGCAGCGCGGGGAAGCGGGTGCCGTCCAGGAACGGTGCGAGGTCGGCCATGGTCGAGGAACCGCCGTAGTTGTCCACGCCCAGCCAGAGTTCGAGCCGCTCCAGGGCCGGGAGGTCGCAGCCGGCCACCGAGCGCACGACCGGGCCCGGCAGGCCGCCGGCCTCGAAGCGCAGCGCCTTGAGGGCCTCGTGCCGCAGCGGCGTCAGGGCCAGACCGCCCTTGCCGTCCCAGTCCTCGGAGGCACCGCGCACCACCAGCTCGGCCAGCCGCGGGAAGGCCGTCAGCAGCGGCGTGATGTCGCACTGCTGGATCCAGGAGATCTCGCACTCCTCGTAGGTGATGTCGCCGACGAACAGCGCGCGCAGGGCGGGCAGTCGGCCGGCGGCGGCGACGACCGCCTCCATCGGCTCCTGGAAGCTGTCCGGCTCCTCGGGTGCCCACTGGCCGATCACGACGGCGGTGACCCGCTCGGTGTCGACGGCGCCGAGGAACTGCTCCCAGCACTCGCCGAACGTGGCCTCGGACTCGTAGTCGAGCCCGACCTTCCAGGCGACCGCGGCCGCGTCCGGCAGCTGGACGGAGCCGGACCCGCCCTTCTCCTCGGCTTCGGCCACGGCCGCCACGAAGTCGAAGACGGGGAGACCGTGGAACCGCTCGATGTGGTCGTTGACAGTCATGCGCTGCTCCTCTGGGGTCGGGGCCGAACAACTGTCTACCAGCCGGGACTGACAATCCGGCGGCCGGGTCGCCGCCCGGGCGCGTTGTCAGACCCTTGCCCTATGTTCGGGTCCTGGCTCCGGAGAGTGACCGCGTCGAACGCGGCGGAGCCGTGGGTTCCGGCGTCCGCCGGGGTCCGGCCGTACGGCGAGGGAGGACTGATGTACCGCCAGGGCGATGTGCTGATCGTGCCGGTCGAGGAGAGCGTGGTGCCGCCGCGGGTGGCGGAGCTGGCCGTGCAGCCGAGGGACGGGCGCGGCCGGATGGTGCTCGCGCTCGGAGAGGTCACCGGGCACGCCCATGCCGTGGTCGGCCCGGGCTGGCTGCGCCGTGAGACCGGGCCGTTCGGCGCGGGCTGGCTGCACCTGCCCGAGGGCGGCCGGGTGGTGCACGAGGAGCACGCGGCGATACCGCTGCCCAAGGGCTGGTACCGGGTGATCCGCCAGCGCGAGTACGTGCCGGGCGCGGTGCGGATGGTCGCGGACTGACGGCCGCTCCGCCCGCCGCACGGGGCGGCAGGCGGGACACGAGGACTGGACGCGGCCCCGGGCCGCGGCACGGAACGGGAACGGACGGCCGGGCGTGGAGCCCGGCCGGGAACGGAGCAGGGATGGAGACGGTCATCCACGACGAGGTCCACGGCGACCCGGGCGGGGCACGGGCACTGCCGGGGCCGGCCGAGGTGACGGCCCGCTGGCGGGCGGCCGCGGCGGCCACCGGAGCCGGTG
>NZ_MSJQ01000011.1 GCF_014596515.1 Streptomyces sp. CBMA156
GCAGGAGGACGGCGGCCAGGGCGGCCGCGGCGAGGGCGGCGCCGGCCAGGGGCAGGTGGCGGGGGCCCGCGGTGGTGACGATGGCGCCGCCGAGGGTGGTGCCGAGGGTGATGCCGAGGTTGGAGAAGGAGATGAAGAGGCTGTTGCCGAACTCGGGGGCGTCGGTGGCGTCGCGGGCGAGCCAGGCCTGGGCGACGGCCAGGCCGCCGGAGTGGACGGCGCCCCACACGAGGACGGCGGCGAGCATGGGGGCGGTGTGGGGGCCGACGGCGTCGAGGAGGAGGTAGAGGGCGAGGTAGAGGACCGGGTAGGCGGTGACGGTGCGTACCAGGCCGCGTTCCAGCAGGCGGCCGAAGACGAGGTTGCCGGCGGTCATGACGACGCCGAAGGCCATCAGGGCGGGGCCGGTGAGGGAGGCGTCGAGGCCGGTGACGTTCTCCAGGTACTCGGCGATGTAGCCGTAGCCGCTGAACATGGCGGCGAACAGGAGGGTGACGGCGGCCACGGCCAGCCACAGCCGGCCCTGGCGCAGGATGCCGAGTTGTCCGGCGTAGGTGGGCCGGCCGGTCTCGGGCAGGTCGGGGAAGAAGGCGAGGAGGCCGGCGCAGGCGGCGAGGTTGACGGCGGCGGCGGTCCAGAACGCGGCGGGGACCGTGAGGTGGTCGGCGACGTAGGAGGTGAGCGGGACGCCGAACGCGAAGCCGGCGCTGACGCCGGCGAAGACGGTGGTGGCGGCGCGGGCTTCCCGGCCGGGCGGGGCCAGGCGGGTGGCGGCGGTGAGGGCGAGGGCGAAGAAGACGGGGTGGAACAGGGCGGGCAGGATCCGGAAGGCGAGGACCAGCGGGAAGGAGTCGCTGAGCGCGTAGACGGCGTTGGCGACGGCGAAGACGGCAAGTGCCGTGGCCAGGACGGTCTTTCGGCGCAGCCGGGAGGCGAGCAGGACGCCGGCGGGGCCGGTGGCGGCGACGGTGAGGGCGAAGGCGCCCACCAGGGTTCCGGCGGTGCCGGTGCTGACGTCGAGGCGTTCGGCCAGGGAGGGCAGGACGCCGACGACGCCCATCTCGGTGGTGATGATGCCGAACACGCCCAGGGCCAGGACCGGTACGGCCAGGGCGTTGCGGGCGGGGGCGGTGCGGGGCACGGACGACCTCCAGTGGATACACAAATCTAGATAGTTGGATGCGTTAGGGGGAAGAAAAAGGGGGCGCCGGCCGGGCGCCCCCGCAGGGCAGGGGTGGTGCGTGGAGGGGGTCAGAGTTCGTCGCGTGCGTACGCGGCGAAGGCGGCGATGGTCTCCTCGTTGCGCCGGTAGAAGGTCCACTTGCCGACGCGTTCGGACACCAGCAGTCCCGCCTCGCGCAGGATCTGGAGGTAGCCGGAGACCACCGACTGGGCGAGCCCTGAGCGCTCGCGGATGTCGGTGACGCACACGCCGATGTGGAAGCCGACGCCGCGCTCACGGTAGTAGGGCTCGTCGAAGTAGAGCTCGGGTGTCTTGAGCCAGCGCAGGAAGTCCGCGCGCGCCGGGTTGGCGAGCGCCTTGTGCACGGCCAGCGGGTCCACCGCGCGCACTCTCCTTCCGCCGTCCGGCCCGTCGGGACGTATCTAATATTCTGGATACGACCTTGGGTGTCAAGGCGGCCCCGCCGCCCCTCCCCCGCCCGGACCCCCGACGCCCCGACGCCCCGACGCCCGGCGGAGGCCGGGGCCGGGGGGTCGGGGGGCCGGGGGTCAGTGGTACTGGGCGATCTGGATGAGGTTGCCGCAGGTGTCGTCCAGGACGGCGGTGGTCACCGGCCCCAGGGCGAGCGGCGCCTGGGTGAAGCGCACGCCCAGGGCGCGCAGCCGCTCGTACTCGGCGTGCACGTCGTCCACGGCGAAGGAGGTGGCGGGGATGCCGTCGGCGGCCAGCGCCGCGACGTAGGCCTTGGCGGCGGGGTGCCGGTCGGGTTCCAGGACCAGTTCGGTGCCGTCGGGCTGGTCGGGTGAGACCACGGTCAGCCAGCTGTGGCCGCCGAGCGGGACCTCGGTCTTCTTCACGAATCCCAGCACGTCGGTGTAGAAGCGCAGGGCCTTGTCCTGGTCGTCGACGAAGACACTGGCCAGGTTGATCCTCACGGGGCGTCCTCGGGTGGTTCGGGCCTGAGCCAGCGGGCGGTGATGCGCTCAAGCGGTTCGGTGTCCAGGTCGTGGAACTTGTAGCGGCCCTCGCGCCGCACCCGCACCAGGCCGGCCGCCTCCAGCACCGCCAGGTGCTGGCTGACCGCCTGCCGGGAGAGGCCGAGCGCGTGCCGGGTGGTCAGCCGCACGCGGATCTCGAACAGCGACTGGCCGCCACGCCCGGCCAGCTCGTCCAGGATCAGCCGGCGGGTGGGGTCCGCCAGCGCCTTCCACACTCCATCGTCGGTCACCTCCCCACCATAGGCAAGCCGGGACTTGCCTACCAGGCGGGGGCCGGACGACGGGGCCCGACGACGGGGCCGGAATCGAGGCCGTCCCGGCCTTTCGCCCAGGGGTGGTGAACCGCGGGGCCGTACCCGGCAGGTGTCCGCGGTCTTGGGGTCAGGCGGCGGTGGGGGCGCCGGCGACGCGGCGTTCGCCGCCGTTGCGTTCCTGCCAGAGGCGGTAGACCCCGACGGCGGCGTCGTGTTCCTCGTGGCGCATCGGCATCCGGCGTTCCTGCCAGGGCTTGGCGAACTCGCCGTAGAAGGTGTCGAGTTCGAAGTACCTGCGGTCGTCGACGTAGTGCGGTTCGTAGGCGTCGCGGGTGGTGAGGAAGACGACCTCGTCCGGGGAGCAGTAGTAGAGGGCGCCCAGGCACATGGGGCAGGGGTGGGCGAGGACGTAGACGGTGGCGCCGGTGAGGTGCTCGGTGCCGAGCCTGGTGCAGGCGTCGCGGATGGCGAGGATCTCGGCGTGGGCGGTGGGGTCGTCGGTCTGGGCGACCCTGTTGGGGCTCTCCGCGAGGATCCTGCCGTCCTTGACGATGACGGTGGCGAACGGGCGCCCGCCCTCGGCGACGTTGCGGCGGGCGATGTCGATGGTGCGCTGGGCGAAGTCCATGAGGGGGCCTCCGGGGAAGAGGGACGGGGATGGAGCGGGGACGGGGAAGGGGAAGCGGGGGGCGGGCGGGTCGTCCCGGGCCCGCCCCCCGTCAGGTGATGATCTGTCAGAATGGCTTGGTGGGGAGGTACTTGCCGTCGAGGGTGATGACGGCGCGCTCGCCGCCGTCGGGGTCGGCGACCTTCCTGACGTCGAGCCTGAAGTTGATGGCGGAGATGATGCCGTCGCCGAACTCCTCGTGGACCAGGGCCTTGAGGGTGGTGCCGTAGACCTGGAGCATCTCGTAGAAGCGGTACATCGTCGGGTCGGTCGGGATGCGGTCGGGCATCGAGCCGCGCAGCGGGATGGTCTGCAGCAGCAGCGCCGCGTCGTCGTCGAGGCCCAGGAGTGCGGCGACGGCCTTGGCGGACTCCTCCGGCAGCGGGTGCTGGCCGAGGACGGCGGCGGTGGTGAACGCGACGGAGAGGCCGGAGGCCTCGGCGATCTGCTTCCAGGAGAGGTTCTTGCGGGTCTTGGCCTCGACGGCCCTGTCGGCCAGGGCCTCGCGGGCGCTCCGGTTGAACTGTGCCTGCACCATGATCGGTCGTGTCCTTTCGGCGATGGGGTGGCCGCTCCGCGGAAAGGGGAGGCGGGGCGGCCCGGGGAGTGGGTCGGGGTGGGACGGGTCGGGATGGAGTTGCTGCGGGGGGGGGGGTGGCTGCGGGGGGTGGGGGTGTGGCTGCGGGGGGGGGGGGTCAGGCCGCGAGGGCGGTGCCGGCGGTCAGGTCGGTGGCGCGGCCGGCGGTGACGTCCTCGACGCGGCCGGTGGGGATGTCGTAGACCCAGCCGTGCAGGGCGAGCCGGCCCTGTCCGAGGGCGCGGGCGACCGAGGGGTGGGTGGCCAGGTTCGCCAGCTGGGCCGCGACGTTGTGGCGCACCAGGGCCGGGACGTCGCCGGCGGCGGCGGTGCGGGCCACCGAGGCGTGCGCGTGGCGCAGCCAGGAGGCGACGGCGGGGGCGTCGGTGAGGTCGTGGCCGTGGGCGAGGGCGGTCATGGCGCCGCAGGCGGAGTGGCCGCAGACGATGACGTCCTTGACGTTCAGGGCGGTGACGGCGTACTCGACGGAGGCGGCGATGGCGTCGGGCTCGGGGCTGTGGGCGGGGACGAGGTTGCCGGCGGTGCGGATGACGAACAGGTCGCCGGGTTCGGTGCCGGTGATCAGTTCGGGGACGACGCGGGCGTCCGAGCAGCCGATGAACAGGGTGCCGGGGGTGTGGTGGGTGGCGAGGCGGGCGAAGAGGTCCGCCTTGGCCGGGAAGACGTCCCGCTGGAAACGGGCGACGCCGTCGGTGAGGTCCTGCATGGTCACTCCCCTTCGGGTGGTGGCCGGTCCTGGTGGGCCGGTGAGATCCACCATGCATGACCTGTATCTATAGTGTCCAAGAGTTGTAGGGGATGTAAGCCATTGGTGTTGTCTATAGTGGGTGGATGGCCTCTCCGGAACTGCGTCACCTGCGGTATCTGCTCGCCGTGGCCGAGCACGGCAGCTTCACCCGCGCCGCCGAGGAGCTGCACGTCTCGCAGCCCACGCTCTCCCAGCAGATCCGGCAGCTGGAGAGGACGCTGGGCGTGCAGCTGCTGGACCGTACCGGGCGCAGCGTGCGGCTCACCGATGCCGGCGCGGTCTACACCGGTCATGCGCGGCGTGCGCTGCGTGACCTGGCCGCCGGTGAGCGTGCGGTCCACGATGTGCAGGACCTCTCCCGCGGTCACCTGCGTCTGGGGGTGACGCCGACGTTCACCGCCTACCTGGTCGGTCCGCTCGCCGCCGGGTTCCACGCCCGTCACCCGGGGGTGAGCCTCACGGTGGCCGAGATGCCGCAGGACCGTCTCGAGGCGGCTCTGCTCGCCGACGGCCTCGATCTCGGCATCGCGTTCGCCGGCCCCCACCCGCCCGGTGTCACGGCGACCGCACTGTTCACCGAGTCCCTCAGCCTCGTCGCCGCCGCCGCGCGTGCCCGGGAGCTGCCCAGCCCGCTGCCGGTGCATGCTCTGGAGGGTGAGCAACTCGCCCTGCTGACAGGGGGCTTCGCCACTCGCGGCCACATCGACGCCTACTTCGCCCGGCACCGGGCCGCGCCGCGCATCACGGTGGAGGCCGACTCCATCCAGGCCCTGACCGAGATCGTCCGGCGTACCGGTCTGGTCACCGTCCTGCCCGAGCCCATCGCCGACGACCACCCCCAGCTGGTCCCCGTCCCCCTCGATCCTCCCCTGCCCACCCGCACCGCCGCCCTCCTGCACCGCACCGACGCCTACCGCAGCGCCGCCGCCCACGCCTTCGCCGACCTCACCCACGACGTCGTGCGCACCCGCGGCTACGCCCCGCCCCGGTGAACCCCCGCCCGCCGTCCTGCCTGCCGTCCGGCGGCGAGTGCCGCCGCGGGCGTGCCTGCCTCTGAACTGCGCCGCGTCACAGGCATAGGCTCAGAGCCGTGTCCCAGCCTCCCGACGACAGTGACCACCTGGCCATGGCGTTCCCCGGCCCGCTCGCGGACGATGTCCGGGTGGTCCTGGCGGCCATGGGGACATCACGGCTGAAGCCGGCGGCCCCGTTCCCGGTCGACGTGCAGGGCCGGCTCCTCGCGATCCCCACTCGGCTGTACAACGACGAACCGTCGGCCGATGCGCTGGAATCCCTCTCGCCACGACAGCTGACGATCCTGCACTGCCTGTACACCAGGCACCATGACGGGAGGATCCGCCGGCGTCACCTGGAATGCGTCGTCGGCTCCGCGCAGCCTTGGGTCGTCCCGTACGTCGTGCAGCTGGCCGGCGAGTACGTGGTGGAGATCCTGGTGGTCATCCGGGAAGCACTCGGCGACCTGGATACGCCGGGCACCGCCCTCCGCGCCGCCTACGGCCGGTTCATCGTGGACAATCCCTCCTTCTTCGCCCGTACCCAGAGGCGGGTGGTCAGCTACTGGAGCTGCTACCACCGTCTCGACTACACACGTTTCCCGGACTATCCGGGCTGTACCGTGCTGGAGCTCCTGCGGGCGGCGGCCTCCGACCTGGCCGGCCACCCCTGGCCCCGCCTCACGCCGCCGGCCGGCAGGGCCGGTCCGAGCGGCCACTGCCAGACCCCGTACCGGGACGTGGCACTGCGGCCGGCACCCGGAGGCTCCCCGGCCCGGCCGCCGGTGTGACCGAACGCGCGAATCCCGAGGCGGACCGCCCCCTTTGGTGCGGGAGAGCCGGGTAGCGGGCCGGACGGGCTTCCCGCCGGATCCGGCGGGACCGACGCGCAGTCCTTGGGCCCCGCCGAGGTGGCGCCCGCGGCTACCCGGCATCCCGCCCGGCCGACGTGCCGCCGGGACCCGGCACGCAGCTGCGCGGCGGGTCCCATGGCCCGCCACCGCCGCCCTGAGCGCCGCCTCCGTCACCGCGGGACCGGGAGCGTCCGGTCCCGTACGAGGAAGCCGTGGAGCGCGATGGCGTAAGCATCGACGTCACCGGGCTCCGGGCGGCCCTCCATGACGGACCCGCAGAGCGCGCGCAGCGCGTCCTCGCCCATGGCCGGCGGGTGGAAGGGCAGCGGGCAGGGCCTGACGTCCTCGCCCGGCCACGCGATGACACCGGCCGGCCGTTCCCCGGCCCGGCAGGGGACCTCGAAGGGAAGCGGATCGCCGGTGTCCTCGACGATCCCGCCGCCCGGGGAGGGACTCGGCGAGCGGATGAGACGCCCGTCCTCCCGGACGCCGAAGGCCGGCCGGCCACACCGTGCATGGCGTACAGGAGCATCCGCCGGCCCGCGCCCGCCGCGACGAGCTCGCCGGGGAGCCGCGACGGCAGACCGACCATCACACGCCGGTCGCAGACCGGTCCGGTCCCCGGCCGGCTGCCCGCACAGGCCCGGCCGCGCGGCGCACAGGCCCCGT
>NZ_MSJQ01000110.1 GCF_014596515.1 Streptomyces sp. CBMA156
ACCGATGCGCCGATCATGAACGACGGCACCGACATCGGCGGCACCCGGCACCCGGCACCTCGTGCGGACGACCGGGGCCGCAACGGCCGGCGGAGGGGAACGCCGCCGGTCCGGCCGGGTGCGGGCGGCCACCGGGACGCGCCGGGAGCCGCGCACAGGGGGAGGTGACTTTCCCCACAGCCGGACGCCGATGCCGGTCACCCGCGGTCACCACCGGGCCCCACCGACCCCATCCGGCCCATCCACCTCACGGGACCACCGGAGTCCCTCCCGCACCACCGTCACCCGCGACCCGCCCCGATTGGCATGATCGGGACCGCCATCGGGCGGGGACCTCAGGCAACGAGGGCGGGAAGGGGTCGGGTGCCGTGGTGCGGACACCAAGCGGAATGAAACTTTCCGTTAAACCTGCAACAAAAAGCGGCTGGACGGAGCCTGTCGGGACAGGGGCTCATCAGGGTCGTTCGGCACCGATTGAACCGGTGCAGACCGGGCAGTTCCGACACGGAGCGAGATCGGCGCGTGTCACGCACAGCACAAAAGTAAGGGGTACCCCCTACTTTCCCCCCGCTGTCTAACATGCCACAGCAGAGACCCCTAGTAGCGTCTCGACTACTGTCGAGCCCCATGACCGGGGGATCTCCACGAATCAGGCGGATGGCCATGCATGAACCGTGCACGACTTGAAGGCGGCTTGTAAGCATGATTGAACAGACAACAAATAGCCCGTGGCTGATCCGATTCCACTCCACTCAGGGCGCCGAGGCACGGTTGGTGTGCCTCCCGCACGCGGGTGGATCCGCTTCGTACTACTTCCCGATGTCACGGGCACTAACCCCGCGTGCCGATGTGATCGCCGTCCAGTACCCGGGCCGGCAGGACCGCCGGGCCGAACCCTGCATCACCGACGTCGGTGAGCTGGCGGACGCGATCGCGGCCGAGCTGAAGGGCCACCTGGACCTTCCGCTGGTGCTGTTCGGCCACAGCTTCGGCGCGATGCTCGCCTTCGAGGTGGCCAGGCGGCTGGAGCAGGACGGCCACACCGGCCCGCTGCACGTCATAGCCTCCGGCCGACGGGCGCCGTCCACGCACCGCGAGGAGTCCGTGCACACCCGCGACGACGACGGGGTCATCGCGGAGATGCGGCTGCTGAGCGGCACCGACGCCCGCCTGCTGGCGGACGAGGAACTGATGCGGATGGCCCTGCCGGCGATCCGCGGCGACTACACGGCGGTGGAGACCTACCGGGCGGAGCCGGGCGCGAGCACCCGCGCACCGATCACCGTGCTCACCGGCGACACCGACCCGCGCACCTCCGCGACGGAGGCGGCGGCGTGGCAGGACCACACCAGCGGAGGCTTCGCCCTGCACACCTTTCCGGGCGGCCACTTCTTCCTCGGCGACCACGCCGACGACGTGGTGCGGATCGTGGCCGGCTGTCTCGGCTGACCACCGGCGCTGCACCGAATCCATAGCTCGACGACCGCCTTCGCGCGGTGTTCCACAATGCATTCCGGACGGTCTGCCAGGCGGGCGGAGGCCGGACTCTCGGGGGAGAGTGAGACATTTGGCCACTCAAATATCGGAACGTACAGAACAACTCGCGCTGTTGGGGAAGCTCCTGGCCGGCGCGCGGCAGGGCCGGGGACGCGTGGCCCTGCTCAGCGGCCCGGTGGCGAGCGGGAAGACCGCGCTGCTGACGGACTTCGGCGACATGGCGCCGGCGGGTGGGGCGGTCCTGCTGGACTGCACGGGAGACCCGGCCGAGAGCGCCCTGCCGTTCGCCCTGGCGCGGCGGATCTTCGAGAGCGCGCCGCTGACCTCCTCCGCACGGGCGGAGGCGACCCGGCTGCTGGACGAGGCCGGGGCCGAACCCGAGGCCCACGAGCAGATGCTGGCGATGCCGAAGCTGGTCACGCTGCTGCTCGACACGGCGAAGGAGCAGCCGCTCGTCATCTCCGTCGACGACGTCCACGCCAGTGATCCGGCGTCACTGCGCTTCCTGCTCTACCTGATCCGGCGGATCAGGCACGCCCGCGTCCTGGTCGTGCTCAGCGAGCCGGCCCGGCCCGGGCCCGAGCAGCGCAACCTGCACGCCGAGCTCGCGCACCTGCCGCACTGCACCCGGCTGCGGATCAGGCTGCTGTCGCCGGCCGGCACCGCCGAACTGCTGGAGGAGTTCCTCCCGCCGGCGGCCGCGGCCGCACACGCGGCCGGGTTCCACGACCTCACCGGCGGCAGCCCGCTGCTGCTGCGGGGGCTGATCGAGGACCACCTGACGGCGGTCGAGGCCGGCGAGTCCACGCCGTCCGTCGTGCGCGGCGAGCACTACGCCCAGGCCGTGATCGACTGCCTGCGCCGGCTCGGGCCCGAGGCTCCGGCCGTCGCCCGGGGCATGGCGGTGCTCGGCGAGGCCGGTACCCCGAAGTTCGTGGCGCAGCTGCTCGACATCCCCGGCAAGACCGTCGAGAAGGCGGCGGCGGACCTCTCCAGGAGCGGTCTGCTGCACCAGGGCGCCTTCCGCGACCCGCGGGCCGGCGCCCTGGTCCTGGACGCCATGCCCGCCGCCGCCGTGACCCGGCTGCGCACCCGGGCCGCCGAGATGTTCTACGCGTACGGCTTCGCGGCGCCCGAGGTGGCCCGCCACCTGGTGGCGGCGGGCGGGCCCGGCGCGGCGTGGACGGTGCCGGTGCTCCAGGAGGCGGCCGAGTACGCGCTCGCCGACGGCGACACGGAGTTCGCCCGGCACGCCCTGGCCCTGGCCCAGGAGTCCTCGCAGGACGACCAGCTGCGTGCCTCGCTCAAGGTGAAGCTGGCCGGGGTGACCTGGCGGGCCAATCCGGCGGACGTCGACGTGCAGGTCGCGCAGCTCCTGCCGGGCACGGCCGCGGAGGCGGACGCGACGGCCGGGCAGCTGTCCACCAGCGACCTCGTCGTCACCGTCGCCTACCTGGCCTGGTCCGGCCGGCTGGGCAAGGCGGCCGGGCTGCTGGACACCCTGGAGCAGCACCCCGACTGGTCCGGCGACGAGGAGCGCACCGCGCTCACCACCGCCCGGCACTGGCTGGCCATGCTCAGCCCGTCGCTGCGCATGCCGGACGGCCTGCGGACCCCCGCGGGCGCCGGCGACGCCATCGCCGGCGCCGCGGACACCGCGCACCGGCACACCGCCTGGGCGGTCACCGCGGCGCTGTCGGCGCAGGGCCGGCGCGCCGACGCGGTGTCCGAGGCGACCCGGGTGCTGCAGCGCTACCAGCTCAACGACGGCTTCATCCAGCCGCTGGTCTTCGCGCTGTGGGCGCTGGTCTACACGGACCGCCTCGACCTCGCCCAGCCCTGGTGCGAGCGGCTGCTGACCGAGTCGGCGGACCGTCACGCACCGGTCTGGCAGGCCCTGCTGATGTCGGTACGGGCCGAGATCGCGCTGCGCCAGGGCGACCTGCCCGCGGCACGGCGGCACGCCGAGTGGGCGCTGTCCCGGATGAGCCCGAAGAGCTGGGGCCTCGGCTCCTGCCTGCCGCTGGCCACCCTGGTCCAGGCGCACACCGGCATGGGCGGGTACGAGGAGGCGCGCACCCTGCTCGGCTGGGCCATGCCCAAGTCCTTCGACCGGACGCTGCCCGGCCTGCACTACCGCCGCGCCCGGGGCCGCTGGAACCTCGCGATGGGCCGCTACCACGTGGCGCTGGAGGACTTCCTCGGCTGCGGGCAGCTGATGGAGGAGTGGGGCTGCGACGTCCCCGAGCTGGTGCCGTGGCGGCTGGACGCGGCGGAGACCTGGCTGGCGCTCGGCCGGGCCGACAAGGCCCGCGAACTGGCCGAGGAGCAGCTCGCCCGCAGCCCCGAGCAGCTGCGCGGGGTCACCCTGCGGGTGCTCGGCTCGGCGACCGGCGGGCGGCACGGACTCCAGCACCTGCACGACGCGGCGGAGCTGCTGGAGAACGGCGGCGACCGGGTGCAGCTGGCGCTCACGCTGGCGGAGCTGGGCCGGGCGTACCGCTCGCTCGACAACGTCAACCGGGCCCGGATGCTGGTGCGCAAGGCCTGGCACGTGGCCAAGGCCTCCGGCGCGGAGCCGCTGTACCGCCAGCTGATCCCGGGCTACGCGGACGGGGACGGCGAGTTCGACGTGCCGGTCCACGAGCCCGTGCCGCAGCAGGACACCGCCTCGCTGACCGAGGCGGAGAGCCGGGTGGCGATGCTCGCCGCGCACGGCCACACCAACCGGGAGATCGCCGCCAAGCTGTACGTCACGGTGAGCACGGTCGAGCAGCACCTCACCCGCATCTACCGGAAGTTGAACGTGAAGCGGCGCCGTGACCTGCCCACCAAGCTGTCCGCGAGCGACCTCCAGCCGGAGGTGATCCCGGGGCCGTCGGTGGGTGGGCCGGTGGCGGTGCTGGCCTCCCATCCCGTCGGTGCCGGTCTATACAATTAGCTCCTGTCACATCAGCATCACGCGTCACACGGACCGCACTCGGCGGAGGTGCCGGTCCGATCGCAGGACACGGCGTTCCGGGGAACCGCCTCCCGGACGTCACACCACTCGGCGGGAACTTCACGGGGCGCGCGGCCACAGCCGCACTCGGGGCCAGGCCCCGCAGTGGGCGGTCTTCGGGCTGGGACGGCGCACCACAGCGGAGCAGCGGACGGGCAGGGACGCGGACGACGGTCCGCCCCACCCGTCCGTCCTCGCTGTGAGCAGCGGACGAAAAGGGTACGGGCGATGGTGAGGAACAGAAGCAGCCGCTCGACTGGGCTCCACGCATTTCTGGAAGGGGGTCTCCTGGGGGCCGGCGACGACCCCTGGCCGAGGATCGCGAGCATCGACGGCGCGGCCGGCACCGGCAAGACCACACTGCTCTGCGAGCTCACGGAGCACGCCGCCGAACGCGGGAGCACCGTCGTCGGCGCGGTGGCCTCGCCGGCCGAGCAGAGCCTGCCGTACGAGGTGCTCGAACAGCTCCGGCAGGGCCTGCCGGGCGACGGCGGACCACGGCCCCGGTGGCCGGATTCCGACGGGCCCGTCCCGCCGCAGGTACTGGAGGAGGTCCGCCGGGAGTTCACCGGGCCGGCCGCCGGGCGTCGGGTGCTGATCACCGTGGACGACGCCCAGTTCGCCGACCGGCACTCCCTGCGGTGTCTGCTGCACCTGGTGCGGCACTCCCCCGCCGGCGCACTGGCCGTCATCCTCACCCGGGGCGACCGGGCCGGCGGCCCCGAATCGCCGCTGGACGAACTGCTCGCCGACGAGGACGTCCTGACGGTCCGGCTCGACCCGCTGACCGTCGAGGAGGTCGCCGGGGTGCTCACCGAGCAGCTGCCCGTCGCCGAGGCGAGGCGCCTGGCACCCGTCCTCCACGAGGCCGGCGGCGGCAATCCGCTGCTGGTCAAGGCCCTGCTGGCCGACCACCTCACCCACCAGGCGCCGGGCGAGACGTTCCGGCAGGCCGCGCTGCGCTGCATCCACCGCAGCGGCGACGAGGCCCTGGCCACCGCCCGCGGCCTGGCCCTGCTCGGCGGCGCCGACGGCACCCCGCACCTGGGCGCGCTGGTCGGCCTCGACGACCCGCGGGCCCGGGACGCGGTGGCCGCGCTGCGCGTCGCCGGCATCCTCAAGGGCTCGCGCTTCCGGCACGAGGCCGTCCTCTCCGCCGTCCTGGACGACCTGCCCGCCGAGGAGGGCACCCGGCTGCGCCGCCGGGCCGCCGAACTGCTGCACCACGGCGGCGCCGACCCGATGCGCGTCGCCGACCAGCTGCTCGGCCTCGACCACACCGAACGGCCCGCCGACCAGGACTGGGTCTACCGGGTGCTCCAGGAGGCGGCGCACCGGGCGCTGGTGCGCGACGACATCCCCTACGCCATGCGCTGCCTGCAACTCGCCGAGCGGCACTGCCCGAACGAGGCCGCCCGGCTCGCCGTCAAGTCCGTGCTGGCCCACCTCACCTGGAGCATGCGGCCCGCCGCCGCGCCCCAGCAGCTCCGCTCCCTCACCGAGCCGGCCTGCGACGGCCTGCTCCCGCCGGACTACACCCTGCGCCTGGTCACCCAGCTGATGTGGTACGGGCACCTGGACGACGCCGCCGCCGTCTTCCGGGGCATCAGCTCCTGCCTGGACGAGGACGACGGCGCCCCGCGCCTGGACGCCGAACTCCAGGCCACCCGGCTGCTGATGGCCGCCACCTACCCCGGCGCACTGGACGGCGCCGGGCAGCCGCCGTCCGCCTGCCAGGACCCCGATCCGGTCACCGATCCGGTCACCGGCCGGGTTCCCGACCGGGCCCCGGACACCTCCGGGCTCACCGCGTTCCGCGAGCTGACCAGCGTGCTGGTGCCGACCTGCGGCCCCGGCCCCGGCTCCGTCTCCGACGCCGAACAGGTGCTCCAGTCCACCCGGCTCACCGACCACAGCCTGGAGCCGCTCAGGGCCGCCCTGCTCACCCTGGTCCTGCACGACCGGCTCGACGCCGCCGCCCGCGCCTGCGACCGGCTGCTCGGCCAGGTCTCCGGCGAGCACGCCCCGACCACGCTCGCGGTGCTGACCGCGATGCGCGGGCTGATCTCGCTGCGCCGCGGCCGGCTCACCGAGGCCGCCAACCTCGCGCTCTGCCACGAGCTCCAGTCCGTCACCGGCCGCCCGCGCGCCACCGACTGGGACGCCGCCGGCGGCCTGGACGCCTCCAGGGAGGGCTGGCTGGCCCGGCTGGAGCGGCTGCCCGGCCTGGCCCACCTGGTCGGGACGGCCTGCCGGCAGTGGCAGCACACCCACACCGAACTGTTCGCCCGGCTCGCCGCGGACCGCGCGCTGCTGGTCGAGCGGATGTGGCAGGGCGAGGACCCGGGCGCGCTCGACTCGCTGCGCGGCGAGGCCGGCGACCGGCACGCCGGCGGCCGTTCCGTCGCCCTGCTGCACTTCGCGGGCGGCCGCTCGGTGGTCTACAAGCCCAAGGACATGCGGCACGCCACCGCCTACCTCGGCCTGGTCGAGCGGCTCAACCGGGAGCTGTCGCTGGACCTGCCGCTGCGCACCGTCCTGCTGCGCAGCGACCGCGGCGACGACGGCCACGCCGCCTCGCTGACCGGCGCCGCCGAGGAGGACTACGGCTGGGAGGAGCTCGTCCCGCACCGGCCCTGCGCCGACCGCTCCGGCTTCGCCCGTTTCTACCGGCGCCTGGGCATGACCGTCCGGCTGGTCCAGCTGCTGGAGGGCCGCGACCTGTGGGCGGACAACCTGCTCGCGGACGGTGAGCACCCCGCGCTGATCGACCTGGAGTGCCTGCTCTACCCGCGGGTCCAGCCGCCGCCGGCCGTCCGGCCCGAGCAGCACGGACTGCTGGACGACCTGGAGTCCACCGTGGTGCGCACCGCGATGGCCTTCCAGTCCTGGACCCCGGCGCGCGGCCGCACCACCCTCGACATCGGCTGCCTGTCCCGGCTCGGCAGCCTGGAGGTCGCCCCCGGCGTGCCCGCGCTGCCGCTGCCGCCGTACCGGCCGGTGCTGGCGACGGACGACGGCGGCACCGAGACCGCCGACCCCTGGCAGTACACCGACGAGGTGGTCGCCGGCTACCGCGAGATGCACGCCGCCTTGTGCCGGATCCGCGAGGAACTCGCCCACCCCGAGGGCCCGTTGGCCGGGTTCAGGGGCATCTGGGTGCGCTACATCTGGCGGCACACCTGGGACGGCTACAAGATCCTCAGGGCCTCCACCAGCCCGCTCGCCCTCGACTCCGGCGCCACCAGGGAGACCGTGCTCGCCGGCGCCCTGCACGGCACCACCCCGGTGCTCGCCGAGGTGCCGGGGCGCACCGACCTGGCCGAGGTGGTGCTCGCCGAGATCGAGGCCTTCCGCGAGCTCGACATCCCGTTCTTCCGCTCGCTGACCACCTCCTCCTCGGTCTTCACCGCGGACGGCCGGGAGATCCCCGGACACTTCCTCGGCACCGGGTGGCAGCGGCTCGGCGACCGGGTCGCCGAACTGGCCGGCTTCGACCTGGAAGGCCAGGTCGCGGTGCTCACCGGCTGCCTGGACGCGGCCCGCACCGGCACCGACCGCGAGCGGGAGCCGTCCAGGGCGGTGCGCGCCTCGGTGCCCTCCAACGGCGAACTGCTCGACCACGCGGTGCGGATCGGCGACGCCGTCCTCGCCGAGCGGCGCGGCACCGGCTGGCTCGGCCAGAGCTGGTACCCGGGCACCGGGCTGCGCCAGGTCGAGGTGCTCGGCCCGAACCGGCCGAGGCCGCCGCCCCATTGGCCGAGGACCGGCTACACGCCCTGTTCGCCCTGCGCGCACCACTGCGTGAGCAGACCCTGTGGCACCTGCTG
>NZ_MSJQ01000111.1 GCF_014596515.1 Streptomyces sp. CBMA156
CTGCCGCTCGGCTCGGTCCAGCAGGCCCTGCCGGCCGACCTGCCCGCCACCGACGTGCTCGGCCTGGCCGAGCACGGGTCGGCCAACCGCCTCGGCGGTGCCGACCTCGGCCAGAACAGCCCGCTGTCCGGCCTCACCGGCGCCCTCGGCCCGCTCAGCGGCCTGCTGGGCGGCCTCAACGGCGGCGGCCTCAACGGGCTGCCGCTGTAGCTCACACGGCCCGGCCGGGCGCCACAGCGCCGGGCCGTGCTCCGCACCACCGCCCGGCCGCGATCCGTACGGCCGGGCGGTGTTCCGCACCGGCGGCGCTCCGTGCGGCCGTACGGTGCTCCGCCCGGGTGTGCTCCCGTACGGCCGGGCTGGAACGGCCGAAGGGGCCGGTGTCCGTGACACCGGCCCCTTCGCCGTACGGCCCCTCAGGGAGGCTCAGCGCCCCGCGTTCAGCCGCTCCACGGCCGCCGCGACCCGCTCGTCGGTCGCGGTGAACGCGACCCGCACGAAGCGGTCGCCGGCCGGACCGTAGAAGTCGCCGGGCGCCACCAGGATGCCCAGCCCGGCCAGTTCGGCCACGGTCTCCCAGCACGGGCGGTCCTGGGTCGCCCACAGGTAGAGGCTCGCCTCGGAGTGCTCGATCCGGAAGCCGTACGCCTCCAGCGCCGCCCGCAGCGCCGAGCGCCGGGCCGCGTACCGCTCGCGCTGCTCGGCGACGTGCGCGTCGTCCGCGAGCGCGGCGACGGTCGCCGCCTGGACCGGCGCCGGCACGATCATGCCGCCGTGCTTGCGCACCTCCAGCAGCTCCCTGACCACCACCGGGTCGCCCGCCACGAAGGAGGCGCGGTAGCCGGCCAGGTTGGAGCGCTTGGAGAGCGAGTGGATGGCCAGCAGGCCCTCGTGGCCGTCGCCGCAGACGTCCGGACGCAGGACGGAGACCGGGTCGGCCTCCCAGCCCAGCTCCAGGTAGCACTCGTCGCTGACCAGCAGCGCCCCGTGCTCCCTGGCCCACTCGACGGCGCGGCGCAGCTCGTCCGCGCCCAGCACCCGGCCGGTCGGGTTGGACGGCGAGTTCACCCAGAGCAGGCGCACCCGGGAGCCGTCCAGTTCGTCCACCGAGCCGTACTCGACCGGTTCGGCGCCGCACAGCCGGGCACCCACCTCGTAGGTCGGGTAGGCCAGCCGCGGGTAGGCGACCTGGTCGCCGGGGCCGAGGCCGAGCTGGGTCGGCAGCCAGGCCACCAGCTCCTTGGAGCCGACGGTCGGCAGCACGGCCTGCGGGCCGATCTCCGCGCCGAGCCGGCGGTGCAGCCAGCCGGCGATCGCCTCGCGCAGCTCCAGCGGGCCCCAGACGGTCGGGTAGCCGGGCGTGTCGGTGTGCGCGGCCAGCGCCTTCTGGATCACCTCGGGGACCGGGTCCACCGGGGTGCCGACGGAGAAGTCGCAGAGCCCGCCGGGGTGGGCCAGCGCGGTCCTCTTGTACGGCTCCAGCTTGTCCCAGGGGAAGACCGGGAGCTTGTCCGAAACGCGGCGCGCCGCCCCCGGGTGGCCCGGGAACGGCGCGCGCGTGCTGTTGGTGCTCACAGCTGTTCTGCCACCGATCGTCAGTGGTCGGCGTTCTGCGGCGGCAGAGCGGCGATGAAGGGGTGGTCACGCTCGATCAGGCCGAGCTTGGAGGCGCCGCCGGGCGAGCCCAGGTCGTCGAAGAACTCGACGTTCGCCTTGTAGTAGTCCTTCCACTCCTCCGGAGTGTCGTCCTCGTAGAAGATCGCCTCGACCGGGCAGACCGGCTCGCAAGCGCCACAGTCGACACACTCATCCGGGTGGATGTAGAGCGATCGCTCGCCCTCGTAGATGCAGTCAACCGGGCACTCTTCGATGCACGCCTTGTCCTTCACGTCGACACAAGGCTGCGCGATGACGTAGGTCACGCTGTCTTTCCTCCTCGGAAGGGCCTGGTGGCCCGTTCTGTTCTGCTGCCGTGCGCGGTGAGCGCGGCGTCGTCGATGCCCGCCCCTAGTATCGCGGGTCGGAGACCGCAAATGCACAGGAGGTGGCCAGATGACGACGGGCAACCCGGCGGACGATCGTCCCGAGGTCCGGATAGATCGCTCTGACGTGGGACGACGCGTGTCCGTACGGCGCCTCTCGGAGTTCGTGGACGACCGGCCGGTGTTCCGGGATTCGATCGGTGTGCTCACATCGTGGGACGATCATGGGTTGACGATCGTCCCCCGCGCCGGCGATCCGGTGTTCTTGCCGGAGAAGCTGCTGGTCGCAGGCAAGGTGGTACCGCAGTTTCCGGTCCGACGCGCGACCTTGCCGGTCACCACGCCGGTCGAGCTCCAGCGGATCGCGGGGCGCGGCTGGCCGGCCGTCGAGCAGGAGCCGCTCGGCGAGTGGACGCTGCGCGCCGCGGCCGGGTTCACCCGGCGGGCCAACTCCGTCCAGGCGCTCGGGGACCCCGGGCTGCCGCTGCCTCAGGCGCTGGCGGCGGTCCGCGCCTGGTACGCGGCGCGCGGGCTGCCCGCGTACGTCGAGGTGATCTCCCCCGGCTCGCCGGATGCGCTGGTCGCCGAGCTCGACCGGCTGGGCGCCGGGTACGCGCCCACCCTGGTCCGCACCGCCCCGCTGGCCGGCCTCGCCCGGGTCGGCTCCGGGCACGACCGGGTACGGCTGGCGCGGACGGCGGACGCGCGGTGGATGTCGGTGTACCGGCGGGTCGGCGGCGACCCGGCGGTGGAGGAGGCGGCCCGCCTGGTGCTGCACGGCGGGCCCTCGGTCTGGTTCGCCACCGTGCCCGGCGCTCCCGGACAGCCGCCGGCGGCGATCGGACGCTGCGTCATCGACGGCCCCTGGGCCTGCTTCGGCGCGATCGAGGTCCAGCCGTACGCCCGGCGGGCCGGGCTGGCGACGGCGGTCATGGCGGTGCTCGCCTCGCGCGCGGCCGAGGAGGGGGCGAGCGGCGCCTACCTCCAGGTCGAGGCGGAGAACGCGGGGGCGATCGCGCTCTATGACGGACTCGGCTTCGCGACCAGTCACACTTACCACTACGCCCTCCTTCCCCAGGGATAGCAGCCGCGCCGTCCCGCCTCCCCCGTCCGTCCGCCGCCTTGTCCGTCCGCCGTACGAAAGCCGTCGCCGTCACCGTGACCGAGCAGAGCAGAGACCGCTTCCGGACCGCCGCCCGCGCCGAACAGCCCGACCCGGTGCTGCTGTGCCTGCTCGCCGCCGCCGAGCACGGCATGGTGCCCGACCCGGGTGACCCCGGCGAACCACCGGGCGTGGACGCACTGCTCGCCGCCTGCGAGGCCGCGCTGGAGCGGCACGCGGCGGCGGTCCGGCTGGCGGTCGCCGAGCGGGCGCCCGTCGGGCCCGAGGAGACCGCCGCCCTGCTCGCCGCGGTGCTCGGCGGACGGGAGCGCTTCCACGGGCAGCCGGCGGACTACCGGCGGCTGGAGTCCTCGCTGCTGCCCGAGGTGCTGCGGCGCCGGCGCGGGCTGCCGATCACGCTCTCGCTGGTGTGGATGGCGGTCGGCCGGCGGGCCGGGCTGACCGTCCACGGCATCGCGCTGCCCGGCCACTTCATCGTCGCGGTGGGCGGCCCCGCGGGCGGCGAGGACTACGTCCTGGCCGACCCGTTCCACGGCGGACGGCTGCTCGACCCGGAGGACGCCGAGCGGCTGGTCGCCGCCACGGGGCAGGAGTTCGGCCCCGCCCTGCTGACCCCGGCCCAGCCGCTGGACATCGTGCTGCGGGTGCTCGGCAACATCCGCGCCTGGGCCGCCGACCGCCCCGAACACGCCCGCACCCAGCTCTGGGCCGCCGAACTCGCCCTGCTGCTGCCCAGGCACCCCGCCCAGCTGCGCCTGGAGCGGGCCGAACTCCTCGTCCGTACCGGGGACTTCCTCGGCGGCTCGGCGGAGATGGACGCCTACGCGCAGATCCTGGACGCCTTCGACCCGGACACCGCCGCCAAGGTCCGGCAGGAGGCCAGGGCGGCCAGGCACCGGCTGAACTAGGGTCCGTGCCCGGAGGCGCGTCCTCGGGGTCACGGTGCCGACGGGTCAGAGCCAGCCCTTCTCCCGGGCGATCCGGACCGCCTCGGTGCGGTTGCGCGCCTCGGTCTTCTGGATCGCCATCGACAGGTAGTTGCGCACCGTCCCCTCGGACAGGTGCAGCCGCCTGGCGATGTCCGCGTTCACCGCGCCGTCGGCGGCCGCGCCCAGCACGTCCCGCTCGCGCGGGGTCAGCGGGTTGGCGCCCTCGGCCAGCGCGGCGGCGGCCAGCGCCGGGTCGATCACCCGCTCGCCGCGCAGCACCCGGCGGATCGCCTCGGCCAGCTCGGCGGCCGGCGCGTCCTTCACCAGGAAGGCGTCCGCGCCGGACTCCATCGCCCGGCGCAGGTAGCCGGGACGCCCGAAGGTCGTCGCGATGACCACCTTGGTCCGGGGCGCCTGACGACTCAGCTCGGCGGCCGCCTCGATGCCCGTCATCCCCGGCATCTCGATGTCCAGCACGGCGACCTGCACGTCGTTCGCCAGCACCGCCGCCACCACCTCGTCCCCGCGCCCGACCTGCGCGACGACGTCGATGTCCCCCTCCAGCCCGAGCAGCGCGGCCAGCGCCTCCCGGACCATTCCCTGGTCCTCGGCGAGGAGGACGCGGATCGAGGCCCCGTTGTCAGTGTCGTTCATGGCCACGACCTTAGAGGGCGGGATTGAGTCTCCCCCAGGGGGAGACGCCAAGGTGGACCACATGGACGGCACGGACGACACCGATGGCACCGATGGCAGCGACGGCGCGGACGGCAGCGACACGCTCTACTCGATCGGCGACCTCGCCCGGCGCACCGGACTCACCGTCAAGGCCATCCGGTTCTACGCCGACACCGGCCTCGTGCCGCCCACCGCCCGCACCACCGCCGGCTACCGGCGGTACGACGTCCACGCGCTCGCCCGGCTGGACCTCGTCCGCACCCTGCGCGAACTCGGGCTCGACCTGCCCGCGATCCGCCGGGTGCTGGAGCGGCAGGCCCCGCTGCCCGAGGTCGCCGCCGCGCACGCCGAGGCGCTGGAGGTGCAGATCCGCACGCTGCGGCTGCGCCGGGCGGTGCTGCTCGCCGTCGCCCAACGCGGTTCCACCCCCGAGGAGATGAGACTCATGCACAAGCTCGCCAAGCTCTCCGACGCCGAACGCCGGCGTCTGGTCCACGACTTCGTCGACGAGGCCTTCGGCGGCCTGGACGCCAACCCGGAGTTCGTCGCCATGATGCGCTCCGCGATGCCCGAACTGCCCGACGAGCCACGGCCGGAGCAGGTCGAGGCCTGGGTCGAGCTGGGCGAACTCGTCCAGGACCCGGACTTCCGCGCGGCCGTACGGAAGATGGCCGAACACCAGGCCGCCGAACGCGCGGACGGGGACCGCACCGGCCTGCACACCGAGCTCACCGGGACGGTGACCTCCCGGGTCCGGGCCGCGCTGGCGGCCGGCATCGCCCCGGCCTCCCCCGACGCCGGCCCCGTCGTCGCCACGCTCACCGCCGCCTACGCCGAGGCCTTCGGCCGCCCGGACGACGCCGCACTGCGGCAGTGGCTGTTCGACCGCCTCGGGACCGCCGACGACCCCCGCGCCGAGCGCTACTGGCAGCTGATGGCGACCGTCAACGGCTGGCCGGTCCAGGAGAGCCTGCGGGACGTATTCGAATGGTTCACCGAGGCGCTGCGCGGCAGACTGGCGTGATGATCACCGTGGAACCGCTGCGCCCCGACCACGCCGACGCCCTGCTGGCCTTCGAACGCGCCAACCGCGCGTACTTCGCCCGCAGCGTCCCGGACCGCGGCGACGCCTACTTCGCCGGGTTCGCGGAGCGCCACGCCGCCCTCCTCGCCGAACAGGCCGAGGGCACCTGCCGGTTCCACGTGGTGCTCGACGCGGCCGGGGAGGTCGTCGCCCGGGTCAACCTCGTCGACCTCGCCGACGGCAGCGCCGAACTCGGCTACCGGGTGGCCGAGTCCGCCACCGGCCGCGGCATCGCCTCCACCGCCGTGGCCGAGGCCTGCCGCCTCGCCGCCACCTCCTACGGCCTCCGCGCCCTCACCGCCGTCACCACCGTCGACAACCCGGCCTCCCAGGCCGTCCTCACCCGCAACGGCTTCCGGCTCGCCCACGAGTTCCTCCTCGACGACCGCCCCGCCCTCGCCTACCAGCGCCCCCTCCCCGACCTCCGACCCTCGGCATGAAAACCGCAGCCGACAGGACGGTAGGCGGCGTGAGGGACCTGAGCAGCACAGGAGGTCGGCGGAGCCGACGTCCTACGGCAGCCGGCGCCGGGCGGCTTCGACACTGTCGGTGATGCCGACGTGGAAGGCGAGGACGGCCCGGACGGCGTCGCCGTCCGGGCCGGGGACGGCGGTCAGTCCGGCCTGCCGGGTTCCCCGAGCAGGTGGCGGGCCGCTTCGGCGAGGGTGAGTTTGGGGTCGGTCCAGGAGCAGACCTCCAGCCAGGAGAGGCGTCCGGCATCGGCGAAGAGGAGGACCTCGCCGTCGCAGCCGATGACCGCCCCGGCCACCACCTCCGCGCGGGTGACGGTGTCGGGGCCGGTGAAGTACGCGGTGCAGCCACAGGCGCAACGGCACTCGATGCGCAGCCGCGGGATTTGGGCGCGCAGGGGGTGGCCCTCGGGGAGGAGGGCGTCGAGGACGCGGGTGACGTCGGCGGGGAGCTGGGTCATGGGCGGCGGCGCAATCGCTTGGTGAGGGCGGACAGTTCGTCGATCCGGAGGAGGTGGGCGAGCAGGAGGTACAGGACGGCGAGGGCCGCGGCGGCCGGGACGAGGCCGTACCTGGTGGCCCACCAGGCGGCGGCAGCGGCCGGGAGGGCGGCCAGCAGCGGTTTCACGTGGGCCCCGAGCACGCGCAGCGGCCCGAGCCGGCGGCGCAGCAGCAGGGCCGCGGCCAGGACGGTGAGCAGGAACGATCCGCCGTAGCACCCGGCCATCCCGGTGACGGCCCAGCGCAGCGGCAGCAGCTGGTGGCAGAGCACCGCCCCGAGGGCCGTGGCGGCGACGGGCAGCAGGTTGAGCAGGAAGGGCGTCCGGCTGTCGCCGAGCGCGTAGAAGGTGCGGGTCAGCGCGTACGAGGCCGAGTAGAGGACCAGGCCGGGTGCGAAGGCGGTCAGCATCCCGGCGATGGCCAGGACGTCGGCCGGATCGGTGCGGCCGTGCCCGAAGGCGAGCGCGCACAGCTGCGGCGCGAGGACCACGAACGCGCAGGCCGCCGGGACGGTGACCACCCCGACGGTGCGGACGGCGCGGGCCAGCAGTGAGCGGACGGCACGCGGGGAGTCGGCGGCGCTGAGCGCGGGGACGACCGCCGTGACCACCGAGACCGTGACCACCCCGTGCGGCACGATCCACAGCAGGTACGCGCTGCTGTACGCGGTGTACCCGACGCCCGGCAGCCCGGCCGCGGCGGCCTCGGCGCCGGCCGCGGTCGACAGCCTGGTCACCACCCAGTAGCCCACCTGGTCGCAGAGCACCAGCAGCAGCGTCCACCCGGCGGCCCGCAGGGGCTCGCCGAGCCCCGCCTGCCGCCAGTCCCAGCGGGGGCGCAGCCGTACCCCGGCCGCCCGCAGGCAGGGCAGCAGCACGAGGCTCTGGGCGACCACGCCGGCCGTCGTCCCGGCTCCGAGGACCGTCAGGTCCGCGGCGGAGAAGGAGTGCCGGCCGAGGTAGCCGCCGAACACCCCGATCACCACCAGGTTGTTGAGCACCGGGGCCCATGCCATCGGCGCGAACCGCTGCCGGGCGTTGAGGAGTTGGCCGAGCACCGTGAACAGCCCGTAGAAGAACACCTGCGGCAGGCACAGGTACGCCAGCAGCACCGTGTCGCCCAACTGCGCTCCGCCGTACGAGGTGTAGGCCCGCACGACGTACGGCGCGGCCGGCACCACCACCGCCGTCAGCACCAGCAGGGCGGCGACCAGGACCGTCACCAGCCGGTCGACGTGCGCCGCCCCGCCGTCCGCCGACTCCTTCGCGGCGCGCACCAGGTGGGGCACCAGCGCGGTGTTCAGCGCGCCGCCGATCAGCAGCACGAAGAGGATGTTGGGCACCGTGTTGGCCACGTTGTACCCGTCCGCGAGCACCCCCGAGCCGAGGACCGCCACCAGCAGCGCCGAGCGGACGAAGCCGGTGGCCCTGGACACCACCGTGCCCACCGCCATCACCAGGCTGGGCGGGAGCGTACGGCGCGGCCTGCGGTGCCGGGCGGGCGCGGCCGTGGCGGCTCTCCGGCCGCCGGCCGGGACGCGGGCCCCGGCGGCCCGCTCCTGGAGGACGGCCATCCCCCACCCCCTCTCGCTCGGGACACCGGCCCCGAGGCGGACCGGCGAAATCGGCGAGAGCATGCACCCGCGCCCCTGAAGCGAGGCTGAGAAAGCTGAAGGCCGCTTAAGGAACGGATCCGGCGCCGGTGGCATCCTGAGCCGCATGGAGATTCTGGTGGTGGAGGACGACGCCCAGGTGGCGGCGGCCGTGCGGCGCGGCCTGGAGGCCGAGGGCTACACCGTCGACCTCGCCCCGGACGGCCTCACCGGCCTGCGGCTGGCCCAGCGGCACGCCTACCGGGCGATCGTGCTCGACATCATGCTGCCCGGCCTGAACGGCTACAAGGTGTGCGAGGCGCTGCGCGCCGACGGCGTCACCACGCCGATCCTGATGCTGACCGCCAAGGACGGCGAGTACGACGAGGCCGAGGGCCTGGACACCGGCGCCGACGACTACCTCACCAAGCCGTTCTCCTACCTGGTCTTCCTGGCCAGGCTGCGCGCCCTGATCCGTCGCAGCCAGAGCCCCGGCCCGCTGCTGCGGGTCGGCGACCTGTGGCTGGACCCCGCGGGCCGCCGCTGCGGCCGGGCCGGCGCCGAGATCACCCTGACCGAGCGCGAGTTCGCCGTCCTGCGCTGCCTGGCCGAGCACCCCGGCGAGGTGCTCTCCAAGCGCCGGATCGTCGACGAGGTGTGGGACATCGCCTTCGACGGCGAGGAGTCCATCGTCGAGGTGTACGTCAGCATGCTGCGCCGCAAGGTGGACACCCCGTTCGGCGTCCGCTCGATCACCACCGTGCGCGGCGCCGGCTACCGGCTGGAGGCCTGACCGGTGCCCGGCAGGCTCTCCACCCGGCTGCGCACCTCGCTGGCGGCCGGGCTGGCGGCCCTGCTGCTGCTCGGCGTCGGCGCCTGGTGGCTGCGCGACCACATGTACGACGCCCAGCTGGAGGCCGCCGAGGCGGAGGCCCACGCCCAGGCCCGCGAGATCAGCAACGGCTACGAGCACGGCCAGCAGCTGGCGGACCACGGGCAGCTGCCCTACCTGGTGCTGAACAGCACGGGCCAGGTGGTGATCATGGGCGGCCCGCTGACCACCCAGCACCTGGCCGGGGGCCCGCCCGCCGTCGTACAGCAGCCGGCGCCGGACGACTGGCAGTCGGTGCAGCGGATCACCATCGGCCCGGCCGGGCCGGTCGCCGCCAACCGCTACTCGGGGCGCACCTTCACCGCGATGGGCAGCTGGAGCCCGTTGCTGTGGCCGACGAGCGAGGAGAACGGCCAGCGGGTCAAACCGGCGGTCGGCCCGTTCACGGTCTACGTGCTGGCCACCCCGTTCGCCGCCGAGGCGTCGCTGCGCACCATCGACCCGGTGCTGCGGCTCGGCGTGCCGCTCGCCGCGCTGCTGGTCGCGCTGACGGCCTGGACGGCGACCAGCCGGGCGCTGCGTCCGGTGGAGGCGATCCGGGCCCAGCTGGCCGAGATCGGCGAGCACCGGCTGGACCGCCGCGTCCCGGTGCCGCGCTCCGGCGACGAGATCACCAGGATGGCCAGGACCACCAACGCCACCCTGGACCGGCTGGAGCGCTCGGCCGCCCAGCAGCAGCGCTTCGTCGCGGACGCCTCCCACGAACTGCGCAGCCCGATCGCCGCGCTGCGCACCAATCTGGAGGTGTCGCTGGCGCATCCCGAGCGGACCGACTGGCCGGCGGCGACCCAGGAGGCGCTCACCTCGGTGGAGCGGCTCCAGCAGCTCACCGAGGACCTGCTGTTCCTGGCCCGGGGCTCGCACCCGGCGACGGCCGGCCGGCTCTCCTCCGTCGACCTGTCCGCCGTGCTGCGCGAGCTGGCCGACCAGTGCCGCCCGGCCCTCGGTGCCCGGGTCGCCCTGCGGGTGGACGCGCCGGAGCCGGTGCTGGTGCACGGCAGCCGGATCCGGCTGCACCGGCTGGCGCGCAACCTGCTGGACAACGCCCGGCGGCACGCGGCCGCCGAGGTGGTGCTGTCCGCCCGGCGGACCGGGCACCACTGCGTCCTGGAGGTCAGGGACGACGGCCCCGGGGTGCCGCCGGAGGACCGCGAGCGGATCTTCGAGCCGTTCACCCGGCTCGACGAGGCGCGCAGCAGGGACGCCGGCGGCAGCGGTCTCGGCCTGGCCATCGCGGCGGACATCGCCACCCGGCACGGCGGCACCCTGCGGGTCGCCCCGGCCCGGAGCGGCGCGCGCTTCGTGCTGGAACTTCCGGCGGGCTGAAGGGACCCCGGGCGGACTCCGGACAGGTCCGCCCGACGGGCCTGGTGGACGTCCTAGTGGGGCTGGGGAGCGGCCGCGGAGACCGTCCGCAGCGGCACCGCGGCCCGCAGCCTGAAGCCCCTCCCGCGCTCCCCCGGCCCGGTCTCCAGCCGTCCGCCGACCAGCGCCAGCCGTTCCTCCAGCCCGGACAGGCCGTTGCCCGGCTGGGACTTGCCGGGCCCCCGCCCGTCGTCGGTGATCTCCAGGACGGCGTAGCGCTCGCCGCTCGTCTCCCAGCTCACGTCCGCCGTCACCGTGCAGACGGTGGCGCCCTCGCCGTGCCGGACCACGTTGGTGACGGCCTCGCGCAGCGCCCAGGCCAGTGCGCCCGCCTCCTCGTCGGCCAGCGACGGCCAGCTGTCCACCAGCCGCGGGGCGGCCTCCAGCCGGACCTGCGCGGCGGCCAGCGCGGTACCGGCGGCGGCCAGTTCGACCTGGAGGGTCGGCCGGCGGAAGCCGGTCACCGCCTCCCGGACGTCGATCAGCGACTGCCGGGCGACCTGCTCGATCTCGGCGACCTGCGCCCGCGCGGCCTCGTCCTTGCCGGCGTCCATGAACCGCCCGGCCAGCTCGCTCTTCAGGGTGATCAGCGACAGCGAGTGCCCGAGCAGGTCGTGCAGGTCGCGGGCCAGCCGCAGCCGCTCCTCGGAGGCGGCCAGGTGCGCGACCGTGGCCCTGGCCTCGCGCAGTTCCTTCATGGTGGCGACCAGCCGTTGCAGACCGGTCATCGCGACGCCGGAGAGGAAGGCGCTGAGCGCGAAGGTGGAGACGTTGTCGACGCCGGCCCCGATGCCCGTCCCGACGGCGGCGGTGAGCACCGCCATGGCGACCAGCGCGCGCAGCGCGTGCCGGGTCGGCGTGATGATCGCGACGCACACCGAGGCGTAGATGAACAGCGTCAGGAACGCGGCGCCGAGGACGACCGAGGCGGCGACGGCGAGCCCGACCATCGTCGTGACGATCACCAGGCAGGCCCGCGGCCGCATCCCGGCCTGCGAGCGGAAGATCACCAGCAGGACGTAGGCGATCATGAACCCGCCCAGGCAGCACCAGCCGAGCACCGTCCCGGCCGTGCTGTGGCCGCCGTTCAGCAGGTCGCCCGCCGGGTAGGCCAGGTAGAGCATCCACAGCATCATCCAGGCGACCTTGACCAGCAGCTGTCGCCTGCTCTCCACCGGGGAGCCGGGCACGTTCATGAAGGAGGCGCGCGCCACGCCCGCCTCCGACGGCTCGTCGGAACGGTGGGCCTGGCGCGCGTCACTCATGCCGGTCATCATGCCTGGCGGGTGTCACGGCGGTACAGCGCCGCCGCGGCGGTGGCGAACACCACGAGGAAGGCGGCCAGCCCGGCGACCGCGACGGTGTCCAGGGAGTGCCCGGGCTGGGTGAAGGTGGCCAGCTTGTTGTACAGGTACACCGGGTTGAACCGGGCGAACTTCTCCATCGAGCCGCTCACCGGGAACCAGGTGCCGCCGAGCAGCGCCATCGCCATGTAGGTGATCATCACGATGCTCTGCACCGCGTCCGGCGCCGCCGCGTACCCCAGCGCCACGCCGAGCGCCGCGAAGACGAAGCTGCCCAGCCAGAGCGCCGCCGCCAGTCCGGCCCACTGCACCGCGGTGAGCGAGACGCCCTGGCTCGCGCCGACCGCGAAGACCACCGCGATCGCCGGCAGCGTGGTCACCGCGCTCGCCGCGATCTTGCCGAAGGTGTACGCCCGGCCGGGCAGCGCGGTCAGCCGCAGCTGGCGCACCCAGCCGCTCTTGCGCTCCAGCGAGATCCGCTGCGCGCTGCCGGTCAGCACCGCGCCGACCGCGCCGAAGGTGGCCATCGAGACCATGAAGTACGTCTTCACCGGCAGGCCGCCGGCGAGCTTGGTGGTGTCGTAGGCGTGGATGAAGAAGAAGTACATCAGCGCCGGGTAGGCGATGGTGAAGAGCAGGTAGCGCCGGTTGCGGAGGGTCCGCAGGATCTCCAGCTTGATCAGGGTGGTCATCGCACGCTCTCCTTCTCGGCGTCGTCCTCGCGGTCCAGCTCTCCCGTGATGGTCAGGAAGGCCTGCTCCAGACCCAGGCCGGTGACCTCCAGTCCGCGCGGGTACAGGCCCGCCCGGTAGAGCCCGGCCACGCTCGCGTCGGCGTCCGCGGTCCTGATCCGTACCGTCCGCACCCCGGGGACGCGGGCGGTGACGTCCAGCGACTGCACGCCCGGCAGGGCGCGCAGCACCCCCTCGTCGAAGGGCCGCCCGTCCGCGTCGTGGAGTTCGAAGGCGATCCGGCGGGCGCCGGCCCGCGCCTTGATCTCCGCGGAGCTGCCGTCGGCGATCAGCCGGCCCCGGTGCAGCACCAGGACGCGGTCGGCGATCGAGTCGGCCTCCTCCAGGTAGTGGGTGGCGAACAGCACCGTGCGCCCGGCGTCGGCCTGGGCCCGCATGCTCGCCCAGAACGCCTGCCGGACGCTGACGTCCATGCCGGTGGTGGGCTCGTCGAGCACGATCAGGTCGCTGTCGCCGGCGATCGCCAGGGCGAAGCGGACCCGCTGCTCCTGGCCGCCGGACAGCTTGTCGACCCGGCGGTCGGCGATCTCCGTGATCCCCGCGTCGGCCAGCACCTCCGTGACCGGCCGGCCGCTCGGATGCACGTCGCAGGCGAGCTGGACCAGCTCGCGCACCTTGACGTCGGACATCAGCCCGCCGCTCTGCAGCATCGCGCCGACCCGGCCGGCCTCGATCGCCGCCCGCGGGGTGCCGCCGAACAGGGTCACGCTGCCCTGGTCGGGGGCGCGCAGGCCGAGCAGCAGGTCCAGGCTGGTGGACTTGCCGGCGCCGTTCGGCCCGAGCAGGGCGACGGTCTCGCCCGGCCTCAGCACGAGGTCCAGCCCGTCCACGGCGCGCACCCGCCCGTAGCTCTTGCCCACGCCGCGGAATGCGGCCACCTCGGTAACCATCGCCCGGCTCCTCTCCCTGATGGTGTCACGCCTGTGGTGTCACAGCCGGTGCTGTTCGCACCACCTCAGAGTCCCGCGCGGGCGGGTCGCGGCGGCAGTGTCCGCCGTCGTGCCTTCGGCATGACGGATGTCATGCCGGCGGCCGGTACCCGCATCACGGGCACCGGCCGCCGGAGCCTTCCCTCGCTCAGATCCCCAGCGAGCGCTTCACGAAGTCGACCTGGAGCAGCAGCAGGTTCTCCGCGACCTCCTCCTGCGGGGTCATGTGGGTGACGCCGGACAGCGGCAGCACGGTGTGCGGGCGCCCGGCCGCGAGCAGCGCCGAGGACAGCCGAAGGGTGTGCGCGGCCACCACGTTGTCGTCCGCCAGCCCGTGGATGATCATCAGCGGGCGCTCCAGCCCGGCCGCGTACCCGCTCAGCGAGTTCGCGGCGTACACCTCGGGACGCTCGGCCGGGTCGCCCAGGTAGCGCTCGGTGTAGTGGGTGTCGTACAGCTCCCAGTCGGTCACCGGTGCCCCGGCCACCGCGGTGTGGAAGACGTCCGGGCGGCGCAGCACGGCGAGCGCGGCGAGGTAGCCGCCGTACGACCAGCCGCGGATCGCGACCCGGTCGAGGTCCAGCGGGAACTCCCCGGCGAGCGCCTGCAGCGCCGCCACCTGGTCGTCCAGGGTGGCCCCGGCGAAGTCGAAGGCGATCGACTTCTCCCAGGCCGGCCCGCGGCCCGGCGTACCGCGCCCGTCGGCGACGATCACGGCGAAGCCCTGGTCGGCGAACCACTGCGACTGCAGGTGGGGGTTGTGCGCCTGGTAGACGCGCTGGCCGCCGGGGCCGCCGTACGGGTCCATCAGGACGGGCAGCAGGCCGTCCCGCTCGCGGTCGTAGCCGGTGGGCAGGAAGACGGCGGCCGGGATGCGGCGCTCGCCGGCGAAGCGGAAGACCGGACGGGCCGTGATGACCGGGGTCTCGGCGTACGAGGCGACGGTGGCGACGTCGTCGACCGCCAGGCCCTCGGGCAGGTCCCTGGCGACCTGGACCAGGGTGCCGGGCAGGTCGGGCTCGGCGGTGGCCCGGACGGTGATCCCGCCGCCGTGCACCGCGCTGGTGACGGAGGTGAACGGCCGCCCGTTGGAGGACTCCCAGCTCAGCCGCGTGCCGTCGTGGCTGATCCGGCCGACGGCGACCCAGCCGGGCTCGGGGTCGGTCTCCTCGGTGCCGCCGGAGGCGCTGAAGAACACCTCGTCCTCGGTGACCGCGACGACCGAGCGGACGTGCAGGTCGGCCCCGGTCACGGCGCGCCCGCCGATCACCAGCGCCCGCACGCCCTCCCGTCGCCCGCCACCACCCTTCTGAGGCGCTTCGCGCACCTCCTCCTGTCGCCCGCCACCACCCTTCTGAGGCGCCTCGCCCACCGCTTCGGTGTCGGAGATCCGGACCAGCTTGCCGTCCGGGGTCCAGGCCGGCGAGCCGGGGAACAGCTCCAGCCACGTGCCGTCCTTCTCCTCGTGCAGCACCTCGGTGGCGCCGGTGGCCACGTCCAGGCCGAGGATCCGCTGGCCGCGCTGGTCGCGGGTCTGGACCAGCAGCAGCGGGACGCCGCCCTTCGACCAGTGCACCCGGCCCAGGTACGGGTGGGTCTCGCGGTCCCAGACCACCTCGGTGCGCCCGCCGTGCAGGTCGAGCAGCCAGAGCCCGACCTCGGCGTTGGCGGCGCCGGCCTTCGGGTAGGCGACCTCGGCGGGCTCGCGGTCCGGGTTCGCCGGGTCGGCGATCCACCAGCGGCCCACCGGGCTGTCGTCGGCGCGCTCGGCCAGCAGCCGGTCGCCCTCGGGGGACCACCAGAAGCCGCGGTCGCGGTCCATCTCCTCCTGGGCGATGAACTCGGCCTGGCCCCAGGTGACGTTCGGCCCGTCCGGCTCGGCGAGCACCCGGTCGCCGCTGCCGTCGGTGCGGGTCAGCCGCAGCTCGCCGGCGGTGTTGGCGTACGCGACGTACGTGCCGTCCGGGGACGGGCGCGGGTCCAGCAGCGGCCCCTCGGCGGGCAGTTCGGCGGTGGCGCCGGTGACCGTGTCCGCGGTGAACAGGCGGCCGGAGAGGGCGAAGGCGGCCAGGGTGCCGGCCGCGTCCAGGGCGTAGCCGACGATGCCAGCCGAGCCCTCACGGCTGCGCTCGCGGCGGGCCTTCTCGGCCGGCGAGAGGTCCTCCTCGCCACCGCCGAGCAGCGTCGCCGGGTCGGCGGCGACCCGCTCCTCGCCGGTCGCGGTGTCGAGGGTCCAGAGCAGGTTGGCGCGGTCACGGCCCGACCGCGAGCGGAGGAAGACGACCCGCGAGCCGTCCGGCGCGACGGAGAAGGAACGGGGCGCGCCGACGGTGTAGCGCAGGGTCCGCGCGTACTGCCGCGGGAAGGTGTCGGCAGAGGTGTGGGAGGTCATGGCACCAGACCCTATGACGCCGGACCACCGCCCCCGGGAGCATGTTGATCACTCGTTCGGAGCATCATCGCCAAGTACGCCCCAAAGAGGTCGAAACCGCCTCCGACCGGCCCACGCGCCGCTCGGACGCCGCGCCACCCGACCCACACGGCCTCACTGAATGTAATGCTCCCCTTACCCATCGGGTATGACTTGTCCGGCGAGTGACCGTCGGCCCCGTCCCGTCCCGGACCGCGGCCACCCGCAGCCCCCAGTCCCGCACCGTCCCGCGCCGCCCTCCGGGGAGCGGCGCGCCCGAGAAGGGGTGTGAGCCGACATGGCCATGAACATCTCCGCCGCCGTGCTGATGCTGGTCATCGTGGTGGTGCTGATCCGCCGCTCCGGCCTGAAGCTGGCGCACGCGATCGTCTGCGCGCTGCTCGGCTTCTACCTGGCCTCCAGCTCGATCGCCCCGTCGATCAGCCAGGTCACCAGCAACCTCGCCGGAATGATCAACGGCCTGAGGCTCTGACCCCCGCGGCCCGGTGGTTAGGCTTCCTCCCATGACCGCGACTACCGGCCGCCGCCTCCTCCTGGTCCACGCGCACCCCGACGACGAGTCGATCGGCAACGGCGCCACCATGGCCCGGTACGCCGCCGAGGGCGCCCGGGTCACGCTGGTGACCTGCACCCTCGGCGAGGGCGGCGAGGTGATCCCGCCGGAGCTGGCCCACCTGACGGCCGATCGGGACGACACCCTCGGCGCGTACCGGATCGGCGAGCTGACCGGGGCGATGCGCGCCCTCGGCGTCACCGACTTCCGCTTCCTCGGCGGCCCGGGGCGCTACCGCGACTCCGGGATGATGGGCGTGCCCGAGAACGACGTACCCGGCTGCTTCTGGCGGGCGGACGTCGAGGAGGCGGCCGGCCACCTGGTCGCGGTGATCCGCGAGGTGCGGCCGCAGGTGCTGGTCACGTACGACGACGAGGGCGGCTACGGGCACCCGGACCACATCCAGGCGCACCGGGTCGCGATGCGCGCGTACGAGCTGGCCGCCGACCCGGCGCACCGTCCGGAGCTGGGCCCGGCCTGGCGGATCGCCAAGGTGTACTGGAACCGGATGCCCCGCACGGTGATCGAGGCCGGGCTCGCCGGGACCGCCGCCGAGGCGTCCTTCCCCGGCGTCGCCCGGCCCGCCGACGTCCCCGGAGTGGTCGACGACGCGGTGGTCACCACCGTGCTGGACGGCACCGCGTACGCGGACCGCAAGGCCGCCGCGATGACCGCGCACGCCACCCAGATCACCGTGGACGGCACGTCCTTCGCGCTCTCCAACCACCTCGGCCAGCCGCTGCTCGCCACCGAGTACTACCAGTTGGTGCACGGCCAGGCCGGCCCCGGCGAGCCGGAGGACGACCTGTTCGCGGGCCTTGCTCCGGAAGCCTCCGATGCCTCGCCCGTCTCGCACCGCTCGCACGGCTCGCACGCCGAGGAGGGCGCCCGATGAGCAAGCCCGCCCCCCGGCCGCCGCGCCGCCCGTTCCCCGCCGCCGTCCTCGGCACCCGCGAGGAGCGGCTGGCCGAGCCCCAGCCCCCGCGCGCCGCCCGGATCGCGGCCTACCCGCTGCTCTTCCTGCTGGGCGCCGCGGTGTCGGTCTGCGGATCCTTTGTGCAGGCCCTGTGGCCGCCGGTGGGAGTCCTGCTGGCGCTCGGCGCGACCGCCGGCACCTTCTACGGCGGTCTGCGGATCACCGGCACCCGGCTCGGCGCGGGCGTGCCCGCGGCCGGCTGGTTCCTGGCGATGCTGTTGCTGATCGTGCCCAGGCCCGAGGGCGACAACGTGCTGTGGTCCAACGCCACCTCGCTGGCCTGGCTGTTCGCCGGCTCGGTGCTGGGCGTGATCTGCGCCACCCTGCCCACCCGCACCAGCTGGTTCCCCGGGGTGCCCGGCCCCCCGCGCTGACCCGGGTCGTGCACGGCGTACGGTACCTCGTACGACGCGCAGTCAGGAGCGTACGGCCTTACTCTCATACCGGAGGAACCGGACGTATCCGGATCTGTCCGAAGCCGTTCGCCGCTCAGTTCTTCCCAGTATGGTGGTCCCGCAGAACGCCGTACCCGACCGCCGCCCGCCCCAGCCAAGGCCCGGCGACCACGAACCGCGGTCGCGCCGCACGGCCCGCCCGCGAACCCGGAGCAGAGCAGCATTGAGCAGCCGCGAATCTGACAACGCCCACCCGACGCCCCGGCGCACGGGTCCGGACGCCTACCCGTCGGGCACCCCGCCCTACGGCACACCGGGGCTCCCCGGCGGCGACCGAACCGCGGCCGGCGCCGGCCAGGGCGCCGCGTCGGGCGGCGAGGACGACGGTCCGAAGACCGAGACCACCCTGACCACCCGGGTCCGGATCAACATCCCCGGCTCGCGTCCGATCCCGCCGGTCGTCGTCCGCAGCACCGTCAAGAACGAGGACGGCCCGGGCGATGACGCCCCGGCCGCCGGACCCGATCCGGGCGCCGCGCGGCACCGCTCCGCGCCGGCCTCGCCCGTCCTCGGCGTGATGGACGACGGCGGCCGCCCGGCCGCCCCGCCGAACCTGCCGCCGGAGTGGCAGATCCCGGCGATCCCGCCGGCGACCTCCGAGTCGGAGTCCACCGGCGCGTGGTTCCGGCCCCGCCAGAAGAAGGCACCGGCCGCCGAGCCCACCCCGGCCGCCGTGTCGGCAGCCGCCCCCGCGACGGCGGAG
>NZ_MSJQ01000112.1 GCF_014596515.1 Streptomyces sp. CBMA156
GACGACAGCCCCACCGGCGCCCCGCGCCTCGGCCTCCCGTCGGCGCCCGCCGAACGCCTGGTCCAGGCGCTGCGCGAGCGGTCCGTGCTGCTCGTGCTGGACAACTGCGAGCACGTGGTGGACGCCGCCGCGCAGCTGGCCGCCCTGCTGCTGCGCGCCGCGCCGGGGGTACGGATCCTGGCGACGAGCCAGGAGCCGCTCGCGGTCGCCGGCGAGGCCGTCGTGCTGGTCGAACCGCTCGAACCGGCGGAGGCACAGGCGCTGTTCCTGGCCCGGGCGGCGGCCGCCGCACCGGGATTCGGAGCGGCCGAGGACGACGGCGGCCTGGCCGCGGTGGCGGAGGTCTGCGAGCGCCTGGACGGCATCCCGCTCGCGCTCGAACTGGCCGCGACCCGGGTCCGGGCGCTCGGCGTCCGCGAGTTGGCGGACCGGCTCGGCGACCGGTTCGGGCTGCTGACCTCCGGCCGCCGCGACGCGCCCGCCCGCCAGCGGACGCTGCGCGCCGTGATCGACTGGAGCTGGGAACTGCTCGGCGCGCCGGAACGCATCGTGCTGCGGCGCCTGGCCGTGCACCGCGACGGCTGCACGCTCGACGCGGCCGAGGCGGTGTGCGCGGGCGACGGCGTGGACCGGGCGGACGTCCTGGACCTGCTGACCCGGCTGGTCGAGCGGTCGCTGGTGGTGGTCGTCACCGGCCCGACGGGCACTCGCTACCGGTTGCTGGAGACGGTCGCCGCCTACGCCCTCGACCGGCTGCACGAGATGGCGGACGCGGCCGACACCCGCCGCCGGCACCTGCGCTACTACCTGGCGCTCGCCGAAGGCGCGGAGGCGGAGCTGCGCGGCGCGGGCCAGCAGCGCCGGCTGGCGGTGCTCGACGCCGAGGCCGCGAACCTGCGCGCCGCCCTCGACGAGGCGTTCACCCGGCCCGGGCCGTCCGGGGTGTCCGGGCCGTCCGACGCGGCCCGGCTCACCGTCTCGCTGTGCTGGTGGTGGCTCCTGCGCGGCCGACTCACCGAGGCCAGGCGCCGCCTCCACGCCGCCGTAGAGGCCGCCCCGGGCGATGCCGAACTCGCGCTGCTGCACTACGCGTTCGCCCGTATGACCGGCGAGCCCGCGGCGGCCGTCGGCGGCATCACCGACGCCACCGCGCACGGCCTCGCGGACGGCACCGCCCACAGCGCCGCGCACGGCCTCGCGGACGGCGTGCCGGACCCGGTCCGCCGCGGCCGGGCCCTGTGGCTTTGCGCGTACGGGGAGTTCAGCGCGAGCGACGTGGCGGCGAGCGCGAAGCTGAACGACGCCGCGGTGGCGCTGTTCGAGGCGGCCGGAGACCGCTGGGGCGTCGCCGCCGGCCTCGCGCTGCGCACGCTGCACCGGCTCTTCACCGGCGACCTGGCCGACCTCGACCGCGACGGTGTGCGCGCCGCCACGGCCTTCCACGAACTCGGCGACCGCTGGGGCGAGTTGCAGACCGTCTCGCCGCTGGCCACGTACGCGCAGATCATGGGCGACTACGCCACGGCCGAACGCCGCCAGCGGCAGGGCCTGGCGCTCGCCGAGGAACTCGGCCTGCACACCGAGGTGTCCGCACGGCTCACCGGGCTCGGCCGCCTCGCCCTGCTCGCCGAGGACTGGCCGCGCGCCGCCGGACTCCACGAGCGGGCCCGGAAGCTGGCCGTCGCCCAGGGCTACCGGTTCGGCGAGTCGGCCGCCGAGACCGGCCTCGCTCTCGGCGCGCGCCGCTCCGGCGCCCTCGACGAGGCCGAGGCACGGCTGCTCAGCATGCTGGCACGCTTCGTGTCCCCGGTCGGCGACCACCTGCGGCACGCCGAGCTGGGCTTCACCTCCGAACTGCGCGGCGACCGCCCCGCGGCGCTCGCCCACCATCTACGGGGCCTGGACTACGCGTTCACCCTCGCCGAGCCGCGCGCGTTCGCACTGTCCCTGGAGGGCCTGGCGGGAGCCGAGTCGCTCGCAGCCGGCACCGAGGGCCCGGCCCGCGCCGCACTGCTGCTCGGCGCCGCCGACGCCGCCCGGCGCAGCGTGGGCGCCCCACTGCCCGCCGCGGAACGCGCCGACGTCGACCGGATCACCGCCCGCACGACCGCCGCCCTGGGCGAGCAGGCCTTCCGGGAGGCCTTCACCCACGGCACGGCCTTGGCACCGGAGCAAGCCGCCGAACTCGCCCGCACCCCGACGGCAGACTGAGCCCGCACCCAGCCGCTCACCGCCGACGCCGACACCAACCGAACCGCCGCCCCGGGCAAGCAAGCCTTCCGGAAGGCCTTCACCCACGGCACAGCCCTGACCCCGAAGCAGGCCGCCACCCTCGCCCGCACCCAGCCGCTCATCCCCAGCCGCTCACCCCTTCCTCCGGACGAGGCCTGCCACCAGCCCGGCCAGGGCGCCCCGCACCCGTCCCCCGGCCGCCGACGGCCGCCCGGCCGCGCCGGCGCCGACGGCGAGGCGCTCCCGCAGCCCGGCGCTCGGCCATCCCCTGCCGGCGCCCGCCAAGAGCCAGACCGGGTCGGTGTGCTGCCACCGCCGGAAGTACCCGACCAGGTCGTCCAGGCACCCGCCGGCCGCCGGGGCGCGGCCCGCGTCGAGGCCTTCCAGGTCGGCCAGGGTCTCCTCGAAAACCCTGCGGAGACCGCCCTCACCGTCCTCACCGCCGTCGGCCAACGCCTCGGTCCGCAGCAGCACGTAGGGTCCGAACCGGGCGTCGACGAGCGCGACGAACTCGTCGTAGAGCGGTGCGAACCGCTCGCCGAGCAGGCCGGTCAGCGCCTCCCGCCGGGCGCGCAGCCGCGCCAGCGCCGTCGGCTGGTCGACCACCAGGTACGGGTAGGTGGCCTCGCCCCACTCCTCCAGCAGCTCCGCGTGCTCCACGGTTCCGGCGTCCTCGGTGTCGGCGATCCTCGCCTCCGCGAGGTCCGCGCGGCCGAACATCGCCCACCACAGCAGCGGCGGCCAGTTCTTGGCCTCCAGCTCCATCGCCCCGTCGAAGAAGTCGGCCCACTCCCCCGCCGACCCGTCCGGCGTCCGGGGCTGCCGGGCACTGTCCAGATACAGCCTCGTACTCATCTCGCCTCCTCTCCTTCACCGGTCGTCACGCGTACCCCTCCTGTTCTTGCGGCCCATGCCTACCACCGGGCACTGACACGGCCGACGGCTGTGCTGAGGCGGCCTGGGGGGTGTGCACCGGAAGTCGGCGGGGCCGACTTCCGGTGCGCGGCGATGGGGTGGCGGGGATGATCGGGTGCGCCCCGACGGCACCCGAACCCGCACCCGCCCCACCCTCGCGTCCGAGATCGACCGCCTCCTCCCCCTCCTCGTCGCCGACCCGGCCTGCGACCTCACGGCCGACACGTACCGGGCCCGGCTCGCCGCCCGCGAGTACCGCCCCGCGTGGACGTGGGTCGCCGAGGAGGCCCCCGGCACCGCGCCGCTCGCCCTCGCCGTCTGGTGGGGCTCCCCCGAAGACACGTCGCCCGGTGCCCTCGACGCCGTGTTCGTCCACCACGCGGTACGGCCGGCCACCGACCACGCCCACCCCGGCCCCCCGACCGCACCACCCTGCCCACCGACCGCACCGCCCCGGCCGCCGGGCTGCTCGCCGCCGCGCACCCGGCGTTCGCCGCCGCCGGCGCGAGCGCCCCGCCCGCGTACCACCTGTTCCTCCCCGCCGACTGACACGACCGCCCCGACGCGGTCGCGGGCGTGGCCTGGCCTCAGGAGGCGGCCTGCCGGGTCGGGCTGACGGCGAGCGTGGAGCGGCTGCGCTACGAGTGGACCCAGCGGGCCGGCCTCCGGGAGCCGTCGGAGCGTCTGCTCTTCCGCGCCGAGCCCGACGACGAGGTCTTCGCCGGCCTGTTCCGCCGGGTCCTGGAGGGCAGCCTCGACGCCGCCACCCGCCGGGAGGCCGCCCGGATCGGCGCCGGGGCCCAGCCCCGCGCGGACGTCGCGTTCTACCGCGACACCATGCCCGGCGAGCGCTCCTGGTGGCGCACCGCCCGTACGCCCGACGGCGAGGTGGTCGGTTTCGCCATCCCCTCGCGCAACCACGCCTCCCCCGTGGTCGGCTACCTCGGGGTGCTGCCCGGGCACCGGGGCCACGGGTACGCGGACGAGATCCTCGCCGAGACCCCCCGGATCCTGGCGGCCGAGACCGATCCCCAGCAGGTCCGTGCCGACACCGACCTGGCCAACACCCCGATGGCCGCGGCCTTCGAGCACCTGGGCTACCGCACCACCGCCCGCCGCCCGGTGCTCTCCGCCGACTGAATCCGCGTCAACCCGGCGCCGCCCGCACCACCCCTGCGGGGGGCCTACCGGTCGGATCGTACGGGAACAACCGTGGCATCAGCCCCCGCTCCCCCGAGGAGGACCAGTGAGAGGACCGCCGCGCGCCACAGGTGACGCCACCGCCGTCACCACCACCGCCGCCGCCCGTGCCTGACGTCTGCGACCAGCGCCTCGGCAGCCCGGGGCGGCCGCTCCGATCCATCGGCCCTCGCAAATTGAACGGGTTCAAAACATGTGCAAGGCTGGCCCGGACGCGGCGGAGCATCGCCGGCCCGCCGGGCACGCGCATGCGCCGACGCTCCCGAACCAAGGGGTGGGACATGGATCCAGCACACGACGGCCCGAAAGGAGCCGGCCACGGCAGACGGCCGGCACCGCACCCGGGCGGCCGGGCGCACCGCACGGCCCACCGACTCGGCGGGTTCGCCGGACGGGTGGCCGCGGTCGTCGGGTGCCTGGTACTCGCCTGCACCTCGTGCGCCGCCGCCGGCGGCGAGGCAGCCGTACTCACGCAGGCCGAGCTGGTCGGGGACTGGAGCAACACTGCCGGTGCCAGGGTGCACCTGTCGGCCGACCACAGCCTGACGGTGGACGGTATCGAGCACGCGATGCACGGCTACTCCTGCTCCACGAGCATGAAGGCCGGCAAGTGGCGGGTCTGGGAACCGAGCGGCTCGGCGGACGAAGGCACGAACTTCTCGATATCGCCGGACAACGCCGACTCCCCCAGCTGGTGCGGCCTCGAAGCCCAGGTCCAGCACGATGCGAAGGGCTTCAACATCTGCCTCTACCTGGACCCGGACGGCATGTGCTCCGCCGAGGAGCTCCTCCGGAAGGAACCGGCACCGCCCCGGTAGTGCGGCTCCGCCCTCACGGACGCGTCAACGCCCGCCTCCCCGGCGGGGAGGTGACGCCGGAAAACCGGTGGGCCCGCACCCACCGCGTCTGCCACGATCACCGGATGGGTGCACTGGACGCGGTGGCGGCAAGGGTGGCCGGCGGAGCCACCGTCGAGTTCCGGCCGAGCGGCTCCTCGATGGTCCCGCTGATCCGCAGTCGGCAGCTGGTGGCCGTCGCCCCGGTCGACCCGTCGAAGCTGGAGCCCGGGGACATCGTCCTCGCCCGCGCCGCCGGCACCGTCTACCTGCGCCTGGTGTCGTCCCTCGACCAGGCGAGGCAGCGCGTCCAGATCAGCAACAACCGGGGCCGCATCAACGGCTGGACCAACCACGCCCGCGTCTTCGGCATCTGCGTCGCGGTCGACGGGACACCCCGCCCCGGCGCCGCGGCCAAAGCCCGGGCCGCCGACCCCGACGACCGGCCCTGAACTGACGCCCGGCCCCGGCCCCTCGGAAGAGCCGCCCGGCCTCACAGGCTCCGCCCCCTCCGGTACCGGTACGGACCACTACGCTGCCCCCGTGATCGATTCGTCGCCCCGCCCGCTCACCCCCGAAGCCGCCGAGGATCTCCAGCACCTCCTCCGCGCCGAGATTGGGCCGGGTCTGAGCAAGGGCGAACTCGACGGGGTCGAGGCCCGGTTCGGCTTCCGGTTCGCCGCGGACCACCGGGTCTTCCTGGCCGCCGGGCTCCCGCACGGCGCGCGCGAGTGGCCGGACTGGCGCCACGGCGACCCCGAGGACCTGCGGGAGCGGCTGTCCCGGCCGGTCGAGGGCGTGCTGTTCGACGTCACGCACAACGGGTTCTGGTACCCGGGCTGGGGACCGAGGCCCACCGGGGCACCGGACGCGCTGCGGATCGCGCGCACCGCACTGGCGGCCGCACCACGGCTGGTCCCGGTCTACGGCCACCGCTACCTGCCCGGCACGCCGGGCGAGTCGGGCCACCCGGTGCTCTCGGTCCACCAGAGCGACATCATCCGCTACGGGGACGACCTCGCCGACTACGTCCGGCACGAGTTCACCGGTCGGCCGAACGACCGGCCGAACGACCAGCCGGGCACCCGGCCGAACGACCAACCGGACACCGAGCCGACCGGACGTTCCCGGGCCCGTGCCACGGTCCGTTTCTGGTCGACCATCGTCGAGGGCTGCCCGGAGACGGCGTTCACCACACCACACGACCCCTGCGCGACGACCCCGGAGGAAGCGGTCGAGCACCTGCGGATGCTGGCACTGGAGCAGCTGATCGGCCGCCGGGTCCACGACGACCAGATGGTCCGGGCCGGGCTGGTCGCGCTGGCCCTCGGCGTCGAGGCCCCGTCCCTCCCCCCGCTCGCCGGCCTGCCCCGCGACGAGTACGGGCGGGCCGGCGCGCTGTTCGGGCAGGTGCTCGCCGAACTGGGCCTCGCCCCGGACCTTCCCGCCGACGGCACCGCCCTCCCGGAGGAGTCGGCCCGCTGGGAACTCGCCCGCTGGTGGCTCCGGTTGATCGTGACGGGAAGTGCGGCACCCGCGACCGGCGGCGGTGCGATCGCCCACGACGGCTGGGGCCCGCTGGGCCGGCCCGAGGCACTGCGGCCGCTGGTCGACCTGGTCGACGCCTGGGAGTCGACCGGCCACGGCCCGCGCGCCGGGACCGCCTCGGCGATCGTCGCCGAGGCCCGGCGGCTGCTCGCCGGCCCGTGGCCCCCGCACGCAGGCTGATCCCCGCCCCGCCGGCCACCCGCACCCCTCGGCTGCGCCCCCCGGCCGCGCCGCTCCGTAGCCTTGCCCCCATGGAGAACGGGATCGACCGCGTCGAAGACGGCTGGGACCTCCGCCCGATGCGCGGAGTGGGCGTCGGCGAGGTGGTCCTCGGCAGCACCGTTCGGCTGCACATCGGCCCGCACGGCATCGAGGCGCACGGGCCGGCCGAGCTGACGGCGGGCACGGAAGCCTTTCCCGTCCACGCCGCGGCGCGGCTCAACCTGGACAGGGTCACGCAGCTGCTCGACCAGGTGGTCGCCGAGGTCCGCGCCGACGACGCGGGCACCCTGAACGTCCGGTTCGCGAACGGCTGGCAGCTGGACGTCCCGGCAGCGTCCGACGGCCCCGGCTGGACGGTCGCTCTCCGGGGCCGGCACTTCCTTGCCTCCGCGCCTGGTGGCGGCGTGAGGACGTCCGAGCAGCGAAGGAACTGATCGGCCGCGGCCTTCGAGCGCCCGGGCCACCACACCACGCCGCCCCGATCGGCCGCGAGCGGCACCCGGCCGCCGGCGGTTTGGCCGGTTCTCACCCTGGTGACGACGGCCACCGGCTGCGAGGATCTCCAGGCCGCTCGGTGACAGCATGCATCAATTCGATTGCTGTCAGTGAGATTCTGGTGGAACCCAGCCCCCTGCCGGGCGTACCCCGGCCGAGCGAAGGGAATTCCCTTGACCCGTTCCGCGAGCAACGTGCCCCAGCCGGCGACCGCCTTGACGAAGGATCTGAACGAGGCGGTGACCGTCCCGCCGACGGACCAGGACCCGGAGGCCGCCCTCGCCACCCAGGGACTGATCGCGGCCCTGCCCTCGGACTTCACCGTGCCCAAGGCCTCCAACCCGGACGTCCCCGCGTGGAGCCTGGCCCCGTACTCGTTCCTGACCGGCGAAGCACCGGAGACCGTCAACCCCAGCCTGTGGCGCAACGCGCAGCTGAACATGAACGCCGGCCTGTTCGAGGTCGTCGAGGACGCCGTCTACCAGGTCCGCGGGATGGACCTGTCCAACATCACCTTCCTGGAGGACCACACCCTCCACTCCCGCAAGATCGTGGTGGTGGACCCCCTGATCAGCGAGGAGTGCGCCGCCGCAGCCCTGGCGCTCTACCGGCAGCACCGCGGTGAGGACCGCGAGATCTGCGCGGTGATCTTCACCCACTCGCACGTCGACCACTACGCCGGCGTGGGGGGCCTGTTCGACGGCGGCACGGTGCCGGACGGGGTGGACGTCGTCGCGCCGGACGGCTTCCTGGAACACGCCGTCAGCGAGAACGTCTACGCCGGGAACGCGATGCAGCGCCGGGCCATGTTCATGTACGGGACGCTGCTGGAACGGTCCGCCCAGGGGCAGGTCGACGCCGGCCTGGGCAAGAACACCTCCGTGGGCCTCTCGGGCCTGGTGCCCCCGACGATCAGCATCACGGCGGACGCCGACGGGCCCACGCGCCACCGACTGGGGCCGCTGGAGCTGGAGTTCCAGCTCACCCCCGGCACCGAGGCCCCGTCGGAGATGAACTTCTACCTGCCCGGCGTGCGGGCGCTGTGCATGGCCGAGAACGCCACCCCGACCCTGCACAACCTCTACAGCCTGCGCGGCGCCCAGGTCCGGGACGCCAAGAGCTGGTCGGAGTACCTCAACCAGTCCGTCGCGTGGTTCGGCGACAAGTCCGACACCCTGTTCGCCAGCCACTTCTGGCCCCGCTGGAACACCCCGGACAGCCCGGACGCGATCGTCTCCTTCCTCACCAGCCAGGCCGACCTGTACCGCTACCTCCACGACCAGTCCCTGCGGCTGGCCAACCACGGCCTGACCATGACGGAGATCGCCGAGGACCTGGACGACGCGCTGCCGCAGAGCCTGACGGATCAGTGGTTCAACCGCGGCTACTACGGCACCACCAACCACAACGCCAAGGCCGTCTACCAGCGCTACCTCGGCTGGTACGACGGCAACGCCGCCCACCTGCACACCCTGCCCCCCGAGGCGTCCGGGCCCCGGTACGTCGAGGCCCTGGGCGGCGCGGCCAGGGTCGTGGAGATCGCCCGGCAGGCGTACGACAACGCCAAGAGCCCCGACGACTACCGGTGGGCCGCCGAACTCCTCTCCCACGCGGTCTTCGCCGACCCCACCGACACCGACGCCCGCGCGCTGGAGGCGGACGTCCTCGAACAGCTCGGCTACCAGGCCGAGAGCGGTCCGTGGCGCAACTTCTACCTCGCCGCCGCCAACGAACTGCGCACCCGGCCCACCGGCGGGACCCCGGTCCCGCTGCCCAGCCCGCAGGTCATCACCGAGCCCGTCCTCGCCGCCATGCAGCTGGACATGCTCTTCGACTACCTCGGCATCCGCCTCAACGGCCCCGCCGCCGCCACGTCGCCGCTCACCCTCGGCTTCGCCGTCACCGGCGGCCTGCCCGGCGATCCGGCCGACTGTACCGTCCGGCTCCGCAACGGCGTGCTCGTCTACACGCCCGACCCCGCCCCGGACGACGCCGACGCCACGTACGGCATCACCCGCTCCGGCCTGAACCGCCTCGCCATCGCGGACGCCACCCCCGACGAGCTCGTCGCGTCCGGCGATCTCACCGTCGTCTCCGGCACCATCGGCCCCCTGAACACCTTCAACGGACTGCTGGAGACCTTCGACTACTGGTTCGGCCTGACCACCCCCTGATCACCTGCCACGCGCCCGCACCCGGCGGGTAGCGGGTAGCGGGTAGCAGCGGGGCCCCGCCGCCACCGCGGAGAACGGGGTCGATCGCGTGGGAAGTCGGCCCGGCCGACTTCCCACGCACGGCCGTCAGCCTCAGAGCGCGGGCGCCAGCCCGTCGCCGACCAGGTCGCAGCTGGCCTCCCACAACAGGGCCGCCGTCGCGGTGTCGGTCAGGTGGTCCCAGAGGGGTTCGGCCCTGGGCGTGCCGCGCAGTCCGAACGCGCGGGGGCTCCACATCCGGCCGCCGCGCACACCCGGGTCGAGCACGGCCCGGACGGCGGGCCAGGCGGCGGCGTCCTTGCCCTGGACGACGAGCCCGAGCGGCAGGTGGCGCAGCCGCTCGCCGGTGGTGCGGACGTGGAGCGGCGGGCGGGAGGGGGTGAGGGAGTCGAGCGCGCCGCCGGGGTGGACGAGCACGCTCAGCGTCGTGCTGCCCGAGTCCCGCAGTCGGCGGTCGAGTTCGACGGCGAAGAGCATCTGGGCCAGCTTCGAGCGCCCGTAGGTGCGCTTGGGCCGGTAGTCGCGCGTGCTCTGGAGGTCGTCGAGGTCCAGGCGTTCGGACTTGGCGGCGAAGCTGCCCGTGGTGACGACCCGGCTCCCGGGGGTCGCCGTGAGCAGGGGGCCCAGGCAGTGGGTCAGCGCGAAGTGGCCCAGGTGGTTGGTGGCGAACATCAGCTCGTGGCCGTCCCCGGTCTCGCGGCGCGGCGGATGGTCGAGCGCCACACCGGCGTTGAGGACGACGGCGTCGAGGCGGTCCAGCCCGAGCCCGTCCACGGAGGCCCGGAGCGAGCCGAGGTCGGCCAGGTCCAGGGGCAGGTGCGTCACCCTGGCGCCGGGGACGCGCGAGCCGATGGAGGCGATCGCGGCCTCGGCCTTCGCTCTGTCGCGGCTGCCGAGGACGACGGTGGCCCCGGTGCCGGCGAGCTGCTCGGCGACGAAGTACCCGATGCCCGCGTTGCCGCCGGTGACCAGGACGTTCTTCCCGTCGGCACGGGGCAGCTGGTGGACGTCCCACGGCGCGGCCTGGGGTACGGAGGGGGTGGCTGGCACGGCGGGGCTCCCGGAGTTCGGAGTGGTCTGGAGGGACGGCGGGCGGATCGGCCGCGCCGTCCCTTCACAAGGTTCCGCAGGCCGCTCACATCCCACCGGCAGGTCGCCGTCCCCACTGACAGCCGGCCGACACCGCGCGGGCCGCGCCGGGACACAGCCTGTGGTCGGAGCCCCAGGGCTCCGACCACAGGCGGAGCATGTTCCGCACCGTACCGGTACCAGGCCTACCGAACCGGTGCGCGGGAAGTCGGCGGGTCCGACTTCTGGCGCAGGGTGGCGGCTTGGGTGCGGCAGTGGACGAGGGCGTAGATGATGCGGCGGTCGGGGCTGGGGGTGGTGGCGAGGAGTTCGCCGGCTGTGACGAGGGTGGTCCAGTACTGGGCGGGATTGCCGGTGCGGGGCAGGGGGCGGGCGGCGGCGAGGGAGAGGTAGGCGGTGGTGAGGTTGCCGGTGGTGAACCAGCGCTGGAGGCCGTGCCGGTGGCCGGCCCGGATGCCACCCATGGCGCCGATCGCGGTCAGGAACAGGTCGACGACCGCGAGTCCGGTGTCGGTGAGGGACTTCGGGACGTCGAAGACGCCGAGGGCTTCGAGGACTTCGCCGGTGTCGGTTTCGGAGTTCGGGCGGGGGTCGGCGAGCAGGGCGTCGTGGCAGTCGGCGAGGCGGCGGGTGGTCTCGGCGAGGGGAATGGTGAGGGCGAGGCAGACCGCGCGGGCGGAGGGCAGGGGCTTTTGGGTGCGGCGGGCGAGGAGGGCGTAGGTGGCGGCCGGGGTGTGGCCGCGGGTGAGCGCGTGGCGGGCAACGGTGGTGAGGTTCATGGAGGGTCGGGCTTTCAAGCGGTGAGGAGGGAGGGAGCGACGGCAGGGGCGACGAGGACCCAGATGAACTTCCCGATGCCGCCGAGGCGGGCCTCGCAGCCCCAGCGGTGGGCGAGTTCGTTGACGAGGAACAGGCCGCGTCCGTGCTCGTCGTCCGGGCCGGCGGTGCGGAGGGTGGGGTGGCCACTGTCGGCATCGTGGACTTCGAGGCGCAGCAGGTGGTCCGGGGTGAGGGCGAAGCGAACCTCGATGTGGCAGTCATCGGGGGCATCGGAGTGCTGGACGGCGTTGGCGAACAACTCGCCGAGGAGGAGTTCGGCGGTGGCGGCGTAGCACTCTCCGTCGGACAGGCCGGAGAGGTAGGCGCGGAGCAAGTACCGGGCCAGGGGCGTGGATTCGGCCCGGGAGTCGAGGCGCGCGACGAACATGCGGGGGCGACGGGTGGTGAGCATGGGGGTGCACCTCAGGGGGCGGAGGGGGCGTACGACGGGAGCGCGCGTCACGCTATGCATGCAATTGACTGCGTTCCGGCCTCAATCATCGAGGTGCTGGAGATACGGTGGCGACCAAATCGCTGTGTAGAGATCCGTGGCACCTGAAGGAGAAACACATGGCACATCGGCGTCTTGGTAGCGGGCCGACCGTGAGCCCGGCGGAGATGTTCGGCGAAGCGCTCCGCTTCGCACGCGAGCGAGCTGGCTACACGCAGGAGGAACTGGGCAAGCTGCTGCACGTCGACCGCACGGTGATCACCCGGTTCGAAGGCGGCAGGAGGTCGATGAACCGGGATACCGTGGAACGGATCGACGGTTTCCTGGCCATGGGAGGCATGCTGGTCCGACTCTGGGAACGGGTGGACTGGCAGGCGGACATCGAAAGTTCGGACTGGTTCGGGATGTTCACTGAGCTGGAGGACGAAGCCCTGGCGATTCGAGTGCTTCAGTACAACCGGATCAACGGCCTCTTGCAGTGCGAAGAGTACGTTCACGCGATGATGCGCGCCGGAAACGCGCGCAACAACCCGAAGCTGATGGCCGAGCGGGTCGAAGCTCGGCTGAAGCGGCAGCGCCGCTTCTTGGCTGCTGACGGGCCGACACTCATGGTGGTGCTTGACGAGAGTGCAATCCGCTCAATCATCGGCGGTCCGGGCGTGATGCGGCGGCAGATGGAACACCTGCTCACGGTGACCGAGCGCTCGAACATCGTGGTCGAGGTGGCTCCGTTCGATCGCCCGGCGCTGGTGATGCCGTCGACATCCATCATCCTGATGGTGATGCCGGACGGGAAGGAATGCGTGTACTCGGAGAGCCTGTACCGTGGGCGATTCAGTGACGCCCCATCGGTTGTCGCAGAGTCCAGGCAGGACTTCGACCTGGTGCGTGCCGATGCACTCTCGCGAGGGGATTCCCGCGCCCTGATCGCCGATGTGATGGAGGAGTACCGCTTTGCAGAACGTCGATCTCAAGAAGGCCACTTGGCACAAGAGCAGCTACAGCGCGGGCGACGGACGCGAGTGCATCGAGGCGGCCCTTGGCTTCCTCCCCGGAGCCGTCCCGGTGCGTGACTCCAAGGACCCCGACGGCCCAGCCCTCCTCTTCCCCTCCTCCTCCTGGACCTCCTTCATCGAAGCCGTCCGCGGGGGCGAGTTCCCGACCCACCGCCCCTGAAGCACCCCTCGCATGTCCCCGCGCCCGCCCGGGTAAGGAGCCCCCGGAACACCGGACTCCCCTGGGTGGTGCGGATTGTCGGTCAACGTCCCCGTACTCGCTGCGGCCACCGTGCTGCTCGTCCTCAGCATGGCCCTCCTGCTTCACCGCTCCCCCGGCCCGGCCGGCACCCGCGGCCAGGCCACCATGACGTACGCCTGGCTCTGCCTCGCCCTCGCAGCGACCCTCGTCCTCTTCGCCTTCTTTCCTCAAACCGAGGTCCAGGGCTCGGCGTTCGGGTTCTCCCTCGGCGGGGCCGGCGCCTTCGTGTTCGTCGTCCTGCGCGCCATCATGTGGGTGCACGGCAGGGTCACCGAGATCGACCGCGGCAACGCCTCCCCTCCCCCGGCCCGGATTCCGCGTCAGCGCACCGCTGCCACCCGCACTGATCAAGCGCCCGAGACCCTGCGGGAGTTCGTCGTTCACCCGTTCCTCCTGGACGGTGTCCGCGGCAAGCGGATCTGCCTGATCACCGGTAATCTCCGCGACCTCAAGTCCGTCGACATCTGGGTGAACTCCGAGAACACCGAGATGCAGATGTCCAGCCAGTTCGAACGCTCGATCTCCGGCACCATCAGGTACGAGGGCGCCAGGCGTGACGAGTTCGGGCACATCGTCGAGGACGTGATCGCCGACGAGCTCTCCGCGAAGGTTCGCGGGAAGACGCCGGTCGCCCCCGGTGTCGCGATCGTCACGGGCTCCGGTGAGCTCGCGCGTTCGCACAACGTGGCGTTCGTCGTCCACGTGGCCACCGTCCAGGGCGAGCCGGGAGAGGGCTTCCAGCAGATCGGCGGGATCGACCGCTGCGTGACCAACGCGCTTGCGGCCGCCGCCCGCCTGGGCGCGGACAAGCCGCCGCGGTCCATCGTCTTCCCGCCGCTGGGCGTCGGTTCGGGCCGCGGGGACCGGGAGACGACCGCGCAGCGCATGGTCGCGGCCGCGGTGGGGTACCTGCGGCAGAACCCCAAGTCGCCGCTGACCGACATCTGTTTCCTCGCGCGCAAGAACCTCACCCGCGATGCCTTCCTCTCGGCCCTCGAAGAGACGGCCGGGCTGACGTCGACCGGAACACACCAGCGACTCTGAGTGGTTCACCGTCATGACCACCGCACCCAGACGGCACCTGCTCCCCCGCGGAACCGTCCTGCACCGCGTCCACCGCTCCCACCGGTCGCCGGTCGAGTTCAACCCCGGCCCGACCGGGGGCACCCCGCGCGGCGGGCGTTTCGACAGCACCTCCGAGGAGCCGTACCCGTACTACTACGCGGCCCTGAGCCCCCGGACGGCGGTCTTCGAGGTGTTCCTCGACGAGGGCCGGGACGGGCCCGCCGAGGACCCGAAGGCCGAGGCCAGGAACCGGGTGATCTCGGCGGTGGAACTCACCGTGGACGCCTGCCTGGTGTCCCTCGCCGAGCCGGGGGACCTGGCCGCCGTCGGCCAGGGCGAGTGGCTCGTCCGGGGGGCGAAGGAGGACTACCGCAGGACCCGGCAGTGGGCCAGGGCCCTGCGGGCGACGGCCCCCTGGGCGCAGGGCCTGGTCTGGCGGTCGTCGAAGGACAGCGGGGCGACGTCGGTGGTGCTCTTCGGGGACCGCCTCCGCGAGGGTGCGCTGAGGCCGTTGCCCGGCTCCTCCCACCACCTCGACGAGGAGCCCCACTTCCAGTGGCTCGTCAGCGTGCTGGCGGAGGACGGCCGGGCGCCGTGGACGGGCGGCGACCCGGCGCGGACCCCGTGGGGCGGGCCGGCGGCCGGGTGAGGCCGGCCCCGGCCGGGTGGGGCCGGCCCCGGGCCGGGTCACTCCCGGCTGCGGCCCAGCAGGGCGGCCGACTGCGGGTCGCCGACGCGGGACGCGACCGCCCCCTTGACCACCGTCAGCGCGGCCGGAAGCGCCGCCAGTGCCGCCGCCTTGAGCGCGCTGATCGACGTCAGGTCGAACCCGTCCGCCAGCAGCAGGCCGAGGAACGACGCTGCGTACGTGGCAACGGTGCGCTCGACCAGGTCGATGATGAGCTTCGCCATGATCAGGACTCCTTCGCGGTGGAGGCGGTGGGGTGCACGCTCACGGGGCGCCCGGTCCGGTCCGGGCGGCGGGGGTCGGTGCGCGGCGGTCGCGCGGGGCGTCGGGGGTCGGCCTTCGGAGGCATGTGGCAGGTGCCGTCGGGGAGTTGCCGCCCTGATGTACACGTTCACGCCGACGGATCCGACGACGGGACCGCCGGACGAATTTCGTGACCCCGCGTACCCCTCATCCCAGCGGGTCGCTCAGCTCCATCGCGCGCAGGGCCGCCGCCAGCGCCGGTGCGTCGCCGACGTCGAGGGCCGTGTCCGCCAGCTTGATGACGTGCTCGTCCCCGTGCGCCAGGGCCCGCTCGAACACCTCCTCGGGGGTGAACGCCCCGGGCGGGACGCAGGCGACCGGCGCGGCGGGCGCGTACATCGCCGTCACCGCCGCGGAGGCCGTCCAGGCCGCCCGCAGGCTCGCCGGCCACAGCGCCCGCGGGAGCGCGGGCAGCGTGCGCAGCACGGCGTTGGGGGCCGTGGCCGCGTGGACCAGCATCGTCTCCTCGCCGTGGCCGTACGCGGCGTACCGGTGCGTGGCCGCCCGCACCAGTTCGGTGAGGCGGCCGTACGCCTCCCCCGGTTCCGTGACCGCGTCCGCCCACACCGGCAGGGCCGTGACGCGGTCGAGCCGGTCGGGGAAGCCGCCGTCCCGGACGGCGATGGGCGGCACCGCGTCGAGCGCGGCGGCCGCGCCGGCGGCGCCGGGCAGTCGGGCGGGTGCGGCGACGGGCCGGTGGCGGGCGGCCCAGTAGCCGAGGCCGTGGGCGAGTTCCGCCAGCCTCGGTCCGGTTGCGGCGGTCCCGGCGGCCTCGCCCGCCAGCAGGGTGCGCACCGCGTGGCCGACCCGGATCACCGGGTGCGTCGAGCCTCCGTACAGGCCGGGCAGCAGCCTGGGCCACCACCGGGCGAGCACCTCGCGCCAGGGACGCTCCGCCAGCTCCCGCTCGAAGTGGCCGATCCAGTCGGCTAAGCGGCTCGGATCGCCCAGCGCCGAGCGCCAGTTGGCGTCCGTGACCGGTTCGACGCGGGACGGGAACTCCTCCAGCCTCCGCGCGTACAGGTCGAGCCAGCGGTGCACCGCCCCCGCCTGCCCGTGGGCGGCGAGGGCCTCGACGGCCATCGGCGCGTGGTTGGTGAGCCGCCCGAGCCGCTCGGGGCCCGTGCCGTGCAGCCGGTGGAGCGCTTCGTCGAGAATCCCTGTCGTATCCACGGCAAGGACCGTAGGCGGGCGCGGGTCGGGGACGTAACGGGCCGGAGGCCTACTACTCCAGCCGTAGATCATGGTCTTGCCGGTAGGGCCGGGGGTGGGGCCGGCGAGTCGCGGCACCGCTTCGGGGGTCGGGCCGCGTTCAGTCCGTGCCGGCTGCGGTTTTCCACGCGGGGCGGAGTTGCTCCGCGGCTTCGGCGGCTTGGTGAAGACCGGCCTGGTAGGCCGGTTCCCAGGTCGTGCGGTCGTTCAGGTTCGGGCCGAACGCGCGTACTGACGCCGCATCGGGTTCGATGGTCACCACGGTGTGCGCCCCCGCGGCCGCGAGTTCCCGGTGGAGCAGTTCGCGGGGGAACAGGTGCGCCTGCGGGTCGATCACGACGAGCGTGCGGGCTCCGGCAGCGAGGCCCGCGTTGGTCGCCGACCGCAGGGAACCGTCCATGTACCGGCGGCCGTTGATGGTGATCGGTGGGTAGATGCCGGGAAAGGCCGTACTGGCCGCCACGGCTGAGGACAGCGGCGCGCCACTGGCACGGTCGAGCACCTTCGGTTCGCCGGTCCCGGCATCCATGGCGGTGATGAGGAGCTTCCGGTCCGGCCACTGGTCCGCGCCGGCCATCGCGCGCATCCGGGCGACATGCGCCTGCTCGGGTCCGGTCTCGGCGGCGAGCGCGATCCGGCCCGCCCGGCGCCACGCCTCGGCCGGGTCCGAGGCGGCATCGCCGAGCACGGCGAACACCTCGCCCAGCCGGCGCCCGTCCACCCGGGGCGGGGTGCTGCCGGAGCCGGCAGGACGTACGGGGGTGGCGAGCCGGCCGGGGTCCTGGCCGGTGGCCAGCAGTGCGGCGAGGATCGCGCCGGCCGAGGTGCCGACGATCAGATCGGCCTCGCCGAGATCCACCCCGTCGCGGCGCAGTCCGCCGGCGAGCCCGGCCATCCAGGCCGTGCCGACGAGGCCTCCGGCGCCCAGTGCGAGCGCGCGGTCGAGTGCGTGCATGGCTGTCCCCTCCCGTTATTGAAACAGTCGTACCATATACTGGCGCAGGCTCAGATCCGCAGCACCGAGAGGACGATCCACCGTGGGACGACCCCCGGACCCCGCCCGGCGGGAGCGCACACTGGCACGGGCGACCGACTACGTACTGGCGCACGGCCTGGCCGGGCTGAGCCTGCGGCCGCTGGCCGCTGCTCTCGACACCAGCCCGCGCATGCTGCTCTACGACTTCGACAGCAAGCAGGAGTTGGTGTCCGCCGTCCTCGCCGAGGCCCGCCGCCGCGGTGCGACACGGCTGGCCGCGAACCTCCCGCCGACAGCGGCGTCCCCGGAGGAGCACCTGCGCGGCATCTGGGCCTGGATGAGCGCACCCGAGCGCGCTCCGTACGTCCGGCTGATCTTCGAGGTGCACGCCGACGGCCTGGCCCACCCGGAGAACTACCCGGACCAGGCCGAGGCGATCACGGGCTGGTTCGACACCCTCGGCGCCACGGTCCGCGGCATCGCCGCCGGCCCTGCCGACACCGTCACCCCCACACTGGTCATGGCTGTCATCCGGGGCCTCCTGTTCGACCTCACGACCACCGGCGACCGCCGCCGCACCGACCAGGCGCTGGACCGCTTCTGCGAACTCCTCCGGCTCTGACCAAGGCGGCGAGCGGAGGAGACGTTCCGGTCGGACAAGGGCCCGGACGGGATTCCGTTCTCCTTGGCGTCGCCCCATCTCCTGTCCGCCGTCGGTCCGTTGGCGTACCGTCGGGTCGCATGAGGCTCATCACCCACAAGACCCTCGCCACCCTCGCGGGGGCGACCGTCGCCTTCACCGGCATCGCCGTCCTCAACAGCGCCCCGGCGTCCGCCGGCCTGACCCACTTCACCGGGCAGCTCCAGGTCCAGGGCGACCAGACCTACCTCGACGAGGGCACCGGCACCGGCGTCCTCGCCCGCGCCGCCGCTCCGGCCGGCCAGACCTGGGTGTTCGACAAGGTCGACTACGCCTACGAGTCCGTCGGCGTCTTCACCGTCAAGGGCAGCACCTCGGGCAAGTGCGTCACCGCCAAGGGCATCGGGCAGGCCGTCGTCCAGGAGACCTGCCGCAGCGGCGACCTGACCCAGCGCTGGATCATCGACAACAGCCAGGACACCACCCTGATCAGGAGCCACGGCGACCTGGGCCTCGTCCTCCACACCACCGGCGTCGACCAGCCCGTCACCGGCTCCCCCGCCCCCAACAACGGCGGCGGCCCGACCGGCGCCGGCCTGCCCGGCACCCCCGACCAGAACTGGATCCTCTCCCAGGACTGACCCCCACCGGCCGCGAAGCGGAGTGGGAAGTCGGCCGGCCCGACTTCCCACTCCGGGTGGACCGGGCGCCATGCGGCGCCGCGGGAAGTTCGGCGGCCCCTGAGGCCGCCCACGGTGCTCGCGACCGGGTCGGGGCCGCCAGCCGCAATGCCCAACCACTCCTCGCCGCAGGGGCGTCGAGGCTTGACACGCGAGAGCCGCCCGGGCGGTGTGTGCCGGGCGGCCCGTGGGGTCGCGATCGAGCGGGTGCGTCGCGTCCGTGGCTCAGGCGTCCACGAAGGTGATCGTCTTGGGGGCCGGGATCTCGTCGCCTTCGCTGGTCACGAGTTTGGCCAACACATGCTGGGCGGCCAGCTTGTCGTCCACCTTGCGGGACGCGTGCACCTCGGTTCCCTTTCCGGCCACCTTGGCCGGGACGTCGTAGAGCTTGTTCTTCCCACTCTTGTCGTAGAAGGCTGCGACGGTCACCAGTCCGAGATGGACGCCGTTGAACACGATGTCGTCGCCCGGGGCGATGTCGGAGGGTTCCACTGAGAAGTCGTCTCATTTGGAGAGTCGGTGGGTACGGATGAGGGTGCCGGCGAAGACGGCGAGGTGGTCGGCCTTGCGTTCGTAGCGGCGGTGCGGTCGGTGGAAGCCGCCCAGCCAGGCCATGGTCCGCTCGATCGCCCAACGGCGACGCCCGGGGCGCTGGGAGGAGCCGACACTGCGGCGAGCGATCGGGCCGGGATCTGCCGCCGTCGCAGGTGGGCCCGGATGAACCGGTGTTCGTAGGCTTTGTCGGCGTGCAGCTTGCCGGGCCTGCGCCGCAGGGGTCCGCGCCGCGAGCAGGTCGGCGGGATCGCCTCGACGAACGGGGCCAGGGCCTGGCTGTCGTGGCTGTCGGCGCCGGGGACGGCGAGTGGCAGGGGCAGGCCGATACGTTCGGTGAGCAGGTGGATCCTCGACCCGTACGTGCCCCGATCGACGGGATCCGGCCCTGCTCCACTACGTGCACCCCGATTTGGCGACGAAGACGATCGCCGCCGGCACCTCGCGATCCCCGTCACAGCGTCGGCCACCGCCCTGCGGCCGACTCGAAGCTGCCGGCACCACCAACGGGGACAACTCCCACAGCCCTTACGGCACCAAGCGCTCCACGATCTTCACATGAGCAACTTACAAACCCAAATGAAATGACCTCTAGTCGCTTACCGCACCGCCCGTCAGGCCCCGGGCGACGGCTCTTCCAGAGATCCAAGCAACATGCCTTCCGGCAACAGCCTTGTGTGGCAGCATTGTTGGAAGCACGTACCCCGTGCCGCCGTTCGCGGGTTGTCGCCTGTCGGGGACAACCTCACCGTCGCAGCAGGCGTGGCATGGAGCCGGCCTGCCTTGGGAGGAGGTGGCCTGCCTTGAATTTGCACCTGATGCAATGGGTCAACGATGGAGTCAAGTACTTCGAGGAAATCAAATACTTGGATGGACTAAGGCTCCACGGTGTGGTCAAGTACTTCATGATTATCCTGCTCGTGGGGTTGTCCATATTTCATTTGGTGAATCGCCCCTCGCAGCCACCGAGGAAGCCGGGCCAAGACAAGTCGGGCCAGGTGACACGGCAACACCACGCTCCAAAGGAGAAGGACCCAGTCAGGGCGCTGGTTGACGGCGAGATCGTCCTCTCCGTCGATCACCCTGCGGATGAGCTTTCGACACAGTTCGGTGAGCGAGATGCCGATCTTGCGTGGTTGGCGGATGATGAAGATCTGCCAACCGCTTCCCGCCATCTGGCGGAGGGACTTGATGAACTGTTCCGGGCCCTGGGTCCGCCCCCGGCTCCGCGACCAGGAGACACGGATGTGGTTCTGGTCGGCGACGATGGAGGGCAGCAGTGATGACACCCAACCGTGGCGCCGACCGCGAACCGAGCTCCGCGGATATCTTGAGGGAATGGATTAAATTCCCCCCAGAACACCTTAAAATCGCTTTGGTGGCGCTGGAACCCGTGCTCAAGCGCTCCCACGCGGTGAGAATGAAAAAACTCGACATTGAGCAACGAGCCCGGCAAGCTGAACGCGAAGCCCAGGAGCGTCAGGCTGAGCGTTCCTACCGTCTCTCCATGGGCGGTCTCGTGGCCGGATTCGTCCTCTGCGTCGGAATGCTCTGCGGGTCTGTGATCGAAGCACTGAACAAGCAGGAGGTGTTGGCGGGGATTCTGGCGGGGCCGACCATGATCGGCGTTGTCACCTTGTTCGTCCTGCGGCAGCGCCACAAGGGCAGAGGCCAGCAGCAACCTGGTCGTGCGAGCATCCCTGGTCAGCAACCGCCGAGCGCGCCGCCTGCCCCCGTGTCAACTCCTGGACCGATGGAGTCAGCCTAAGAAGACATCTCATTTGGACAGTCGCCGGGTGCAAATGAGGGCTGCTGCGATGCTGGCGAAGGCGGCGAAGTGGTCGGCCTTGCGTTCGTATCGGCGGTGGAGTCGGCGGAAGCCGCCGAGCCAGGCGATGGTGCGCTCAATCACCCAACGGTGCCGGCCCAGGCGCTGGGACGACTCGATTCCTCGGCGGGCGATGCGGGCCGGGATCTGCCGACGGCGCAGGTAGGAACGGATGAAGCGGTGGTCGTAGGCTCTGTCGCCGTGCAGCTTGCCGGGTCTACGTCGCCTCGGGCCGCGCCGCGAGCGGATCGGCGGGATGGCGTCGACGAGCGGGATCAGGGCCTGGCTGTCGTGGAGGTTGGCACCGGAGATTGCCAGTGACAGGGGCAGACCGGTGCGCTCAGTGAGCAAATGGATCTTCGACCCGTACTTGCCCCGATCCACAGGATTCGGACCCGTCAACTCCCCTTTTTCAGGGCCCGCATGTTCACCGAGTCGACCGCGCACCGCGACCAGTCCAGTTCTCCTCGCGCGCCGAGTTCCTCCAGGACCACCCGGTGGAGCTTGGCCCACACCCTCGCCCTGCTCCACTCGGTGAAGCGGCGATGGGCGGTGGGCCCGGACGGGCCGAAACAGGGCGGCAGTTGGGCCCACGTGCACCCCGAGGTGGCGACGAAGACGATCGCCGCAAGCACTTCGCGATCCCCGTAGCGGCGCCGGCCACCGCCCTGCGGCCGGCTCGGCGCTGCAGGAACCACCAACTGGAACAGCTCCCACAGCTCATCCGGCACCAGGCGCTCCACGATCGTCACGCCTAAAGACTACTCAGTCGTCCAAATGAGATGTCTTCTGAAGTGATGGCGGGCTTGTCGTCGTCCGGCATGTCAGCCTCTTCTCGTCTCCGGGGTGGTCTCCCTGTCGGACCACTCCCGGCATTCGTAGGCGAACCTATGGTTCGGGGGTACCGGCGGCAAGCTCCTGTCATAGGGCGGGTTGCCCTTTCACTCCGACGCCGCAACAGGTCAGAACCTCAACCGCCGACCGGTCGGGGGCGGTCAGGATTCGAAGCTGAACGCGAACCTGTTGATGTCGCTGGGGATTCGGGAGACGGTGACCCTCTGAGGCAGCCGGGTGTTCGCGGCGTCGATGTCGACGCGACCGGCGGTGACGGTGAGGGCGATGTAACCGGCGCCTCCGCCGACGATGGAGACGGGGTAGGTCCCACTCTGGTCGAGAGGCCAGTACCAACCCTTCCCGCCGGAGATGTCGGTCCACACGCCCGTCTTGTACTCAACGCGCAGGGTGGCCGTGGGTGGAGCGAGAAAGTCGATCTCCAGCGCGCAGGCCTTCGCCGTCGGCGCCGACGGAATCAGCCGTACTCGCCTGGCAACGCTGTCGCCGATGCCGAGGTCGCCGCCGCTGGTCACGGAGAGCATTCCGGGAAACGTGACGTGCCCCTCGGACGCCGGTCCCCCGTCCCCCAGCGCTCCCTCTCCGATGGCAGTGATCCAGTAGGGGGTCCACTGAGGTGGGTGGCTCACGGGTTTTCCGTCTTTCGGTGCGAACATCCAGACCCCCGCCAGGTTCGGGTCGACGTTGTCGCCCTCGCCGCCGGTGTCGCCGACGAAGACGTTGCCCGAACCGTCGACCGCCAATCCGCAGTCCGTACGGCGGAATCCGGGGAGTTCGAGCAGGTGGATCGTCTGGTCGCTCTTCAGCACCACGCTCGCGACGGGGGCGTCGGAAGAGGAAGAGGAGAGGTACAGGTTCCCCTGTCCGTCCGTGGCGATGTCGGACGGATGCGGGAGCGTGCTTTGCGTGGCCTGGGCACCGTTGAGCGGCGGCCCCGGGTCACCGTTCCCGGCGTACAGCGAGACTGCGCCGCCCTGCGGGCCGGCCTTGTACACCCGGTTGGCACCGAGGTCGGCGACGTACACGTCGCCCGTGGTGGCGTCCACCGCCAGCCCGGCCGGGCGTTCGAGCGTGCCGCTCGGAACGAACGTGGAGATGACGCCGTCCGGCCCGACCTTGCGCACGACGCCGACCTGGTCGGCGATGTAGACGTTGCCCTGACCGTCCATCGCCAGCCCGCTCGGGGAATCGAGTTGGGCCTTCGACGCGGGGTGTCCGTCGCCGTTCTTCCCCTTGGTGCCGTTACCGGCAAACGTCGTGATCGTGCCCGCCGCGTCGACCTTGACGACGATGTGGCTCTTCGCGTCGCTGACGTACACGGTGCCGTCCGGGGCCACGAGCACGCCGTCCACGCTGCCTTCCATGGAGGCGGCTGTGTAGATGTATCCGGGTTTGCGGTCCATGAGTTGCTGTGCTGCCTTTCGAGGGATGAGCCGATGCACGGTCGGCCGTGACCGGCGAGCAGGCCCGGGCAGGCAGGACCTGGCTCGGCCGAAGGGCCGGTTGCCCGCAAGGATGCCGGACCGGCCGACATGGGGAGCCGGTGGACGCAGCCTTCTCCCCGTCGACCACCCGGAAGCACCCCCGGGCCGGGGAGCCCGGCACCAGGGTGTGCGTCCCGTCCCGTCCCGTCCCGCGCGGCCGGCCCTGCCCCGGCGCCGGGGCAGGAGGACGGACGGGGTCGGGCTACCGCGGCCCGCCGGTGGGCAGGGCCTCGGACAGCCGCCCGCCGAGCCGGGCGGTGGTGAGGGCGGCCAGGGCCGGGGTGGCGGCGAGGGCGAGGCACACGGGCAGCGGGAGCCGGTCGGCGAGCAGGCCCGCCAGCGCGGTTCCGCCCGAACTGCCCGCGTTGAACGACGCGTTGACCCAGGCGCCGGCCCGGGTGCGGCGGCCGGAGCCGGCGAGTTCGTCGGTGAGCAGGTAGGCGGTGGTGAGGGTCGGGGCGACGGCCAGGCCGGCCAGGGCGGCGACGGCCGCCAGGAGCGGGAGCGTCGGGGCGAAGGCGGTCAGGGCCAGCGTGCCACCGAACGCCGCGGTGAGGACGGCGAGCCTGACCTGGGCCGGTGCCCGCCAGTCGAGGGCGCCGAGGACGAGGCCGCCGACCGCGCTGCCGGCCGCCAGCGCCGCCTCCACCCAGGCGGCGTCCGCGGCCTGCCCGTGCCGCTGGGCGAAGACCACCGCCAGCAGGCCGAACGCCCCGAGCCCGGC
>NZ_MSJQ01000113.1 GCF_014596515.1 Streptomyces sp. CBMA156
TCGGGCCGCAGGCGGTGACGGAGGCCGCGGTGGTGCTGCTGCCCGGCCTGGCGGTGGACCGCGCGGGGCTGCGGCTGGGCCGGGGCGGCGGCAGCTACGACCGGGTGCTGGCCCGGCTGGCGCGGGCGGGCGTGCGGCCGGTGCTGGCGGTGCTGCTGTACGAGCACGAGCTGCTGGAGCGGGTGCCGGCCGAGCCGCACGACCGGCCGGTGGACCTGGCGGTGCTGCCCTCCGGGGTCCGCGCGCTCGGCTGAGGGTGGGAACGGCGGCGGCCCCGCTCCCTCGGGGGGAACGGGGCCGCCGTACGGGCCGGACGGGCGTCAGCCGGTGGTGAGCACCAGCTTGTGCTTGGTGGCCTTCTCGACCGCGTCCGGTGTGTAGGCCCAGTTCAGCAGCTTGCCCTTGAGCCAGAGGTCGGTCTGGTCGTTGTAGTTGTCGTGGAAGGCATGGCCGGAGGCGCCGCCGACGTTGACCCAGCGCGAGGAGTCGAGGTCGTTCAGGTCGACCACCATGCGCATCGACGGGATCCAGTCCACCTCGTATCCGGCCGCCGCGTTCCAGCCGGCCGCGTCGACCGCCGCCGAGCCGCCGGAGAGCCGGTATGGGCCGCGGTTGAGCAGCTTGTGGACCGCGCCGGAGGCGATCGAGGAGTCGTCGGTGCCGAGGGTCTGCTCGCGCAGCTCCAGCTTGTGCAGGCGGCCCCAGCTCCAGGTGGAGACGTCCTTGCTGAGCAGCGAGGTCAGCTCCTGGCGGGCGTTCTTCATCGCCTCCTGGAGCAGGTTGTCCAGGCCCTTCTGCTCCTTGTGCTGGTCGTCGATGTACGTCCACCACGAGCTGTCGGGCTTCTCCAGCTGCTGGCGCACCACCTCGGTCCAGCGGTCGCCGCCGTCCGGCTGGGCCTTGCCCGGGTCCCGGGTGCCGCACTCGGTGACGATCTTGGTGGCGCTGTCCGGCTTGGTGGGGTCGTCCTGCCGGCGGACCAGCAGGCAGTTGTCCTTGGCCCGCAGGTCGGCCGGGAACTTCTGGCCGAAGGCCAGGATCAGCAGCTGGCGCCAGACGCCGTTGTAGTAGGCGGCGGCCGCCGAGTCGGCGTCCTGGTGGAAGTTCCAGTCCTTCAGCAGGTCCTGGGCCTCGCGCACGTACGGGTCGCTGACCGGCTGCTTGAGCAGCAGCGGGACCAGCGTCTTGGCCATCACGCTGGTGTTGTCCAGCTGGAGGGTCTGCATGTCGTCCGGCGAGATCTTGCCGTTGTTCTTGAGCAGGCCCTCGATCTGGTCGGTGATCTCCTTGGCGCGGGTGCCGTACTCCCAGCCCTTGGTCAGGTTGTACTTGTAGCTCGGGTCCACCACGGCCTGGTTGGCCGTGACGATGTAGCCGGCCGAGGGGTTGAGGCTCCAGGGCAGCGCGGAGAAGGGGATCGGGTCCTTCCACTGGTACGCCGGGTCCCAGCCCAGCGCCGGGTAGGTGCCGTCGCCCTTGCCGCGGACCGGGATGTTGCCCGGGGCCTGGTAGCCGATGTTCTTGGCGTCGGCGTAGATCAGGTTCTGCGCGGGGACGGTGAAGTCCTTGGCCGCGGCGCGGAACTCCTCCCAGTTCTTCGCCTTGTCCAGCTCGAAGACGGCGTCCATGGTCTTGCCCGGGCTGAGCGCCGTCCACTGGAGGGCGACGCCGTAGCCGCTGGTGCCGCGGTCGGGGGCGGAGGTGCCGTTGGGGGCGTACTTGCCGACGTTCTGCTGCTCGCTGCGCTGGTCGGAGATCAGCGGGGCGCCGGTCTGGGTGGTGCGGACGGTGATGGTGCGGTCCTCGCCACCGGCGACCTTGATGGTCTCCTTGCGGAGGTCGAACTTCACGTCCTTGCCGTCGTACTGGTAGGTCTCCGGTCCGGTGACCTTCTCCAGGACGAGGTCGGTGACGTCCGCGCCGAGGTTGGTGAAGCCCCAGGCGATGTCCTTGTTGTGGCCGATGACCACGCCGGGCATGCCCGCGAAGGTGAAGCCGGAGACGTCGAACTGGCAGGCCGGGGAGCTGGTCCGGCAGTGCAGGCCCATCTGGTACCAGACCGAGGGCAGGCCGGGGCCCAGGTGCGGGTCGTTGGCCAGCAGCGGCTTGCCGGTGGTGGTGTGCGTGCCGGCGACCACCCAGGAGTTGGAACCGATGCCCTGGCCGGGGCGGCCCAGCAGCTGCGGCATCGCGTCGATCCGGTCCGTCAGGCCCTGCAGCAGCGCCTTGGTGGTGGCCGCGCCCTGGGCGGTGGCGGCGCCGGTGGCCGCGCCGGACTGCGGGGAGCCGTCGGCGGGGCGGTAGTTGTCGCCGGCCACGGTGCCGGTCTTCACGATGGTGCCGTTGCGGGCGTACGGGTAGTCCGGGTACAGCTCGGCGATCTTGTCCGGGCCGAAGTCCTGAGCCAGCAGCGAGCGGTCGATCTCCTCCTGGAGGTTCCCGGAGAGGTTCCAGGCCATCGCCTTGAGCCAGGCCACCGAGTCGACCGGGGTCCACTGCTCGGGCTGGTAGCCGCCGTTGACGACGCCGAGCAGCGAGTACTCCAGCGAGGCCTTCGAACCGCCGGGGTGCTCGGCGAGCCAGGCGTTCACGCCGTCCGAGTAGGCCTGGAGGTACTTCTTGGTCTCCGGCGACAGCTTGGTGTCGAACTCCTTCTGCGCCACCTGCCGCCAGCCCATGGTGCGGATGAAGGCGTCGGTGTCGACCTGGCCGTCGCCGAACATCTCGGAGAGCCGGCCGGCGGTGACGTGCCGGCGGACGTCCATCTCCCAGAAACGGTCCTGCGCCTGGACGTAGCCCTGGGCGCGGAACAGGTCCTCGGCGGTGTCGGCGTACAGCTGCGGGATGCCGTTGGCGTCCCGCTTGACGTCGACGGGCGCGCTCAGGCCCGCCACCTTGACGCTGCCGTCGACCTCGGGGAAGGAGGCACGGACCGCGGAGACCCCGCGGTAGCCGCCGTAGCCGGCACCGGCCACCAGCAGCACGACCAGCACGATCACGATCAGACGGGCGCGCCGGAACTTCTTCGAGCGGGGCATCTGGGTCCTTGCGGTCCTGACTTCGGGGCGGGCGGGGCGTGTCCGGGGCCTGTTGCCGGGACAGGGCACCACATTAGGCCGAGTCGGCCGAGCACCGTGAACGGGGGACCAAGCTAAAGATATGGCAAAATGTTAGACTGCGTAACGATCCGCAAGAGGAGCATTGACGACTTCTTAACGGGTCACCCCCACAGCACCACCAGACACCCCGTCCGCCCTTGCCTGCCCGAGGTGCCCCTGCGTGAACATCTCCCATCTGAACCAGCTCCTGCTTGAGTCCTCCGTGATCCTGCTGTTCGCGGTGGGTGCCGTACGCCTCTCCACCCGATCAGGGCTGCCCAGCCTGCTGATCTATCTGGGGATCGGTGTGGCGCTGGGCCAGAACGGGATCGGTGTCACCTTCAACAACGCCGAGCTCACCCAGGTGCTCGGCTACGCGGCGCTCGTGGTGATCCTGGCCGAGGGCGGCCTCAAGACCAGCTGGCGCGAGATCAAGCCGGTGATGCCGTCGGCGACCGTGCTCGCCACCGTCGGCGTCGGCGTCAGCGTGTTCGCCACCGCGGCCGGCGCGCACTGGCTGGTCGGCCTGGACTGGCGGACCTCACTGCTGCTCGGCGCCATCGTCTCCTCGACCGACGCGGCCGCCGTCTTCTCGGTGCTGCGGATGGTCCCGCTGCCGCACCGGCTCACCGGCCTGCTGGAGGCCGAGTCCGGCTTCAACGACGCGCCCGTGGTCATCCTGGTCGTCGCCTTCGCCACCACCGGGGAGCTGGACTCCTGGTACGTCCTGCTCGGCACCATCGCCGCCGAGCTGGCGATCGGCGCGGTGATAGGCCTGGCCGTCGGCAAGATAGGCGCCTACGGGCTCAAGCACGTCGCGCTGCCCTCCTCGGGCCTCTACCCGATCGCCGTGATGGCGCTCACCGTGCTCGCGTACGCCGGCGGCGCGCTGCTGCACGGCTCCGGCTTCCTCGCCGTCTACATCAGCGCGGTGATACTCGGGAACTCCAAGCTGCCGCACGGCCCGGCCGTCCGGGGCTTCGCCGACGGGCTGGCGTGGATCGGGCAGATCGGCATGTTCGTGCTGCTCGGGCTGCTCGTCACGCCCGAGACCATGGGCGACGCCGTGGTGCCCGCGCTGGTGATCGGCGGGGTGCTGGTGTTCCTGGCCAGGCCGCTCTCGGTGATGGTCTCGCTGACGCCGTTCAAGGTGCCGGCCCGCGAACAGGCGCTGCTGAGCTGGGCCGGGCTGCGCGGGGCGGTGCCCATCGTGCTGGCCACCATCCCGGTGGTGTCGGGCGCGCACCGGGCCGAGGACGTCTTCAACATCGTCTTCATCCTGGTCGTCGTCTTCACCCTGCTCCAGGGGCCGACCCTGCCCTGGGTGGCCAAGCGGCTGCGGATCGACGAGGGCGACATGGGCCAGGACCTGGGCATCGAGTCCGCCCCGCTGGAGAAGCTGCACGGGCACCTGCTGTCGGTCGCGCTCTCCCCCGCCTCGAAGATGTCCGGGGTGGAGGTCAGCGAGCTGCGGCTGCCCAAGGGGGCGGCGGTCACCCTGGTCGTGCGGGAGGGGAACTCCTTCGTGCCGGACAAGGCGACGGTGCTGCGCGGCGGGGACGAGCTGCTGGTGGTCACCACGGACGAGGTCGGCGAGGCGGCGGAGCGGCGGCTGCGGGCCGTGGACAAGGGCGGCAAGCTCGCGGGGTGGCTGAACGGGCGGTGAGGCCGCCCGGCCCGGCCCGACGCCCGGCCTGATGGGGCCGGGTCGGGCCGGGCTGGGTCCGGCCTGGCGGGGCTGTTTCGGCCGGGCTGCACTGGTGTCGTCTACGCGCGTAACTGTATGCTGGTTCGAACACGCCGTATGACTACCGCTAGACCACACCCAGCATCTGCCTGACGCAGAGTTGGCGCGACCGCTCGGCGGCCGCGGTCCGGCCCCCGGCCACCACGCCGGGCCGACCCGGTATCTACCCCGGTCGACGCGCGAGAGGACGACTCTCGGCGCCGTCGGGGCCACACCATGCCCTGCCGCGCTACCAGGCAGCAGGAAGGACCGACCGTGACGGCGCGCCGAACGGTCGACACCGCCGCGGATCCCGCGGCCACCACCGCAGCTCCCGCCCCCGCCCGTGTCGGGTACGGAGAGCTGCTGCGCACCCCCGGGGCCTGGACGTTCCTGTCCCCCGCCCTCGTCGCGCGACTGCCTTACGCGATGCTCAGCATGGGCATCCTGCTGCTCGTCACCCAGACCCACGGTTCGTACGGCACCGCCGGTACGGTCACCGCGGTCGCCGCCGTCGCCCAGGCCCTGGTCGGGCCGCAGACCGGGCGGCTGGCCGACCGGTTCGGCCAGGCCTCGGTGCTCGTCCCGACCGTCCTGGTGCACGCGGTCTCGGTCGGCGCGCTGATCGCGCTCGCGCTCGGCCACGCGCCGGCCTGGAGCCTGTTCCTGGCCGCCGTCCCGGCCGGTGCGAGCGTGCCGCAGGTCGGCGCGATGGTCCGGGCCCGCTGGGTCGCCGGGTTCGCCGCGGACGGCGCCTCCGACGCCTCGGCGGCCCGGGTGAGCACCGCCTTCGCCTTCGAGTCCGTGACGGACGAGTTCACCTTCGTGATCGGCCCGATCCTGGCCTCCGGCATCGCCGCCGTCGCCAACCCGGCCACCGCCCTGGTCGCCGAGGCCTCGCTGACCCTGGTGGGCGGCCTGGCCTTCGCCGCCCAGCGGCGCACCGCCCCGGCCCGGATCGTGCCGCAGCCCGGCATTAAGCGCGCCTCGGCGCTCGCCTCCCCCGGCGTCCGGCTGCTGGCCGGGGCCTTCCTCGGCGTCGGCGCGGTGTTCGGCGGCATGCAGGTCTCGGTGAACGCCTTCGCCGACTCGGTCGGCCGGCACGACGCCGGCGGCACCGTGTACGGGATCTTCGCCGCCGGCTCGATGCTGGCCGGCGTGCTGTACGGCGTGATCGCCTGGCGGCGGCCGGTGCAGCAGCGGATGCTGATCAGCTACGCGCTGCTGGTGCTGGGCTGCTCGGCACTGTGGGCGATGCCCGACCTGGTCTCGCTGACCGTCGCCGGGCTGGTCTGCGGGCTGGCCATCGCACCGACCCTGATCAGCGGCTACACCCTGGTCGAGACGCTGGTCGCGGACGGGGCCAAGACCGAGGCCTTCACCTGGCTGACCGGCGCCATCGGGCTGGGGCTCGCGGTCGGCTCGATGGCTGCGGGGCAGCTGATCGACGGGCACGGGCCCTCGACCGGGTTCCTGGTGCCGGTGACCGGGGCCGGGCTGGGGCTGATCGCGCTGGCCTCGCTGCGGCACCTGCTGGTGGCGCCGGGGACCGGGGCCGGCGCTGCTGGCGGCACTGCCGTCGGCGCTGCTGCCGACCGGGTCGCCGCCACGGCGGAGCACGGCGGTGCCGCACGGCTGGTGGGCGCGGCCGAGCGCTGAGCCGGCGGCGGCCCCGTGGCCGGTCCCGGCCCATCTCACACCGGAGTCGCTGGACTGATCCCGCGGAATGCCGCATCATTGACCATCGTTAGCACTCATCAGGCGAGAGTGCCAGGAGGAAGACAAGTGCCCACGTACCAGTACCAGTGCACCGAGTGCGGCAACGGCCTGGAGGCGGTGCAGAAGTTCACCGACGAGGCACTGACCACGTGCCCCGACTGCCAGGGACGGCTCCGCAAGGTCTTCTCGGCCGTGGGCGTCGTGTTCAAGGGTTCGGGTTTCTACCGGACCGACAGCCGCTCCTCCTCCAGCAGCACGGTGGGTGCCGGGTCGTCGTCGACCCCCTCGGCGTCGTCCACCCCGTCCACTCCCTCGTCGTCGTCGTCGGGCTCCGGCTCCTCGGCCTCGTCCAGCCCGGCTCCGGCCGCGGGCTGACCCCGGCACCGGGCCCCTCGGCCCGGACGCCCCGCAGCACCCCGGAAGGCCCGTCGACCCCGCTCCCATGCGGGGACGGCGGGCCTTTCCGCATGCCCGTCGCGGGTGATTCGTCAACTCGGACAGGCCCGACCCACTCGCGTGGGTGTACGAAGTTATCCACAGGGGCGGGGTTTTCCACAGGCCTGGGGAAAGTGCTTTCGGAGTTCGCCGGGAACGCCCATCGTGTGGATCGTCCGGTCCGCGAGGGGCCGGTTCGCCGACACTCCGGAGGTGCGTCGATGACGACCGTGAGCTTCTCCCTCCCCCTGCCCGCGCCGACGGTGCCACCCCGGCAGGAGCTGCCGAGCTTCCCGCCGATCCGGCGCGGGTGCGGCGGGTGGCACCGCTGGCGCAGTGCGACGCGCCGACGGGCCGGGGTGCCCGTGCTGGTGCTGCTCGCGGTGGCGGCGGCGCTGGCGCTGGGGCCCGCGCGGGCCGGGCTGCCGCCGCCAGGCGGCGCGCTGGGCCGGACGGGTTGTCAGTCCGGTCCTGCGGAAGATCACCCGTGACCAGGAATCGACTTCGTCGTTCGAGGCGGCATGAAGGGCTTCAAGGAATTCCTGCTGCGTGGAAACGTCGTCGAACTCGCCGTGGCCGTGGTCATCGGCGCGGCCTTCACCACCATCGTCAACGCCTTCGTCAAGGGCGTGATCAATCCGATCGTCGGCGTGTTCGGGTCCAAGGACCTCGCGTCCTACAGTTCCTGCCTCAAGGGGCCCTGCGAGGTGAGCACGACCGGTGAGGTCACGTCCGGAATCCTCATCCTGTGGGGCTCGGTGCTCAGCGCCGCGCTCCAGTTCCTGATCATCGCGGCCGTCGTCTACTTCGTCCTGATCGTGCCCATGAACAGGCTGGCGGCCCACCGCAAGTCCGATGCCGAGAAGGCGTTGGAGGCCGAGGCCAAGGAGGTCCAACTGCTGACCGAGATCCGCGACGCGCTGGCGTCACCGCTGCGCTGACCGGCAGGCTCCGCTCGCCCCCGTCACCGATCCCCCCGTCACCGATCCCTCACCCGCCGTGGTGCGGCGGGCGCTGACTCAGGTACCAGTCCAGCCCCCGCCCACCGCTCTCCCCGGCTCCGGGGCGGTCGCCCCAGCCTGCGTCGGTGTCGTCCGCGGACTGCTGGTCCAACGGGTCCCGGAAGACCAGCCGGGCCTTGGCGGCGGCGGTCTCCGGCGCCTCCTGGCCGTGCTCCCGCACTTGGTCCTCGTCCCGGTCCTGACTCTGGCCCTGGCCCTGGCCCCGGCGCTCTTCCTGCCCCTGCTCGCTCACGCTGTCCACTCCGTTTGTTCGTCCCTCCCCTCCAGCCTAAGAGCCCCGTGGCACGCCTCGGGCCCCGGTGCGGAACTCCGCGCCAGGGCCCGGTGAGGGCTCGGCCGTCAGGCCGGCAGGTCCGTCAGGCGGCCGACAGATCGGTCAGGCAGCCGACAGGTCCGTCAGGCGGCTTCGAAGCCCGCGTGGTCGGCGATCTTCTTCAGCTCGGCCAGGGCGTGCTTCTCGATCTGGCGGATCCGCTCACGGGTGAGGCCGTGCTGCTTGCCCACCTCGGTGAGGGTGCGCTCGCGGCCGTCCTCCATCCCGTAGCGGGAGCGGATGATCGAGGCCGTGCGGTCGTCCAGCCGGCCGATCAGGCCGTCCAGTTCCTCGCGACGGAGCATGACCATCACGGCGTCCTCGGGGGACGTGGCCCCGGTGTCCTCGACGAGGTCGCCGAACTGGGTCTCGCCCTCGTCGTCCACCGACATGTTGAGGCTGACCGGGTCGCGCGCCCAGTCCAGCACGTCCTTGATCCGGGCCTCGGTGGTGTCCAGCTCGGCCGCGATCTCGGCCGGCTCGGCCTCGCGGCCCAGCTCCTTGGACTTCTCCCGCTGCACCCGCCGGATCCGCCCCAGCTCCTCCACCAGGTGCACGGGCAGCCGGATGGTGCGGGACTGGTCGGCGATGGACCGGGTGATCGCCTGCCGGATCCACCACGTCGCGTACGTGGAGAACTTGAAGCCCTTGGCGTAGTCGAACTTCTCGACCGCGCGCACCAGGCCCGCGTTGCCCTCCTGGATGAGGTCCAGCAGGGGGAGGCCGCTGCGCGGGTAGCGCCGGGCGACGGCGACCACGAGCCGGAGGTTGGAACGGATGAAGACGTCCTTGGCGCGCTCCGCGTCGGCGGCTATCGCCTCCAGCTCCTCGCGCGTGATCCCGGCGGGGAGTTCGTCCTCCTCCAGCAGATGCTGGGCGTACACCCCGGCCTCGATCCGCAGCGAGAGCTCGACCTCCTCGGCGGCATCGAGCAGGGGCGTCCTGGCGATCTCGTCGAGGTACATGCCGACCAGGTCGCGGTCGGCCTCAAGGTTGGTCGGGCGGGCCGCGCGACTCCGGTCGGCCCTGTCGCGAACGACGGCACGGGTGGCCATGCTTGCTCCCTTTGCTGGTATTGCCGAGGTCTGCCTGCCTGCCTCGTGAGGGCAAGATGTGCGGGCCCCTGGGGCCTCACACGTAACGATCCAACGAACAGATTCCGGACAACATTCCCAAGTCGCTCAGATTCTTCCCGGCGATGCAGTATGCTGCCGGTTTTCTCCCCGTCATCGGACACTCGGTGACCGGTCGGACACGCTCGGCATCAGCGGGCGGCCGCTCCGGGAGTGATTTCTCCACTCGACCCACACGCGCCCGCCGCCCACCCGTTGAACCCGCGAACGGTCGCACACGTTCCCCGGGCGCGCCTCCTTCCGTTCACGCTCACGCCCCGCCTCCGTCCACGCCCACGCCCCGACGCACGCAGGTCCTCCGCACAAACGATGCCGAATCGCTATCACTCCGGCTCTTGCTCGGCACGGGACACTGGGAAGGTGTCAGCCATGCACCTGACCAACAGCACGACCTCCGTCACTGCGCGTCATCGCAGTCTCCTTCGGGACGCCGCGCTCGCGCTGGGCTGTGCCGCGCTGTTCGGCCTCCTGGCGGCTCTGGTCACGGGCCAGTGGCGCCCACTGGAGCGCTTCGACCAGGAGTGGATCGGCGAACTTCACATCTACGCCCGGGACCACCGGATCTGGACCGCCTCGGTGCAGACGCTCTCGGACATCGGCGGAACCGTCACGATGCGTGCGCTCCTCGGGATCGCGGCCGGGTGGCTCTGGCTGATCGGCGCACGGGTGCTGGCCGGCTGGGTGGCCGCCCAGACCCTGGTCGGCTGGGGTGCCCTGTGGGCCCTGAAGCTGTCCTTCGACCGCGGCCGCCCCTCCTTCTCCGATCCGGTCTCGCACGCCGGCGGCCCGGCCTTCCCCTCCGGGCACGCCATGGCCTCCGCGATCACCTGCGCCGTCCTGGTCGGCCTGCTCTGGTACCGGGTCCACCGGCGCGGCCGGACCGCCGCCTGCGTGGTGGCGGCGGCCACGGTGCTGACCATCGGCTGGACCCGGGTCGCGCTCGGGGTGCACTGGCCCAGCGACGTGCTGGCCGGCTGGCTGGCCGCCGGGATCGTGCTGGGCGCCGTGACCGCCGTGATCCAGCTGTGGCGCCCCGGCGCCCTGGCCCGGGACGTACGGCGGGTCAACTGGCGCACCAGGCCCCGGGTGCAGCGGGTCCTCGTGTCGGGCGGCCGGTCCGCCCGCACCGCCGCACCGCTCGCGGAGGACGCACCGGGCGGCGCCGGGGCCGAGGACCTGCTGGTCGATCCCGCCGACCGGCCGGACGAGACCGTCCGCTGACGCCGAGTCACCCCACCGACCCCGGCAGGCTCCCGCGCTAGCGTGACCGCCATGCCCGAGACCTCCTCCACCTCCTCCACCTCCTCCACCGTGCCCACCGGCTACCCCGAGCGTCCGCTGCGAATCGCCACCGTCCAAACCGGGGCCGTGGCCGGCGACATACCCGCCAACGCCGCCGAGGCCGCCGCGCTGATCCGTGAGGCGGCCGGCGCCGGCGCCCGACTGGTGCTGTTCGCGGAGAAGTTCCTCTCCGGGTACGAGCCCGAGCTGATCCGGACCGACCCCGTCAGGTACGCCGTCGGGCCCGACGATCCGCGTCTCGCGCCGATCGCCGAGGCGTGCCGCGAGACCGGAACGGTCGCGATCGTCGGCGCTGCCGTGCGGGACGGCGCCGACCTGCGCATCTCCGCCCTGGTCCTGGGCCGGGACGGCGGCTTCGTCACCCGCTACGACAAGCAGCACCTGTTCAGGTCCGAACGCGACCACTTCCGCCCCGGGTCGGCCGGCTGCACCCTGGAACTGGACGGCTGGCGGCTCGGTCTCGGCGTCTGCTACGACTCCGGCTTTCCCGAGCACGCCAGGGCCGCCGCACTCGACGGCTGCCACGCCTACCTGGTCGGTGCCCTGTTCAGCGTGGGGCACGGCCACCACGAGTCCCGCACCTGGTTCCCGGCCCGCGCGCTCGACAACACCCTCTACACGGTGCTCGCCAACCACATCGGCCGCACCGGCGGCCGGCACACCTGCGGCGGCAGCGCGGTCTGGGGCCCGGACGGCCGGCTGATCGCCGAGGCGGGCGAGGACCGGCGCGAGCTCGTCGTCGTCGACCTCGACCCGGTCTTCCTGCGCGGCACCCGCGAGCGCGAGACCCTCCTCGCCGACCTCGCCCTCGCCGGCAGTCGGCCGCCCGCGCCCCGGGCGCGGTTCACCGTGGCCTGAGCACCCGGCGCCCGGCACCCCGCCGCCGGCTCCCGACTCCCGGCCCACCGGTGGGCATCCGGGTCAGGAGGCCCGCATCGCGGCCACTGCGGTCATCTTCCCGACCCGGCGGGCCGGGAGGACCGCGGCGGCGAGGCCGACCAGGACGGTCAGGACCAGGGCACCCAGCACCGGCAGCACCGGCGGGCCGCCGACCGTCCCCACCACCGAGGTGACCGAGCGGGCGGCCGCCCAGCCGTAGCCGATGCCCAGTCCGGTGCCGACCAGGCCACCGGCCAGCGAGAGCAGCAGCGCCTCCAGGGTGAGCATCCGGCGCAGCTGCTCGCGCGACATCCCGATCGCCCGCAGCATGCCGATCTCGCGGGAGCGCTCGCTGATGCTGAGCATCAGGGTGGCCGCGACGCCGAGGCCGGCGATGGCGACGGAGAAGGACAGCAGGGCCATGCTGACGGTCTTCAGCCGGTCCAGCAGGGAGCCCAGGGTGTCCGCCTGGGCGGCCGTGTCGGTGACGGTCACCTGCGGGTGGTCGGCGAGGGCCCGGTCCAGGGCGCGGCGGGCGGTCGGCCGGTCCCCGCCCGCGGCCGGGCTGATCCAGGCCGTGGTGACGGGCGCGCCGGGGGCGAGCCGGTTCAGGGTCGTGGGCGTGACCAGCAGGGTGGCCCCGCCCTGGAGGGTGAACGGCAGGCCGCTGCGGCCGGGTTGGAGTCGCAGCTCGACGCCGCCGGCCCGGCGCGTCCCGGTCTCGCCGAGCCCGCTGAGTGCGGCGCCGTCAGCCAGCGAGCGGGCCCGGTCCACGTTGTCCACCGAGGAGTCGAGCAGGGCGGGGTCGGCGGCGGCGACCACGGTGGACCGGCCGTCGAGGTCGACGGTGGCCGAGCGGACCGGGGTGACGGTCAGTCCGTGCTCGGCGGCGAGCGCGCCGAGCGCCCCGGCGGGCAGGGCGGCGCCGCCGGTGGCGGCCGCCGAGAAGACCCCGGGCTGGCGCCCGGACATCGCGGGGACCAGCGACTGCGAGGTGATGTCCAGCGCGGTGACGGCACCGACCATCACGGTCACGCCGAGCAGCAGCGCCGAGCCGGTGGCCCCGGTGCGGCCGGGGTTGAGCCGCAGCTGCTGGGTGGCGAGCCGGCCGGCCGTGCCGCCGAGCCGCCGGGCGGGCCGGCCGAGCACGGCGACGACCGCGGGCAGCACCCGGTGGGAGAGCCGCA
>NZ_MSJQ01000114.1 GCF_014596515.1 Streptomyces sp. CBMA156
CGCGGCGGGGGCGGCGGGGGCGGCGGGGGCGGCGTAGGGCGCGACCTCCCGGCGCCCGGCTGGCCCCCGATGCCCTGCCGACCTCGGTGCCCGGCCGACCCCGACGCCCTCCGGCGGGGAAAACGCCGCGACGCCGCGGGGTGCCCGGCCTATGCTGCGCGCATGCATGTGATCGTCCTCAACGGCGGGTCCAGCTCGGGCAAGTCGAGCATCGCCGGGCGCCTCCAGGAGTTGCTCCCGGAGCCGTGGCTGCACCTCGGCACGGACACCATGGTCGACGCGCTGCCGCCCTCGCTGCGCAGCGGCGGCGAGGGGATCGGCGGACTGGAGGACGGGGACGGCACGGTCCGGGTCGGTCCGGTGTTCGCGACGCTGGACGCCGCCTGGACGGTCGGGGTGGCGGCGATGGCCCGGGCCGGGGCGCGGATCGTGGTGGACGAGGTGTTCCTCGGCGGCACCACCTCGCAGGCCCGGTGGCGGGCGGCCCTGGAGGGCCTGGACGTGCTCTGGGTCGGGGTGCGCTGCGACCCGGCGGTGGCCGCGGCCCGGGAGGCCGCGCGCGGCGACCGGGTGGCGGGGATGGCCGCCGCACAGGCGGAACCGGTGCACCGGGGCGTCGCGTACGACCTGGTGGTGGACACCTCCCGCGCCTCCGCGGCGGACTGCGCGCAGGTCATCGCCGCACAGGTCGAGGCCGCGCGGGCGACGGCCGGCGCGCAGCCCGACGCCCGTGCGGGCACCGCCTCATAGCCCTTCGCGCTACTCCCGGTCGAGCAGCACGGTGAGGTAGCACGCCATCTCGTCGCGCAGTTCCTCCGGCGCCGGGATGTGCCAGTGCCCGCTGCCCGCCGTCGCGTTGAACAGCACCCCGTCGCACCAGCGGATCAGGCGGCGGGCGTCCGCCGTCGGGTCGGCCGAGCCGCACCGCGCGAGCAGGACGGCGGCGAAGTCGGCGAAGCGGGTGCCCAGACGGTCGTAGACGGCGCGCAGTTCGGGCCGCCGGGTGGCCTCCAGCGCGAGCTCCAGGCGGGCCAGGGTGAGCCGGCGTCCACTGGTGAGCGCCCGGTACAGCAGGTCGGCACCGGCCCGCACGAGGAGGGCCCGCGCGGCGGCGGGGTCGGGCGACGCCGCGGCGGGGGCCTGCCCGGTGAGGACCGGGTGGTCCTCGGTCTCCCGCTCGACGATCCGGGTGAGCGCGAGTTCGAGCAGGGCCGCCCTGGTCCGGGCGAGATTGGAGGTCGAGCCGGCGGGCAGGCCGGCCTCCTCGTCCACGGCGCGGTGGGTCAGCCCGCGCAGACCACGCTCGGCGATCAGGGTGACGGCGGCGTCGGCGATCAGGGTCGGGCGCGGGGGCGTCATGGGTCCGATCATGGCCTTTCTCCTGCGGCGATCCCAATTCACTACATCAGTAGTGTCCCGCGAACTACACCTGTAGTACGGTGCTGGCAGACGGACACTACAGATGTAGTCCGAGGAGAGGAGCCCTCCCGTGGACGCCCAGCAGGACAGGCGGCAGCGCAGGCAACAGGACGGCAGGCACCAGACCGGCAGGCAGGCGATCGTCATCGGCGGCGGCATCGGCGGGCTCACCGCCGCGCTCGCCCTGCACCGCCAGGGCGTTCCGGTACGCGTCCACGAGCGCGCCGAATCTCTCGAACCGGTCGGCGCCGGGCTCGTCCTGGCCCCCAACGCCCTGCGCTCCCTCGACCGGCTCGGCGTCGGCGGACGGCTGCGCGCCCTCGCCACCCCGCACCCCGCCGTCGGCCTGCGCCATCCCTCCGGCCGCTGGCTCGCCCGCACCAGCACCTCGGCCCTGGAGGCCTGCTTCGGCGACATGATCGCCGCCGTCGCCCGCGCCGACGTCATCGCCGCCCTGGTCGACGCTCTCCCTGAGGGCACCCTCCGCACCGGCTCGCCCGCCACGCTCGTCACCCCCGGCAGCGCCGCCGAGCCCGCCGTCGTCCGCACCGGTGACGGGGAGGAGAGCGCCGCGCTGGTCGTCGCCGCCGACGGCATCCGCTCCGCGACCCGCGGTCTGCTCTTCCCGCGGCACCCCGGCCCCCGCTACAGCGGCTTCACGAGCTGGCGCACCATCGTCGCCCCCGACCGTCACCCGGCCACCGCCGGCGAGGTGTGGGGCCGCGGGCGCCTCGCCGGGATCGTCCCGCTCGCCGACGGCCGGGTCTACGTCTACGGCGCCGCCCTCGCCCCGGCCGGCGAGCGGGCCGCCGACGGCGACGAGCGCTCCGAACTCCTGCACCGGTACGGCGACTGGTGCGCCCCGGTGCCGCAGCTGTTCGCCCTGGCCGAGCCCGGGCGCGTGCTGCGCCACGACGTCTGGGACCTCACCGACCCGCTGCCCGCCCACCACCACGGCAGGGTCGCCCTCCTCGGCGACGCCGCCCACGCGATGTGCCCCTTCCAGGGCCAGGGCGCCTGCCAGGCCATCGAGGACGGGCTCGTCCTCGCCTCCCTGCTCACCCCCGCCACCGACCCGGCCGCCGTCCTGCCCGCCTACACCGCAGCCCGGCTCCCCCGCACCACCGCGGTCGCCGCCGGCTCCCGTCGCATCGGCGGCCTCGTCGCCCTCCGCTCGCCCGCCGCCACCTGCCTGCGCACCGCGGCCCTCACGCTCGCCGGACTCCTCCCCGCCCGCGCCCTGCTCGGCCCCTCGGCCCGGACGTACGACTGGCAGCCACCGGTCCTGGGCGGAGTGGGGTGAGAGCAGCGCGGACACCGGCCACCGGCAGCCGAGTGCGGTGGACTACGCGTCGGCGCCCTGCGGATGAAGGGGCGAGGCATGGACGGAGTGGACGGCACGGGCCGCCTCGTCCACCACGTACCGCACCCGGCCTCCGGAGGTCACTTGGTCCGCCCACCGCGGCAGCTCGACGCCGCCGAGGACCCGGGTCGCCAGGCGCCCCCTGAGCCGGTGCCGCCGGTGCCACCGGTCAGGGCCCCGCCCCGAGAGCGGACTCGTCCGCAGTGCCTCGAAGCAGCGACAAGCATTCCCTGACTCTTCGGCGCACAGCTCGCTCCAGCCCTTGCACTCCAGCCCTCGGCAGCCTCGCCCGGACCGAACCGAAGGCGCCATTCGCCGCCGACCGGTGGCGGCGGGATCTCGTCGCCGCGCTTGGGACCCGCGGCTTGACCACCTCACCGTGATCGTCGCCGGGCAGGGGCCGGATCCAGGGGGAGACCGCCGGAGGAGCCGGCAGGACGGCCCGCACGGCCCGCACGGCCGAAGCCAACACCGACGGCGGCGGCAACACCGACACCGACGCCGGCGAACTACCGGCGGTGTGCGCCGGGCGCGCGGCGGCGAGCCACGCGCCGGACGTCCGCGTCACGCGCCCTTGCCGAAGGTCCCCCTGAGCGGGTCGCCCCGGTGACAGGCGGCGCAGCGCACCCGGGTGTAGATCGCCACCGGTCCCATGAAGACGTCCTCCCGCCCGTCGGCCGGAGACGCGGAGGCGGCCGGCTTCCCGCAGTCGAGGCAGACCCGTCGGGAGCGGGCGGCGACGGAGCAGGCGCGGCAGATCAGGTGGGTCGGGTGTTCCGCGTGCACGACGACCGGCTGCGGCCCGCCGTACAGCAGGTGGTCGCACCACGTACAGGACTCGTCCGCCTGCGACGCCAGCATCCGGGCCCTGGTCTCCTGCTGCCACTTCGCCGCGTTCTGCAGCGGCACCCTCACCGGCGGCCCCCACCCGGCGGAGGTGAGCCACTGGGCGCCCTCCGCACCGGCGGCCCGCAGCTGGTCGTCGACGGCGATGTCCCTGGGGGTCTTCTCTTTCATCGGGGCCTCTCCTCCGGTGGGCTTCCACGGGGGATAACGCCGCCGGGACACCGCTGGACACGCGGCCCGTCGGCCGCGGCCGGCGGAACCGCAGGCGAAGCGCGTACCGAGCGCCCCCGGAGCGCGCCGGCCCCGGAGCACGTCGGCTCCAGAGGACGTCGGCTCCGGAATGCGCCGGCCCCGGCTCAGAGGATCGGTTCGGTGTCCCCGTGCGCGACGAGGAGCTTGCGCAGCAGGGCGTCCAGCCGGGCGCGCTCGTCCTCGTCGAGGGCCGAGAGGATGCGCTCCTCGTTGCGGACGTGGCCGTCCATGGCGCCGTCGATCAGCTCCTTGCCGGCCGGGGTGAGGCGGACCAGGACGGCGCGGCGGTCGGTCGGGCAGGGGTTGCGCTCGACCAGGCCCTTGGCGGACAGCCGGTCGACCCGGTTGGTGATGGCGCCGGAGGTGACCATCGCGGACTTGAGCAGCGCGCGGGCGTTGAGCTCGTACGGCTCGCCGGAGCGGCGCAGGGTGGCCAGGACGTCGAACTCGGAGGAGTCCAGGCCGCAGCGGGTGAAGTACTCGCGCAGGGCGTTGTCGACCCGGACGTTGAGCCGTCGCAGCCGGCCGACCAGGGCCATCGGCCCGGAATCCAGGTCGGGGCGGGCCCGGGCCCACTGCTCGACGATGTCGTCCACGGTGTCGCGCTGCTGCATGCCCGCCGCCTTCCGGAGCCGTCTGTGCGAAGCCGCCGGGTCGCCCACCCGTTCGAAGCCGGCCGGGCAACCCGATGCAGATATCTTAACATTCACATACTTGACGTTCGCTAACTCTCAGGCGTAAAAATACCTCAACGTTCAGATAATCAACGTTCAGGGGAACGTCATGGCCGTCATCGACCGCAAGCGCGCGGGAATCGCCGCCACCGCCGCACTCGCCCCGGCCGCCTGGGGCACCACCTACCTCGTCACCACCCAGCTGCTGCCCGACGGCCGCCCGCTGCTGCTCGCCGCGCTCCGCGCGCTCCCGGCCGGGCTCCTCCTGCTGCTGATCGGCCGCCGACTTCCCAAGGGGCGCTGGTGGGGGCGCGCAGCCGTACTCGGGATGCTCAACATCGGGCTGTTCTTCCCGCTGATGTTCGTCGGCGCGTACCGCCTGCCAGGCGGCGTCGCGGCCACCATCGGGGCGATCCAGCCGCTGCTCGTCGCCGGGTTCTCCATCGGCGTGCTGCGTGTGCGGCCGGGCCGGCGGGCGGTGGCCGCCGGACTGGTCGGAGTCGGCGGGGTCGCCCTGCTGGTGCTCAAGAGCGGCGCGCGGCTGGACGGCGTCGGGATCGCCGCGATGGTCGCCGGGATCGCGCTGATGGCCATGGGCACCGTCCTCACCCGCCGCTGGGGGCGCCCCGAGGGCGCCACCCTGCTCGACCTCACCGCCTGGCAGCTCCTGGCCGGCTCGGTCTTCCTCGTCCCGCTCGCCGCCCTGGTCGAGGGCGCGCCGCCCGCCCTGAGCGCCGCCAACCTGGCCGGCTTCGCCTACCTCGGCCTGTTCGGCACCGCGCTCGGCTACGTCCTCTGGTTCCGCGGCATCCAGCAGCTCGGCGCCGGCCCGGCCTCGTTCCTCGGCCTGGTCAACCCGGTCGTCGCCACCCTCGGCGGCCTCCTCGTCCTCGGCCAGACCCTCACCCCCTGGCAGGTCCTCGGCCTCCTCCTCGCCCTCGCCGCCCTGCTCGCCGGCCAGTCCCCCGCCCGCCCCACCCCGGCACCGGTCGCAGCACCGGCCCCCGCCCCCGTCCCCGCCGCGACACCCGCTCCGCTCCCCGAACCGGCGGCCGCCCACTGAGAGTCCTCGCACACCTGCGCCCCGCCGAACCCTCCCGGCGGGGCGCAGACACGTACGGCGGGGCGGTGGGCGACGGGCGGCGCCTGACGGGCCTCGCGACCGGCCGGCGGCACAGCGGAAGCGACCTCCCGGAGCGCCGGGCCGGCGGCCCGGCGCCACCGCCCGCCCACAGGAGTCACGGCCCCGCTGGGACAACCGGCGGTTCAGCCGGTGGCGCGGATGTAGATGTCGGCGGCGCCGGCGAGGCCGCCGGGGATGGCGGCGACGTAGATGCGGCGGGCGGTGGGGGCGTGGGCGGGGAGGTCGGTGGGGGTCGGGTCCGCGGTGGGGGTGGGGCTCGGTGCGGGAGTGGGGTCTTCCGGCGCGAGGTCGGTGGCGGGAGCCTGGTCCGCGCTGGGGACCGGATCGATGTCCGGGTCCACGGGGTCGGCGGGGTCGGCGGCGAGCTGGCCGGCCTCGGCGGCGGGGGCGACCTCCGGCGAGGGGCTCTCGCTGGGCGTCGCGTCGGCGGACGGGGCGACGGACGGGGTCACGGGCACCGTGGACGGGGCGGTGGCGGGCGGCGGCGAGGACTCGGGGAGTTCCGAGGCCTCGGCCGGCTCGTCGCCGCCGAGCGCGGCGAGCAGGTCGGGTGGGAGCGGGGCGACCGGTCCCGGCGTGGGGAGGTCGTAGGCGCTGAGGAAGTCACCGAGGCCGGGGGCCCTCCCGCCGCCGAGGCGGTAGTGCAGGTAGGCGACCGGGGCGCCGTCCGAGGTGTGGGTGTAGACGGCGCCGACCGGGACGTAGAAGCGTCCTGCGCCGGGGTGCTGGGAGGGGTGCAGGCCGGCCAGGCGTTCGGCGCGGTCCCGGTCGGTCTCGCGGCCGGTGCGGCCGACGGTGAACGCGTTGACGCCGCGCACCACGAGGGCGGCGGCGACGGACACGCAGAGCACCAGTCCGACGGCGACGGTGCGCCGCAGGACCGGTCGGCCGTGCAGGGCGGGCCAGGAATCGGTCACCATGCGTTCGGGCGGGATACCGTCCACGGTTGTCTTGCTCCCCCGTTCGATCAGGGCGCTCGATCGGGACGTCCGGCCGGTACGCCCGGCCCGGACGCTCGATCGGCACGTCACACTCTGCTCGACGTGGGACCGTAGCCGAGAGTTCCTCAGCCCAGGTAGGCGGGGGCCACCGCGGCCTTGGTGACCTGCTGCGCGCTGCCCGAACCGTCGGCCGCGACGGTCCACAGGTCGGCACCGTAGTCGCCGGGCAGGGCGTACACCAGGGTGCCGTCGCCGGACCAGAGCGCCTGGTCGTCGATGTTGCGCTGCTCGGCGGTGGCGGTCTCGGTCATGGTGGCGAGGTCGAGCACGTAGAGCCGCCACGGGGCGTCGACGGGCAGGCCGGGGACGCGCTTCTTGTACGCGACCCGGGTGCCGTCCGGGGAGAGCGAGGGGCACTCGACGTTGTCGTGCAGGGTGGTGAGGGTGCGGGCGGCGAGGTCGCCGCGGACCAGGTGGGTCCGGCCGGCGCTGGCGAGGGTGGCGTAGAAGGTGTTGTCGTCGGCGAAGGTGACGCCCCAGATGTTGACGTCGTGCGCCTGGTACGGGTGACCGTCCAGGACGACCGCGAAGTCCTCCAGGTTCTCCCGCAGGTTCCAGTCCCTGACGTCCACGATCGAGGTGCGGGTGGAGAAGTCGCTGCCCGCGTACGAGTCGCCGCTGACGAAGACCGTCCAGGCGGCGAGGTGCCCGGAGGGCGAGACCCGGGAGCGGGTGGGGATGCCGGCGGCGGGGAAGGACCGGAGTTCGCGCAGGTGGTCGTCCAGGACCACGGCGCGGTAGGTGTCCTCCAGCGCGCCGTGCTGGGCCTGGAGGCAGATGCCGGTGCCGGCGGCGGCGTGGAAGCGCAGGCACTGGACGCCGGAGGCGGTACGCGGGCCGTCGGGGCGGTCGGCGGGGACGGTGGTGATCTCGTCCCGGTGCGGGCCCCAGGCCATGTTGCGGAACAGCAGCTGCCGTCCGTGGGCGGACGCCCCGAGCGACACGGCGCCGGAGGCGACCTCGGGACCGCCGGGCTGGACCTGGTCCCGCCGGGCGGTGCGGTCGGCGGCGTGGAGCACGGCTCCGGTGCCGACCGCACCGAGCAGCACGACGGCGACCAGCAGGATGATCACCCTGGTCCGGTTCTGCGGGTTCACGGCTTCTCCTCGGCGGCGGGGGCGGGTTCGGACGTGCCGGTGACGGGCCCGGCCGCGGTTCCCGGTCTCCCGTCACCGGCGGCGGCCGCATCGGCTTCGGACGGGCGCAGCACGGCCGCCGCGCCGAGCACGCACAGCGCCAGCGCCCCCGCCGACCAGCCCAGCGCCGCCGGGCCGCCGACCATGCCCCACAGCGCGCCGAACAGCAGCGAGCAGGCGAACCTGGCCAGCGCCTGCCCGGTACCGACCAGGGCGAGCCCGGCGCCGCGCTGCCCGGCGGGCACCGTGTCGGCGGCCGCGGCGGCGAGCACGCCGTCGGTGGCCGCGTAGAAGGTGCCGTGCAGCAGCAGGACGCAGAGCGCCGCCGGCACCCCGCGCAGCGGCGAGAGCAGCAGCCCGTACGCGAGCAGCAGCACCCCGTGCCCGGCGAGGAAGAGCCGGTGGCGGCCGATCCGGTCGGCAAGCGCGCCGAGCGGGACGGCGAGCAGCAGGAAGGCGGCGGCGGTGCCCAGCGGCAGCAGCGGGAACAGGCCGACGGGCAGGTCCAGCCGGCGCTGGACGAGCAGGTAGAGGAAGGAGTCGCTGACGGTGGTGAGGCCGAGCAGGACGGCGCAGAGCGTCAGCCGGCGCAGGCCCGGCAGGCGCAGCAGCGTGAGGCTGTCGCGGAGCGAGGGGGTGGAAGTCGACAAGTCGTCACGACTGCCGCGGTTCGGCACGAACAGCAGCAGGACCAGCACGCCGAGCGCCGCGACGCACGCGCTGACCGTGAACACCGCGTCGTAGCCGTGCCGCTCGCCGCCGTCGGCGAGCAGCGGGCCGCCGGCCAGCCGCAGCACCAGGAAGGCGGTCAGCGGGCCGAGCAGGGCACCGGCCGTGTCCATCGCCCGGTGCACGCCGAACGCCCGGCCGCGGTGCGCGGGTTCGGTGGCCAGCGAGATCATCGCGTCCCTGGGTGCGGTGCGCAGGCCCTTGCCGGTGCGGTCGACGGCGATCACGGCACCGATCAGCGGGACGGTGTGGACGAACAGCAGCAGCGGACGGCACAGCGCGGACAGCCCGTACCCGACGGCCGCGACGGCCTTGTGCCGGGCGGCGCCGTCCCGGCCGCGGCGGTCCGCGAGGTGGCCGCCGACCAGCCGGACCAGGGCGCTGAAGCCGTTCTGGATGCCGTCGAGCAGGCCGAAGCCGAGCGGGGAGAGGCCGAGGCCGGTGAGCAGGTAGAGGGGGAGGACGGCGGTGACCATCTCGGAGGAGATGTCGGTGACCAGGCTGACGGTGCCGAGGGCGATGACCGCCCCGGGCACGGTGCGCAGGGCGGCGCCCCGCCGGGCCTGACCGGTGGCCGGCGCGTCGGGGGCCTTCGAACTGCGGGAGTCCGCGACGTACACGGGCGTCAGTTCCGGATTCCGGTGGTGGCGGTGCCGCGGCCGGCCGGGCCCCGGGCGGGACTCGCGGGGGAGGAGCAAACGGAGGCAGGGGCACCGGCGGTGGGCGTGCCTGGGGTGCGCGGTCGTGCGAAGGCCATGGGGGGTCCTCCGGATGTCGGGGCTTCCCGGGCGGGAGCGCCGAGAACAGTAGGAGCGCCGCGGTGTCGTGTACCTCACAACGGAGGTGAAGAACAGGCGAACAGCTGCCGCGCCGGGCGGGCCTGCCGGAACGGACCGGCGCCGGAGGCCACACCTGTCGCGATTGACCCGTTCCGGCCGGGCGTGGTGGGATCTCCGGAGCTTGTGACGAAGGAGTGCGGCACGTGATCGGACTGGTCGCAGCCATCCCGGCCGACGGGCCCGAGGACGCCCCGGTCCTGCGGATCGCCGCCCCGGACGACCGGCGCGACGGGCACCGCCGGGACGACCGGCACGACCGGGACGACCGGCACAGCGAGTACGAGCGAAACAGCGAGTACGAGCGGGATACCCCGGGCAGCGGCCTGCCGGTCCTCCCCCGCACTCTGGTGGTCGGCATCGGCGCGAGCAGCCGCGCCGAGCGGACCGAGGTGCTGCGGCTGCTGACGGACACCCTCGCGGAGGCCGGCCTGGCCCGCTCCGCGGTGGCCCGGCTGGCGACCGTGGCGGGCAAGGCGGACCACCCGGCGGTGCGCTGGGCGACCGAGCACCTCACCGGGGTGCCGGTGGACGAGTACCCGGCGGCGGCGCTGGCGGGAGTGCCGGTGCCGAACCCCTCCGCTGTGGTCGGCGCGGCCGTCGGCACCGCGAGCGTGGCCGAGGCGGCGGCGCTCGCGAGCGCGCCGGGCGGGCGGCTTGTGGTCGCCAAGCGCAGGTCGGCGGGAGCGACGGTCGCGATCGCCCGGGCGACGGTGCCCGGACGGATCGCGCTGCTCGACCTCGGCCCCGGATCCGCCCTCGGCCCCGGACCCGACC
>NZ_MSJQ01000115.1 GCF_014596515.1 Streptomyces sp. CBMA156
CCCGGAGACACTGCTCGCCCGCGTCCTCGCCGCGCTGCGCGAGCGCCAGGGCGCCCAGGACCTCTCCGACCGGGTGCTCGCCGACGAGATCCGCCGCCGGATCAGGGACTTCCGCGCGATGACCGCCGGCGAGGCCCGCCGCCGGGTCGCCGAACTGCGCGGCCCCGAGCGGATCGCCGAACGCGCCGTCGCCCCCACCGCCGACCTGGTCGACTTCCTCTACGCCGGCCGCGACCAGCTCGCCGAACTGCGCCGCACCGTCCACCCGCTGGCCCGCAAGCTCGCCACCCGGCTGGCCGCCCGGCGCCGCCGCGCCGCGCGTGGCGAGATCGACCTGCGCCGCACCCTGCGCCGCTCGCTGACCACCGGCGGGGTGCCGCTGCGCCCCGCGTACCGGCTGCGCCGCCCGGCCCGCCCCGAGCTGGTGCTGCTGTGCGACGTCTCGGGATCGGTGGCGGGCTTCGCCGACTTCACCATGCTGCTGGTGCAGGCGATGAGCGAACAGTTCGGCAAGGTCCGGGTGTTCGCCTTCGTCAACCGCACCGCCGAGGTCACCGGCCTGCTGCGCGGCGGCGACGACCCGGCGCACCTGGCCGCCCGGATCCTCACCGAGGCGAAAGTGACGGGCTACCACGGCAACAGCGACTACGGCACCGCGCTCGGCGAGTTCGCCGAGCACCACCTGGACGCCGTCGGCCCGCGCACCTGCGTCCTGGTCCTCGGCGACGCCCGCACCAACCATCGCGACCCCAACCCGGACGCGCTGCGCCGGATCGCCGGCCGGGCCCGCCGGGTGTTCTGGCTCAATCCCGAACAGCCCTCGCTCTGGGCGACCGGCGACTCCGCCGCGCTCGCCTACGCGGGCGTGGTGGAGATGCACTCCTGCCGCAACGCCCGCCGGCTCGGCGAGCTGATCGGCCGCCTGCTGCCGGTCTGACGCCGGGCCCCAGGCACCGGGCCGGACACCAGGCACCAGGCACCGCCCCGCGCGGGGCGGTGCCCGCCACCGGCTACTCCGCCAGCTGCGCCAGGAAGTCCAGCAGCGCCTCGGTGACCTCGGCCGGGCGCTCCTGCTGCGTCCAGTGCCCGGTGTCCGGCAGCCGGACGTGCCGGTGCAGCCTCGGCGTCAGGTTCTTCAGCAGGTACTCGACCGCCTCCGGCGCGATCATCGCGTTCACCAGGTCCTGCTCGCCGACCACGTACAGCGCGGGCACGTCGATCGGCCGGCCGGCGAACGCCGTCATCAGCTCGCTGTTCCGGTCGATGTTGCGGTACCAGTTGAGGCCCCCGGTGAAGGCCCGCTCGCCGTGCCGGGCGTAGTCGGCGGTGAACGCGTCGAGGTCCGCGTCGGTGAGCCAGTCCGGCAGCCGGTCCGGCTCCGGGACGGTGTCCAGCAGCGTCTTCCCCTCGGGGACGACCCACGGCCGCGGCTCGCCGCCGGGCTGGAGGCCGCAGAGGATGCGCCGCAGGCTGGACTTCACGTCGGCCGCCAGCTCGGCGTCGGCGCGGCCCGGTTCCTGGAAGTAGATCTGGTAGAAGCCGTCGCCGAAGTTCTCCCGGGCGGCCGACAGGGTGCCGGGCCCGGCCGGCAGCGGCGGCACGCTCAGCCCGGCCACCCCGCGCACCAGGTCCGGCCGCAGCGCCGCGGCGGCCCAGGCCACCGGCGCGCCCCAGTCGTGCCCGACCACGACCGCCCGCTCCTCGCCCAGCGCGCCGATCAGCGCGACCGCGTCGCCGACCAGGTGCAGCAGGGTGTAGGCGTCCACCCGCTCGAGCTGCTCGCTGCGGGCGTACCCGCGCTGGTCCGGCGCGACGACCCGGTAGCCGGCCTCGGCGAGCGGCGCGAACTGGTGCCGCCAGGAGTACCAGCTCTCCGGGAAGCCGTGCAGCAGCAGGACCAGCGGCCCCTCGCCCTGCTCCGCGTAGTGCAGCCGGACGCCGTTCACCTCGGCCTCGCCGTGCTTGATCGCGTCGTTCAACTCACAACTCCCCATCTGGTGAAGACATCCGTTCACCCCGACCCTGCCCGGCCCACCGCCTCCGGAATCCCGTCGGCGGCCGGAGCCGGAAGCAGCCGGAGTCGGAAATCGGCCGGGTCCGAGGCCGCCCCGGAACCTCCCGGGGCGGCCTCGGACCGAGCGGAACCGACGCAGGATCAGTTCACGGTGTAGCTGTACGGGATCGCCGCGAGCACCGAACCGGTGGTGTTCAGGACGTTGTTGGCGGTGGCCACGCCGGTCGGTCCCGACACCAGGTACAGCACCCCCTTGACCGTGCTGCCCTTCGGGCCGGCCGGGGTCAACGTCACCTGGAACGAGCCGGTGGCACCGGGCGCGACGGTCACCGGGGTGGCGGCCGGGGCCGAGGCGTTCACCGCGGCGGCGTACGGGTCACCGGTGCTGGAGGTCAGCGCCGGGTCGAAGGCCAGGGTGTGCGCGGTGGCCGTGAGGGTGGAGGTGCCGGCCGGCGCGCCGCCGGTGCCGAACGGGCCGATCTGCTGGACGAAGGTGGTCCAGTTCCCGGGGACGACCGGCTGCTCGGCGGTGCCGTTGTCGGTCGCGACCGAGATGGCCGAGCCGTCCTGGGCCTTCTTCAGGTCGCCGAACAGGTCCGGCGATCCCGCGGTGGCGCTCAGCTCGATCTGCGCCGGCGTCGAGGACGCCGCCACGGCCTTGAGCCGGTCGGTGCCCGGCGGCACCAGGAAGGACGGCACCGTGGAGCTGAGGGTCAGCGGCAGGGCGACGGTCGCCGAGGAGCCCTGCGGCACCAGCGGCAGGTCCGCCCTGCGGTCCAGCCGGCCGTCGGCCGCGATCCGCTGGGTCGCGACGGTGTTGTTGGTGTAGTCCACCCGCACGGTGACCGGCTTTCCGGCGGCCAGCCCGGTGCGCACGTCGTTCGGCAGCCCGGCCGCCGTGGCCTGGTTCCGGTCGAACGCGACGGTGCCGGTGAAGTCCTGGGCGAGCTCCTGGCCGCTGACCGGGCCGAGCACGTTCAGGACGAACCGCCAGCGGCCGGCGGCTGGCTTGACGGCGGTGGCCGAGACGCCGTCACCGGTGCCGGTCAGCTGGCCCTGGGCGTCGAACAGCCCGTTGCCCTCGATGTCGACCGGGGTGCCGTTCGGGCTGATCAGCGCGCCCTGCATGAGCAGCTTCGCGTCCTTGCCGACGGTCAGGCCGACCCGCAGGTCCTGCCGGCCCTTCGGGACGTCGAAGGCGTACGAGAAGCTCTGCGTCGGCGAGGCGTTGCGGGCGTTGCCACCCGTGATGGTGCCGGTGAAGGTGCCCGTGCCCTGGTTCACCGGAACGAGGCTGCGCAGCACCACCGGGACGCTGGTGGTGCTGCCGTCGGAGCCGGAGACCAGGACGGCCTCGCTGGAGTCGCCGCTGGTGGCCGGGGTGGTGAGCCGGACCTTGAGGGTCTTGGTCTGGCCCGGCTTCAGGTCGGTGGTGCCTGGGCTCACGGTGCCGGCCGGCACCGCGCGCTGGGTGGCGGTGCCCAGCTGGACGGCTCCGCCGTAACCGGCCTGGCCCGCCGGGGTGTAGAGGACCGCCGTCCACTCGCCGGCCACCGGGTGGGGGACGTCCACCAGGCCGAAGTTCGCCGGGGTGGCGCCGCCCTGCGGGCGGGTGTTGGTCTCGAAGCGGCCCGAGGGGTCGAGCAGCGTCATCCGGACCACCGGGCCGTTGGTGACCGGGTTGGGCGCGCCCTGCCAGGCGATCGAGGCCGCGAGGCGGTCGGCGCCGGCCGGCACGGTGAACTTCACCTGCTTCTGCACCCAGTCCGTGCCGTTGGTCGCGTACTTGAAGGTGTCCTTCGAGGACGGGTCCAGCTGGACGGTCTGCCGGTTGCTCGACTGCGGGGCGAAGCCGCGGGTCGTGGCGCTGACCGTCCGGGTGGTGTCACCGGTGTTGGTGACGGTCACGTCGGCGGTGTGGGTCGAGCCGGGGGCGCCGGCGATGTCGACCTGCCCGGTGGTGACCAGGACGGCCTTCGCGCCGTCGGTGCCGTCCCCGCCGGCGTAGCCGCGGGCGGCCTCGACGGCGGCGCGGACGTTCAGCAGGCCCGCGCCCTGCTCCTCGGCCGGGACGCCGAGGTCGGTGGCGGTGCCGGTGAGGAACTTCTTCACCAGCGCCGGGGCCGGCGAGTCGCCGCCGTGGGTGTCGCGGTAGGCCTGGATCACCAGGGCCGCGGCGCCGGTGACGAACGGGGCCGACTGGCTGGTGCCGCCGAACGGCTGGATCGGTGTGGGCTTGCCGTTGTAGCCCGTGCAGTCGGTGTACCTGCTCGGATCCGGCGTGCACAGCGCCCAGTCCGACTCGCCCGGCGCGACCAGGTCGACCGTCCGGCCGGCCTGGGTGAAGCCGCCCGAGGAGAGCGCGGAGATCCGGTTGTCGCTCCAGGTCCCGTTCGAGAACCGGGAGGCCGCGTAACCGGTCTGCTGGTAGTTCTGGTTGTCGGTGGAGGCGCCGACCGCGATCACGTACGGGTCGGTGGCCGGGGTGCCGATCGTGCCGCTGATCCCGGCGTCGCCGGTGGAGACCGCGACGGTGACCCCGGCCTTGGCGGCCTGCTCGTTGAAGAGCGAGATGGTGTCGTGCGCGCCGCTGTCCGGGGTGACGTTGCCGCCGAAGGACTCGTTCAGCACGTCCACGTGGGCGACCCGCACCGCGTAGTCGATCGACTGGAGGATCGAGGAGTTGGCCATCATCTCGCCGCCGGCCTTCAGCGCGACCAGGTCGGCGTCCGGGGCGAGGCCGCGGATGCGGATGGTGCAGCCGGCCGGGAGCGGCTGCGAGGGGTTCACGAACTGGGAGACGTCGTAGACCTGGCGGCCCTGGGCGATGACCGCCGAGGCGTCGCCGAAGGCCTCCGCCGCGCCGGTCGGCGCGTTCCAGCCGTCGCCCGCGAAGTCCTGGAAGTCGACCACGGCGTGCGAGCCGTCGGCCCGGATGAAGTCCGGGTTGTCCGGGTCCAGTCCGTCGGCGATGTAGGCGACCTTGACGCCCTTGCCGGTGGCCAGGTCCTCGACGCCGGGCTTGCCGTTGCCGGTGACGGCCCGGGTCGAGTAGAGGCCCTCGGGCTCCAGCAGCGGCTTGGCCGGGTCGGAGGGGCAGACCGTGTTGGTCGCGTTCTCCTCACCGCCCTGGCTGTTGCCGACCAGCCCGTTGCTGTTCTGACCGTTGCCGTTCTGACCGTTGCTGCCCGAAACGGCCTGCGGGGCGGCGTCGGCCTTGGCCGCCCCGGCCCCGGTACCGGCGGCGTCCTTGGCCGCCTTCGCCTTGCCGGCGCCCGCCGGGGCGACCTGGACCTGGGTGTCCGCCACCACGGCGGAGACCGCCGGGTCCGCCTGGAGCCGGTCCCGCAGCGCGGGGCTGACGGTGGCGGAGAAGGCGTTGCCGACCACGAAGCTCTTGATGTCGGTGCCGCCGGCCGCCCTGACCTGGTTCAGCAGCGGCGCCTGCGCGTCGGCGGTCTTCTGCTGCCGGGCGCCGAGGTGGCCGTGGTCCGCCGGGGCGTCCGCGATCTGGTCCTTCAGGATCACGATCACCGGCACCGGGGCTCCGTCCGCGGACGCCGTCGGGGCGTTCCGCGGTGCGGGGGCCGGAGCCGCGCCCGCGGCCGTCCCGAGGCTCAGGACCATGGACGCGGCGGTGATGGTGACGGCACTTGCTAGCTGGGTTTTCCGCCAGCCGATCATATAAATCCTCTCGTCAGATGACAGCTGACGCATTCCAACGCACCTGAGAGGATCACGACAAGGGGGTAAATCCCCATCAGAAAGTAAAGTTGACCATCAGTCAGTAAAATCCACGAAGGAAATCGGGCCGAATCCGCATCTTTCAGCCGATCGGCCCTTTCCGTGCCCGGCCGCTCCCCCTGGTCGGTACCCGGCCGGCCGGTCAGTACCCGGCCAGCCGCTCCTGGGCGTCCGCCAGGTCCTCGGCGGTGGGCGCGTCGTCCTGGGTCAGCCGGTGGCGCCAGTAGCCGGTGAAGTCGATGGACGCCTTCGGCACCCCGCGCTCCTCGACCAGGTGACGGCGCAGCGCCCGGACGGCTCCCGCCTCGCCGGCCAGCCAGGCGAACGGCCGGCCCGCCGGCAGCCCGGCGGACCGGACGGCGAGGTCGGCGGGCCGGTGCAGCACCTCGTACCGGGCGTACGGGCCGGGGCCGCCGGTGGTGAGCAGTTCGAGGCAGAGGGCGCCGGGGTCGAAGTGGAAGCGGCCGCCCCCGGGGGTGGTGAGGACCAGCCCGTCGTCTCCTTCGGTCATGCGATCAGGGTAGGCGTAACCGGAAATGGGGGTTACTGGGAACGGGGGGCACCGGGAGGGGAGGCCGCGCCCAGGAGGGCCGGCGTCAGGCTCCGGATGTCCCCGCGCAGCTCGCCGGCGGTCAGCGCCGCCCACATCACCCGGCGCCGCGGCTTGCCGCTGGAGGTGACGGCGATCCCGCCGCGCGGCATCTCGACCGCGAGCAGGTCCGCCTCGTGGCCCAGGGCCTCGGCGAGCACCGAGTGGGCGGCCGACTGCCAGCGCGGCTCCGGCTTCTCCAGGACGACCACGCCGGTCGGACGGTCCTCCCGGTGGCCGAGCAGGATCGCCACCCGCCGCTGAGGGATGCCCAGTTCGTGCAGCCGGGCCTCCAGGTTCTCGGCGAACACCATCCGGCCGCGGACCCTGACGCCGTCGCCGATCCGGCCGACGACGAAGAGCTGACCCCCGCTCATGAAGCCCGCGTCGCCGGTGCGCAGCACCCCGCCGCCCAGCACGGTGCCGGAGGCGGTGACGATGTCGTCCCGGTAGCGGGTGCCCACGGTGCCGCCGCTGACCAGCACCTCGCCGACCACCCGGTCCGGCACCTCGTCACCGTGGTCGTCGACCACCCGTACCCGGACGCCGTGCAGCGGCCGCCCGCAGCCGACGTAGCGGCCCGCCTGCTCGCCCTCCAGGTCGACGGTGGTCCAGCCCTCGCCGATCGGCAGGCCGGTGACCGCCAGGGTGGCCTCCGCCCCGCCGTACGCGGGCAGCAGCGCGCGCCGGTCGAAGCCGTACGGGCCGAGCAGCTTCTCGAAGTCCTCCAGCACCTGCGGGTCGATCCGCTCCGCGCCGAGGATCAGCGAGCGGACGGATCCGAAGTCCAGGCCCTCCAGCTGCTCCGGCCGGACCCGGTTCAGGATGTACACCAGGCCGAAGTTGGGCATGGCGGTGAGGGAGAGCTTGTTCTCGCTGAGGCAGCGCAGGTAGCGCAGCGGGGAGCGGAGGAAGTCGTCGGGTTGCAGCATCCAGCCGTCGCAGCCCACGGTGACGAAGCTGACCAGGCAGCCGATCAGGCCCATGTCGTGGTGGACCGGCAGCCAGGAGACACCGGCGTCACCGGGCAGCCACTGGGTCCAGCGGTGGATGGCGTTCACGTCGTTGCGCAGCGCGTCGTGCCCGATCAGGACGCCGCGGGAGCGGCCGCTGGAGCCGGAGGTGAACTGGAGCAGCGCGAACTCGGCCGGGGGGTACGGCTTCGAGGCCGGTCCGACGCCGGCAACGAGTGCGTCGAAGAGCACCGGGGCGGGCAGGCCGAGACCCTCGGTGACGCCGCGCACCAGGGCCAGGGACTCGTCGTCGCAGACGATCACCGCGGGCCGCGCGGTGGTGAACAGGGCCCGTGCGCGCTCGGCGTACGCGCCGCGGCGCTGGAGGGCGAACGGCGGCGCTATCGAGCACGGGGTGCAGCCGGCCGCGATGGCGCCGAAGAACGTCGCCACGAAGCCGGGACTGCACCGCTGGACGACGGCCACCACGTCGCCGTCCCCGGCTCCGGCGGTGCGCAGCGCCTCGGCGGTGCGCAGCACCTGCTCGGCCAGGTCGGCGTAGCTGTGGAAGTCCCAGGAGTCGCCCGGTCCGGCGAAGCGGAGGCCGCGTTCCTCGGGGGCCTCCTCGATCCAGTCCAGCAGGGCCCTGTCGGGGGTGCTCATTGACCGATTCCTCCCAGATCCTCGCGTCATCCGGAGCAAACTGGTGCCGCCCACGCGGAATCCTCCGGTTCCTTCGGGCGGGAGGACAGGAATCCCAGCGGGCAAGTCCGTCGCGGGGGCACCGGGGACCGGCAAGGCAGGTTGCCGGTCGCTTTCCTGGCCGACGCCCGCGACGCGGGCCCGGCGCAGGCCCGGCGTCGGCGGCGACGAACCGGCGGCGAAACCGGCGCGGCATCGGTGCGGCATCGGTGCGGAACCGGGGGAGGCGACCGGCGGGGAGGAGAGCGCACCGGAGCACGAGCAGGGCCCGGAGCCCGCGCAGGGACGGGAGCGCGGGCAGCACGGACGGTACGGGCGTGGGGCCGGCCTCAGGCCGGAATGGCGTTGACGTACTCGCGCATCATCCGGGGCACCCGGTACGCGTACTGGTGGCCGCGGTTCACCTGGACGACGGAGAAGTCGACCAGCTCGGCCAGGACGTCGAGGTTGCGGGAGGGCTCCAGCGCGTCGTCGACCGGCTCCTGCCGGACGTCCTCGATGGAGAAGTCCTCCGGGAAGCGGGAGAACCGTCTGAGCGCCCGGCGCTGCCGTTCGTCGAGCAGCCCGTACGCCCAGGCGAGGCTGCGGTGCAGCGAGCGGTGGTGGGAGAGCCCGCCCACCTCCTCCTGGCCCAGGATCGGCAGCACCCGGCACTCCTCCACCAGGACGCGCAGCGGCACCGAGCGCATCCGGAACGCGGCGTTCTCGATCGCGAGCGCCAGACCGCCGAGGCGCCGGCACAGCTCGACCACCTGGGGCATCTGGTCGCTGAGGTCCAGTGTCGGGACGACCGAGTGCACCCGGCGGCAGAACAGTTCGGCGGCGGGCGGGCAGCCGTACAGGCCGTCCGGCTGGTCGACCGACAGCGGCGACACCTCCCACAGGTCGGCGGGGACGCCGGCGGGTGCCCGCAGCGAGGTGATCACGATGTGCAGCGCGGGGTGCCGCTCCAGCAGCGCCCTGACCTGCCGGGCCACCGTGTCGATGATGTGCTCGGCGTTGTCGACGACCAGCAGCATCTGCATCTCGGGGCTGGTCCGTGGGTCGCGGTCGAAGCTCCGGAACAGGGTGTCGAGCGCGCGCTGGGCCTGGGCCGAGGCGGCTGCCGGGTCGACGCCCTCGGGGGTGACCGAGCCGAGTTCCAGGACGGCGACGCCGTCCCGGAAGCGGTCCAGGAGGTGGGCGGCCGAGTCCAGCGCCAGCCGGGTCTTGCCGACTCCGGCCGGTCCGGTGAGCACCAGCGGCCGGCCGGGGCGCAGGGCGGTCACGACGTGCAGCAGGTCGGCCTGGCGGCCGACGGTGATGTCCGTCTTGGGGCGCAGCCCCTGCCACCGTGCGGTTTCCGGGATCGCGGCGGCCGGGGCCAGCAGGCGGGGTTCGGGCCGTGCGGGCAGCAGCGCGGCGGGGGTGCCGGGCCGTCCGGCCTGGGACATCAGGACGTCGCGGTTGGTCGCCGCGGAGAACAGTGCCCCCACCAGGAGTTCCACGGAACTGCGCCGCGGATTCCTGATGGCACCGGTTTCCAGATTGCGAATGGTCCGGACACTGACATTGGAGTGCTCGGCTAATTGCTCCTGGCTCCAGCCGACCATCTTCCGTTGCGTTACCAACATCGAGCGAAGCTGATTGTTGTCCATTCCCCCGCGCTTCCTGCTGTCGTGAGCAGAATACAAGTCAAGAACAAGTCAAGAACTCGATGCGCCGTTTCGAGGCGCCGGTCACTCCGAAAACGATCGCTCCGGCCGGGCGACCGGTCGGAGCGCAGGCGTGAGCGCTCGTACCGGGCTCGGGCCGCAGTGCGCACGGTTCGCGGTCCGCGCGGGCCGCGACGGGCGTGGGCCGCACGGCGCTCGGGCCGCAGTGGGTCGGTGCCGTGGAATAATGAATCGGGGACGTGGTGACGGTTTGTCGCAGCTGTTCGGCCGCGGTCTTCGGCAGTGCTTTTGCGGTGAGGTGATCGCCGCTCGGGGGCTGCTCGGGCGACGCGCGAACGAGTGTACTACGCGGGTAAATTCCGGGAAGTGGCCGCAGCGTTCTAGGTGCCCCTCCGACACCGGCAACTTCGCGCGGTTTCCGGCAATTCCCGGCCTTTCGACCGGGTGCGTGCGGGCATTTTCGGCCACCGTGGCCCGATTCCGTCGGACGTTCCCGGCCTTGATCGCCGATTGTTCACGGACCCGGCCGTCGGCTGTTCACGGACTCGACCTCCGCCGTTCCCGGGTCGGATCGGCGTCGCCCGACGCGCCGCCGGGCGAGGGACGGCCGGTGTCGCCGGGGCATACTCGTTCATCTGCGAAAACCCGCTGGATGCCTGCGGGAAACCCGGTTGAGCCCACCCACGGCCGAAGGATATGAAGAGGAAATGACAACGCTCAAGGAGCAGCTGCACGAGGACCTCACCGCTGCCATCAGGGACCGGAACGAACTGCACTCGTCCACCATCCGGCTCACGCTGGCCGCCGTCACCAGCGAGGAGGTGGCGGGCAAGCAGAAGCGCGAGCTGTCCGACGCCGAGGTGCTGAAGGTGATCGGTCGCGAGGCGAAGAAGCGCCGGGAGGCGGCCGAGGCCTTCGACACCGCCGGCCGGACGGAGCAGGCGGACCGGGAGCGGGCGGAGGGCGAGGTGCTGGCGACGTACCTGCCCAAGCAGCTCTCCGACGAGGAGCTGGCCGCGATCGTGGCGGCCGCCGTGGCCGAGAGCGGCGCGAGCGGCCCGCAGGCGATGGGTGCCGTCATGAAGCTGGTGAAGCCCAAGGTCGACGGTCTGGCCGAGGGGGGCCGGGTCGCCGCCGCGGTGAAGGCCGCCCTGCTCTGATCCGCCCTGCTCCGGCCCGACCCGGCCGGGGCTGATCCGACCCGCTGCGGCCCGACCCTTCCGGGCCCGCACCGTCCGAGCCCGTCCGGGCCTGACCTGGGCGGTCGGGCCCGCCCCCGGCCCCCGCGAGGCGGCGGCGCACTGGCCTGAATCGAGTGTTCCGGCGCCGTCGTGCGGCATCCGGCCGCCCGTTCCGCCCCCGCCCCCGCCCCCGGCGCCCGGCAACACGCCGAAGGGGCGCCCTCCGCACTGGAGGGCGCCCCTTCGGCATGCTCGTCCACCGAGCGCGGGGAAGCCGGTCAGCCGTTCCCGTTGCCGCCGTGACGGCCGTTCCCGTTCCCGTTGCCGGGCCCGCCGATGCCGGGCGGGAAGGTGAACCCGCCGGGCAGTCCGCCGGGCAGCCCGCCCGGAAGCCCGGTGGTGCCGCCCTGCTGCTGCGGCGGCGGGGGGTTGCCGGCGGGCGGCTGGGCGGCGTTCGGGTCGGCCGGCGCGGTGGTGGCCCCGGGGGGAGTGACCGGCTGCGGGTCCGGGATGTTGGCGGTCTGGATCGGCTCCAGCGGGGTGCCCTTGAGCGCCTGGTTCATCGCCAGCGCCCAGATCGGCCCGGGGCCGGTCGCGCCGAACACGTCGTCGAAGTGCTTACCGCCGATGTTGATGTTCTTCATCTTGACGCCGCCGGCCGGGCCGCCGAGCCAGACCGCGGTGGCCAGCGACGGGGTGTAGCCGTTGAACCAGGCGGCCTTCTTCTCGTCGGTGGTACCGGTCTTGCCGGCGATCTTGCGGCCGTCGTCCATGGTCAGGGCGGCCGCGGTGCCCTTCTCGGTCACGTTCAGCAGGACGGCGTTGAGCGAGTCCGCGGTCTGGTCGGAGAAGGCCTGGCTGCACTGGGCCTGCGGGACCGCGATGTCCTTGCCGTCCACCGTGGTGATCTTGTTGATCGCGACCGGGGTGCAGTACTTGCCGCGGGCGGCGAAGGTCGCGTAGACGTTCGCCATGGTCAGCGGGGAGAGCTCCAGGGTGCCGAGGACCATCGAGGGCACCTCCTGGAAGGCGTCGCCCTTGGCGGACTGGGTGATGCCCAGCTTGTTCGCCATCTGCTTCATCGCGCAGAGGCCGACCTGCTGCTCCATCTGCACGAAGTAGGTGTTGATCGAGCGGGCCATCGCCTCCTTCAGCTGGTACGGCCCGACCTCGTTCTCCTGCTCGTTCTTCACCGTCACCTTGGGCCGGTCGGTGTTCTTCCAGGTGCCCGAGCAGGTGGACATCTGCGGGTACTCGATCTTGTTCTCGGACGGGAACGACTGGGTGTTCGACATGCCCGACTCCAGCGCCGCCGCGGCCAGGATCGGCTTGAAGGTCGAACCGGTCTGGAAGCCGTTGCCGCCGCCCATCGCGGCGTCCACGTTGAGGTTGACGACGGTCTGGTTCTTGTTCGGGTCCAGGCCGTACGGGCGGGTCTGGGCCATCGCCAGGATCTTGCCGGTGCCCGGCTCCATCATGGTGGCGGCCGCCGACACCTGGTCGGTCACGTTGACCTTCGAGGTGACGGCGTTCTGCGCGGCGGCCTGCTTGTCCGGGTCCAGCGTGGTGTAGATGTTCAGGCCGCCGGTGTTCCACACCTTCTTGCGCTCGTCGGCGCTCTTGCCGAACGCCGGGTCCTGCTTGACCACGTGGCGGACGTAGTCGCAGAAGAAGCCCATCCCGGCCTTGGCGGTGATGCAGCCGTTCTGCGGGTCCTTGTACTTCAGACCCAGCGGGGCGGCCTTCGCCTCCTTCGCCTGGTCCGGGGTGATGTGCTTGTTCTCCAGCATCTTGTCGATCACGACGTTGCGGCGCTTGACCGTGTTCTCGGGGTAGCGCACCGGGTCGAAGGACGACGGGTTCTGCACCATGCCGGCCAGCGTGGCGGCCTCGGCGACGGTCAGGTCCTTGTTGCTCTTGCTGAAGTAGCGCTGGGAGGCGGCCTCGACCCCGTAGGCCTGGTGGCCGTAGAAGGTGATGTTGAGGTAGTTGGTGAGGATCTGGTCCTTGCTCAGCTCCTCCTCCAGCTTGATGGCGACCTTGAGCTCCTGGATCTTGCGGCCCAGGGTCTTGCGCTGGGCCTCCAGGACGGCCGCCTGGTCGTCGCCGGCCTTCTCCACGTTGACGTTCTTCACGTACTGCTGGGTCAGCGTCGAGGCGCCCTGGGAGGTGGTGCCGCTCTCGGCGTTCTTGCTGACCGCGCGCAGGATGCCCTTGAGGTCGACGGCGCCGTGCTCGTAGAAGCGGGCGTCCTCGATGTCGACCTGGGCGTACCGCATGAACGGCGACATCTGGTCGGCGGGGATGACCGTGCGGTCGCGCTCGTACACCTTGGCGATCAGGCCGCCCTTGGCGTCGAAGATCTGGGTGGCCTGGGTGAGCGGCGGGGTCTTGAAGTCGTCGGAGACGCTGTCGAAGCTCTCCGCGGTGTCCTTGGCGGTCAGCCCGATGGCGCCGACGGCGGGCAGGGCGAGGCCTGCCAGCAGGAGTCCGGAGAGCACGCTGACGCCCAGGAACTTCACGCCGTTGCCGGCGTGCTCCAGCGCTGATCCGCCGGAGCGGTCGCGCGGAGCTCCGGTGTTGCCTGGGGGCTGGGGTGCCTGGGGGCGCTTCGGTGCCATGGGGAGAACCCTACGTCGCGGAATCCCGCACACCGGGGCAGGTGTTCGCCTAGGCTTGTCACAAGCTTGCGACAGCTTCGGTGCGTCAACATCGTTCACTCGTGTGGGCGAGGAGACTTGCCCGAATTGCCCGCCGATGGCCGGATTTTGAGGCAGCTGTGGCCTGCTGTACCCCTGTGGCCGGTCACACTCCGTGGTGACGTCTGTGGCGAGGGTGAGGGTTCGGCCCTTGGCAAGGTGTACGACCTGCGATCACTCCAACGAGTGAGCTGATCGATACCCATAGTCCGATCGGGTCATGCGAGATTGAGCCCGAAGGGGCTGTTGCAAGCTGTCGTTCTTCCGTAACGTCCTCAACTGGCAACGGTGAACATGCCGTTGCCGCCGTGGGGGAGCCTCGATACGGGAGAGGACGGCGCCGGGATGGGCTGGGTTGACGACTGGAGTGCGCAGGCCGCCTGCCGCACGAGTGATCCGGACGAACTGTTCGTCCAGGGGGCGGCGCAGAACCGCGCGAAGGCGGTGTGCAGCGGTTGTCCCGTACGGACGGAGTGCCTCGCGGACGCCCTGGACAACCGGGTGGAGTTCGGGGTGTGGGGCGGGATGACGGAACGCGAGCGCCGGGCGCTGCTGCGCCGCCGCCCGACCGTCATCTCGTGGCGGAGGCTGCTGGAGACGGCACGCACCGAGTACGAGGAGTCCCTCGCGACCGGCGTGATACTGACGGACTACGCCCAGGCGGGCTGAGCCCGGCCGCACCATGCGGTCCGGGCCGGTCGGCCCCGCGGGCGAGGACTACACCGCGCCGTTGAGCCGGTCCCCGATGGCCCGCAGTCCGTCCAGGTCGTGCACGTCGCCCGGCAGCGCCGGCACCTCCACGATCGGCACGTCCGGGTACACCGAGACGAAGCGGTCGCGGGTACGGCGTTCGCGCCCCACGATCTGCATCCGCTCGGCGTGCAGCCGCAACAGACCTGCCGCGAGCAGCTCCGCCTCGGGTGAGGTGTGCTCCGAGCCGTTCTCCTCCAGGGCCTCGGCGGCCGCCAGTGCCCGCTCCGCGGTGAGCTGCGGCGCGCCCGTGCCGTGCACCCGGTTGAGCACCAGCCCGGCCAGCGGCATCCGGTCCGCGGCCAGCCGGTCCACGAAGTACGCCGCCTCGCGCAGCGCGTCCCGCTCCGGCGCGGCCACCACCAGGAACGCCGTGCCCGGCGCCTTGAGCAACTGGTACGTGCGGTCCGCGCGCTCGCGGAAGCCGCCGAACATCGAGTCCATCGCGCTGACGAAGGTCTGCACGTCGGTGAGCAGCTGGGCGCCGAAGATCTTGCCCAGGGTGCCGGTGAGCAGGCCCATCCCGGCGTTCAGGAACCGCATCGCGCTGCGCCCGCCGACCTTGGCCGGGGCGGTCAGGATCCGGATCACCCGGCCGTCCAGGAAGGACCCGAGCCGGTTGGGCGCGTCCAGGAAGTCCAGCGCCGAGCGGGACGGCGGGGTGTCCACGACGATCAGGTCCCACTCCTCGGCGGCGCGCAGCTGCCCGAGCTTCTCCATCGCCATGTACTCCTGGGTGCCCGCGAAGCCGGCCGACAGGGACTGGTAGAAGGGGTTCTCCATGATCGCCCGGGCCCGCTCGGGCTCGGCGTGGGCCAGCACGACCTCGTCGAAGGTCCGCTTCATGTCCAGCATCATGGCCTGGAGCTCCCCGGTGCCGGTGACCCCCTTGACCACCCGCGGGGTGTTGTCCAGCTCGGTCAGGCCCATCGACTGGGCGAGCCGGCGGGCCGGGTCGATGGTCAGCACCACGACCTTGCGGCCGCGTTCGGCCGCCCGCAGGCCGAGCGCGGCGGCGGTGGTGGTCTTGCCGACGCCGCCGGAGCCGCAGCAGACGATGATCCTGGTCTTCGGGTCGTCGATCAGCCCGTCCACCGCGAGCCGCTGCCCGGTGCTCCGGACCCCGTTGCCTGTCGCGCCGGTGCCGTTGGTGGTCATGCCGCCCCCTGCCGCTTCAGTTCGCCGGCCAGCCGGTACAGCCCGCCGAGGTCCACGCCCTCGCCCAGCAGCGGCAGTTCGTACGTCGGGAGCCGCAGCTGCTGGATGTCGGCGCGCTGCGCGCGCTCCAGCTCGACCCGCTCGGCGTGTTCCCTGGCCTGCTCCAGCAGCGGGTCGAGCAGCGGCTCCACCGCCGCCCTGACCTTCTCCGCGGTGCGCGGGCGGCCGCCCAGCCCGGCCTCCCCGAGCGCCAGGGCGACCTCCTCGCGGTGGTCCCCGTCCACCGCGGCCACCGCCGCCGCGTCCAGCACCGGCGGCCTGACCAGGTTGACCATCACCCCGCCCACCGGGAGCGCCGCCTCGCGCAGCTCCCCGATGCCGTCCACCGTCTCCTGCACCGGCATCTCCTCCAGCAGGGTGACCAGGTGCACCGCGGTCTCCGGCGACTTCAGCACCCGCATCACGGCCTGCGCCTGGGTGTGTATCGGGCCGATCCTGGCCAGCCCCGCGACCTCGGCGTTGACGTTCAGGAACCTGGTCAGCCGCCCGGTCGGCGGGGCGTCCATCACCACCGCGTCGTAGCGCCGCCGGCCGTCCCGCTCCTTGCGCCTGGTCGCCTCGCAGGCCTTGCCGGTGAGCAGGACGTCCCGCACGCCGGGCGCGACGGTGGTGGCGAAGTCGACGAAGCCGACCTTCTGCAGCGCCTTCCCGGCCCGGCCGAGCTTGTAGAACATCTCCAGGTACTCCAGCAGCGCCAGCTCGGTGTCGATCGCCAGCGCGAAGACCTCGCCGGCGCCGGCGTCACCGGCGGGCAGCCCCAGCTGGGTGCGGGAGACCGAGGCGATCCGGCGCTCCTCGTACGGCAGCGCGGCGATCCCGAACAGCTCGGCGATGCCCTGCCGGCCCTCGACCTCGATCAGCAGCACCCGCCCGCCGTCGGCGGCGAGCGCCAGGGCCAGCGCCGCGGCCAGCGTGGTCTTCCCGGTGCCGCCCTTGCCACTGACCACGTGCAGCCGGACGCCCTCCCAGTCGGGGTCGCGCCGGTCCGTCTGGCCGGGGGTGCGTGCCACGCTCCGTCTCCGTCCGTCTCCGTCCTGCGGGCGTTCCCTCCTGCCGAGGGTGCCCCTCGCCAGGGTGCCCTCCCGCGAGGGTAACCAGGGACCGCGCCGGATGCCCGGAGCACCGGGGCCGCCAGGCCTGATCATGCCCTCTTTGTGCCCCACCTCACACGCCTCGCGGCCGGCGGAGCGGATCGCCGCGACGGCTCGTCTAGAGTCTGGCCATGACCAAGTGGGAATACATGACGGCGCCCCTGCTGGTGCACGCCACCAAGCAGATCCTGGACAACTTCGGCGAGGACGGCTGGGAGCTCGTCCAGGTCGTGCCCGGCCCGAACCCGGAGCAGCTGGTGGCCTACTTCAAGCGGGAGAAGAACGCATGAGCAAGGTCGAGGAGAAGCTCGCCGAGCTGGGCCTGACCCTGCCGCCGGTGGCCGCCCCGGTCGCCGCGTACGTGCCGGCCGTGCAGTCCGGCGACCTGGTGTTCACCTCCGGCCAGCTTCCGGTGGTCGGCGGCAAGCTGCCGACGACCGGCAAGGTCGGCGCCGAGGTGTCCCCGGAGGAGGCCAAGGAGCTCGCGCAGATCTGCGCGCTGAACGCCCTGGCCGCCGTGAAGTCGGTGATCGGTGACCTCGACCGGATCGAGCGGGTCGTCAAGGTCGTCGGCTTCGTCGCCGCCGCCCCCGACTTCATCGCCGTCCCGGGTGTCGTCAACGGCGCCAGCGAGCTGCTCGGCGCGGTGCTGGGCGAGGCGGGCGTGCACGCCCGCAGCGCCGTCGGCGTCGCGGTGCTGCCGCTGGACGCCCCGGTCGAGGTCGAGCTCCAGGTGCGGGTCAAGACCGCCTGAACGTGATCGCGGAGGCGGGGCCGGGCCTGTCCGGCCCCGCCTCCGTGTTGCCGGGGTGTGTCCGATCGACCGGTGAGCCTGGCGGGAATTGTCGGACACGCCCTAGCATCCGGGCATGGACCATCGAGCGACGACGCTCCCGATGCCGCCCGGCTGGCCTGCCCGGATCCGGGCGGTCGAATCCGGCGCGGTGACCCCGCCGCTGCCCAGGCCCGCCGCGACCGTCGTGCTGCTGCGCGACACCGCCGAGGGGCCGGAGGCCTACCTGCTGCGCAGGCGCACCTCGATGGCCTTCGCGGCCGGGATGTACGCCTACCCCGGCGGCGGGGTGGACCCGCGGGACGCCGAGGTCGAGCCCCGCTGGGCCGGGCCGGCGCCCGA
>NZ_MSJQ01000116.1 GCF_014596515.1 Streptomyces sp. CBMA156
CCTCCGCCGGCCCGCGGACCCTCCGGCCGGCCGGAGGGCGGCGGCGACCGGGGTGACGGCCGGCCCCGGTGGCACGGAGAGCACCGTCAGCCGGGGCGTCCGCGGCCGCCGGTCCCGCAGCAGGTGCCGCAGTCCGGGGACGAGCGCGAGGTGGACGACGGCCACGCCGACGACGGCGAGCAGGATGTGGTCCACGTTGAGGACGTGCCCCGGTGCCCAGGAGGAGAGGAACTCCAGCCCGGTCGCCAGCAGCGCGGACGCGCCGGTGGTGCGCAGGAAGGACGGCAGCCAGCGGGCCCGGAGCCGGCCGCCGGCCAGCGGGAGCAGGACTCCGAGCGGGGCCAGCAGCAGGAGTTCGCCGACCACCTGCCAGCCGGTCGAGGAGCGGAGCGAGGCGAGCGGCGTCAGGTTGGCGTCGTACACCCAGGTCACCGGAATCGGTCTCAGCACCAGCCAGAGCACCAGTGCCAGGTGGCCGGTGAGACCTGCCAGCCCGGCCGCTCGGAGGGGACGGTGGGCGGCCGCCGCCGGGCTTCTGTCGGTCCCCGCGCCGGAACGCTCGTCGCGTGTCCTGGTGCCATCTCGCTGCACGGGGGGAAGGACGTGAGCCGACGGCACGTCGGTTCCACACCGGGCGTGAACATTCCGAACGCGCCCCGTCAGGGCGGTTCCCGCCCCCTCCGGACGGCTACTTGCAGGGCGAGGACGTCGGCACCGCGCCGAACACGTTGTCCGGTGGCGGGCTGCCCGGCGGCACCGGGCTGGGCGACGGGCTCGGGCTCGCGGCGGCCTTGGCGCCGCGGGCCTGGGTCACGGTCGGGGCCGGGCCCGGCGGGGTGACCAGGGCCGCCGGTATGTGCGGGGTGGTCGGGCAGGCCGTCCGGCTGGCGGGCGCGCCGGCGTCGACCGGTACGGCGGTCGGCCGGATGCCGCAGCCGGAGGCCAGCGCGAGCAGCAGCAGCACGCCGGCGCCGCGCCGCAGGGCGGTGCGGGTGGCGGCCGGGTCGGTGCGGGGGGTGCTGGTGGGGGTGCTGGTGGGGGTGGTCACGTGGCGTCCTTGTCCTCGGCGGCGTCGCCGGCGGGGCCGCCCCCGGCCTCGCCCGCGGACGGCGGAGGGGGCGGGGCCAGCGGCAGGGTCAGGGTGAACACCGCGCCGGCCTCCCCGTTCGCCGCCGTGATCGTCCCCCCGTGTATCTGCGCGTTGGCCATCGCGATCGACAGCCCGAGGCCGCTGCCCTCCGAGCGCGCCCGCCCCCGGTCGGCCTTGTAGAAGCGGTCGAAGACGTGCGGCAGCACGTCCTCGGGGATGCCGGGGCCGCTGTCGGAGACCTCGACCACGACCGAGTCCCCGTCCTGCCGGACCCCGACCCGCACCGGCGAGCCGCCGTGCTTCAGCGCGTTGCCGATCAGGTTGGCGAAGACCACGTCGAGCCGGCGCGGGTCGACCACGGCCAGGATGCCGCGCGGGGCGTCCAGTTCGACCGCGTCGTACCAGGCCCGGCCGTCGATGCAGGACATGATCAGGTCGGCGATGTCCACCTCGTCGGCGACCAGCCTGGCGGTGCCGGCGTCGAAGCGGGTCACCTCCATCAGGTTCTCCACGAGGTCGGACAGCCGCCTGGTCTCGCTGACCACGAGCCGGACGGCCGGCTCGATCATCGGGTCCAGCGACTCGGCCTCGTCCTCCAGGATGTCGGTGACGGCGGTCATCGCGGTCAGCGGGGTGCGCAGCTCGTGCGACATGTCGGCGACGAACCGCCGGCTCTGCGCCTCGCGCGCGCTCAGCTCCTCGACCTGCTCGTGCAGCGACTCCGCGGCCCGGTTGAACGTCCGCGCCAGGTCGGCGAGTTCGTCCGAGCCCTCGACCTCCAGGCGGGTGTCGAGGCGCCCTTCGCCGAGCCGCCGGGCGGCGTCCCCGAGCCGCTTGACCGGCCGCAGCACGGTGGCCGAGGCGGCCTGGGCCAGCAGCGCCGAGCCGATCAGCGCGAGCAGGGTGGCGATGGCCAGCGACCAGCCCAGGGTGTTGAGGTCGGCCCGCTCGTTCTCCAGCGACTTGAACATGTACGCCGTCGGACCGCTCGGCACCACCTTGGTGCCGCCGATCACGAACGGCCGGCCCTCCAGGTTCTGCCGCTGCCAGTACAGGTGGTACGGGTACGGGTTGTTCTCGTTGAGCTCGCGCGGCTTGGCGACGGCGGTCTGCAACGGGGCCGGGACGTCGGCCAGGGTGAAGTTCGCGGGGTCGGAGGACGCCGTGCACTCCGGGTGGGCCGGGTCGACCACCACCACGTCGTACGTCAGGCCGGAGCTGGCCACGGTGGACGCCAGCCCGGCCAGCTCCGGGCAGCTCGCGTTCAGCGGCAGCTGGGAGACGTTGCGGGTGAGCGAGACCCGGAAGTCGTTCAGCGCCGTGTCCTGGGCGCGCTTGAGCACCGCGTCCCGGTTCAGCCAGTACGCGATGCCGGAGGCCGAGACGGCGGCGAGCAGCGCGACGGCCGCGAACACCGCGATCAGCCGCACCCGCAGGGAGCGCAGCCGACGCCACCGGCCGGTCGGGAACCGCCGGGCAGTCGTCTGATGGTCAGTCACAGGAGCCTGTCGTGGTACGGGAGTTCAGAGGGCGGGCGGGGCTGGTCGGAAGCGTTCCTGGTCACGCCGGCGGATCCAGCCGGTAGCCCACCCCCCGGACGGTGCGGATCAGCGTCGGCGCGGACGGCACGTCCTCGACCTTGGCCCGCAGCCGCTGCACGCACGCGTCCACCAGACGGGAGTCGCCGAGGTAGTCGTGCTCCCAGACCAGCCGCAGCAGCTGCTGGCGGGAGAGCGCCTGCCCCGGGCGGCGGCTGAGCTCCAGCAGCAGCCGCAGTTCGGTCGGGGTGAGCTGGAGGTCCAGCCCGTCCTTGGTGACGGTCATCGCCGCCCGGTCGATCACCACGCTGCCGTACGCGGAGGAGTCCGAGCTCTCCCGCTCGCCGCGGCGCAGCACGGCCCGGATCCTGGCATCCAGCACGCGTGGCTGGACCGGCTTCACCACGTAGTCGTCCGCGCCGGACTCCAGACCCACCACCACGTCGATGTCGTCGGAGCGGGCGGTGAGCAGGATGATCGGCAGCTGGTCGGTGCGGCGGATCCGGCGGCACACCTCGAAACCGTCGATCCCGGGCAACATCACGTCCAGCACGATCAGGTCGGGCCGCTGCTCCTTGAAGAGCCTCAGACCGTCCTCACCGGAGGCGGCGGTGGCCACGCGGTGGCCCTGGCGGGTGAGGGCGAGGTCGAGGCCGGTCCGGATGGCGTCGTCGTCCTCGATCAGTAGGAGGAAAGGCACGGCCCCATTTTGGCCCACCCGCAGCCGTGAATCACCCCCCGGACCGATCACCTTCCCCGCGGGAACCGGAAGGAGGGCCACCGGCGTCCGGAACGGAGGGAAGCGGACCGGGGTCTCCGACCCGTTCCTGTGACACCCCTGTGACAGTCGGCGGACAGCGCCATCACAACCGGCGGGCAGGATTTTCCGTGTCGCCGCAGGACAGCGGGCCGGAAGGCCGGCTGAAGGGCGGCTACCGGAACCGCTCGTACCGACCCAGGGGGCGCACGATGAACGCCACGCTTCAGACCCGGACCAACCCGGCTGTCCGCACCGCGCGTTCGTCAGCCACGTCCACCCGGACCCGGTACGAGGTCAGGACCGACGAGAACTCCGGTGCCGTGACCGTGCGGGGGTGCGCGCACAGCACCGGTGGAAACCCTGTCGCCCGTCGGGTGAGCGGCGGCGGCAGGACGGGGGAGCTGTACGGGATCGGCCGGCTGGGGAGTTCGGCCGACTCCGCAGGCACCCTCACGCTGCGGGGGATCCTCCCCGTCCGCGTCGAGGGCAAGGACGCCCCGGGGGGGAACCGGGGGACCGGGGGGAACGGTCTGCGGACGGCCGGCTCGGGGGAGCCGGCCGGTCGCGAGGCCGCCGGTGCGACGCTGCTGCGGCTGAACCCCGCCGCGGCCCGCACCACCGAGGCCGGACAGGAAGGCGCGCAGGGGGAGCACCCGGCCGTCGCGGAGGACCACATCACGGAGTTCACCGCGTACGTGCGGGAGCGCCGCGCCTCCCTGTACGCCACGGCCTACCACCTGACCGGTGACCGCTACGAGGCCGAGGACCTGCTGCAGAGCGCGCTCTTCAGCACCTACCGCGCCTGGGGCCGGATCACCGACAAGGCCGCGGTCGGCGGGTACCTCCGCCGCACCATGACCAACCTGCACATCTCCGCCTGGCGGCGCCGCAAGGTCAACGAGTACCCGACCGAGGAGCTGCCGGAGACGGCCGGCGACACCGACGCGATGGGCGGCACCGAGCTGCGCACCGTGCTCTGGCAGGCGCTGGCGAAGCTGCCGGAGAACCAGCGCACCATGCTGGTGCTGCGGTACTACGAGGGCAAGACCGACCCGGAGATCGCCGACGTGCTGGGGATCAGCGTCGGCACGGTCAAGAGCAGCATCTGGCGCGCCCTGCGCCGGCTGCGCGAGGACGAGCACCTGAACAAGTCGGGCGACACCGTCCGGGCGTTCGGCGAGCTGGTCGCGTAACGAGGACTCCCGTCGGGGGACGGGTAGCGGACGGTCACGGTCCGGGGGCAGCGGCTCGGGGGAGCATGCCCGTGGGGGAGCCGAGGACCGTCCAGGGAAGGCGAAGGGCCCGGTGCGGGGGAGACGCACCGGGCCTTCGTCGTGCCCTGGAGCCGCACCGGGCGCGGCTGGCGGCTTCGGACGGCGGCGTCGGACCGTGACTCCGTGGCGCGGCTCCGGAGCGGGGCCCGGGACCGCGGGGTCAGGCCGCGGAGAGTTCGGTGGCCACGGTCGTGGCGCGGATCCGCCGCTCGGCCTCGGGGCCGGCGCACGCGTACGAGCCGAGTGCCACCTGCCGTCCGACGATGGACCGCTCGGCCCGCATCAGCCGCAGGCCCCGGCGCAGCAGCACCGGCAGCGACTTGCGGCCCTCCCTGACGTCCCGGCGCAGCCGGCGCCAGGCCGTGGTGAACGCGCCGTTGCGCAGGCACAGGGCATCGCCGAGCACGCCGAGGCCGGCGCACTCGGTGGTGATCTCGGCGGCGAATATGCCCTCCGCGATGAACGCGGCGGCCCCGTCCAGCTCCAGGCCGCGGGTGCCGGTCCTGCCGTTGTCCGGGATCGAGTACACCGGGACGTCCGTGCGGCCGTGCTCGTGCAGGGCGCGGATGGCGGCGACGGCCTGGTCACGGTGCCAGGCCAGCGGGGAGTCCCAGTCGACGGCGCCGTCCGGCAACCGCGGCAGGGTCGGGTCGTCCCCGTCCTTGTAGAAGTCGTCGAGCTGGAGCACCGGCAGACCGCTGCGCTCGGCCAGCGAGGACTTCCCCGATCCGGAGGGCCCGGAGAGCAGGATCACCCGGGCATGCGCGGTCGGTGCGGGGTTCATGGGGGAGTCACTCACGGGACACCAGTCTGACGCATCCCGGCCGGTTGCCGAAACCTGCCGGTCCCGGCCTTCTACGGCGACGGCGACGGCGACGGCGGCTGTGACTGCGCCTGCGGGTCGGCGAGGGCGACGTGGACCATCGGGAGGTAGCGGCTGTCCACCTGGAGGTACACCGGCTCCTCGGCGCCGGGCGGCCGGTAGGCGGTGGCGGCCCAGTCCTGGCTGTGCCAGGTGTCGGGCTCGGGATCGTGGAAGGTGCCGCCGGCGGGCAGTTCGCGCCGGCCGGTGTCGCGGGCGACGAGGGCCACGGTGCCGGCGCCCGGCGTGATGTGCAGGCTGCCGTTGACGTACCCGGGCTGCCGCCCGGACCGGGCCGAGCAGGGCACCCGGACCGGGCGGCCGGCGGCCAGCCGCCGGGTCGTGCGGACCACGTGCCACCTGCGGTAGAAGCCGTCCGCGAACAGTGCCGTCAGCTCGCCGATGAACTCGCCCATCGTCCCCCCGGTCGATTCCGTCACCGGCGATTCTGGCCGGGACGGACGGGCGCGCGGGAGCGCCGAAAGTCGGCGGCACGGCCGACGAAAGTCGACGGGAGGCCTACGGGGGCCGCCCGGCAACGGCCGGGAACGCCGACGGACCCGCGCCAGGGGGGGAGAGGCGCGGGTCCGTCCTGTGACCGTCCGGGCCCTGGGGGGGTGAGGGCACTGGGGACGGCCAGTCTGTGGAGTTGTGCACTGTCGTTCCGTCGGGCGGAGCGGCGGAGGTCAGATCCCCATCGGGTGCCAGACCGTCTTGGTCTCCAGGAACGAGAGTAGCCGGTCCGTACCGGGCGCATTGGTCCAGTCCTGGGCGAACGGGTCCAGCTCCGGACGGACTACCCGCTTCAGGGTATCCGCAGCGGCGGCTTCCAGCGCCTGCGCCGCGCCGGGGCCGTCGGTGGCGATCGCCCCGGTGAGGTCCAGCGCGTTGACGTCCTGGTGCGAGGCCAGGGTGGGGGCGATGTCCGCGGTCCGGCCCGAGACGAGGTTGACCACGCCGCCGGGGACGTCCGAGGTGGCCAGCACCTCGCCCAGCGACAGCGCGGGCAGCGGGGCGTCCGCGGCGGCCGCGACCACGACCGTGTTGCCGGTGGCGATCGCCGGGGCGATCACCGAGACCAGGCCGAGCAGCGAGTGCCCGTACCCGGCCTGCGGGGCGACGATCCCGACCACGCCGGTCGGCTCCGGGGTGGAGAGGTTGAAGAACGGCCCGGCGACCGGGTTGGCGCCGCCCGCGATCTGGGCGACCTTGTCGGTCCAGCCCGCGTACCAGACCCAGCGGTCGATCGCGGCGTCCACCAGGGCGGCGGCCTTCTTCGGGCCGATGCCCTCGGAGACGGCCACCTCGGCGGCGAACTGCTCGCGCCGGCCCTGGAGCATCTCGGCCACCCGGTACAGCACCTGGCCGCGGTTGTACGCGGTGGTGCCGGCCCAGCCCTTGACCGCCTTGCGGGCGGCCACGACGGCGTCGCGGGCGTCCTTGCGGGTGCCCAGCGGGACGTTGGCGAGCCATGCGCCCTTCGAGTCCGTCACCTCGTACACCCGCCCGCTCTCGGAGCGCGGGAACTTCCCGCCGACGTACAGCTTGTAGGTCTTGAGGACGTCAAGACGCGTTGCGACATCAGACATCGAGGTAGGCCTCCAGACCGTGGCGGCCACCCTCGCGGCCGTAACCCGACTCCTTGTAGCCGCCGAACGGCGAGGTCGGGTCGAACTTGTTGAAGGTGTTGGCCCAGACCACGCCGGCCCTGAGCTGGTTCGCCATCCAGAGGATGCGCGAGCCCTTCTCCGTCCAGATGCCGGCGGAGAGGCCGTACGGGGTGTTGTTGGCCTTCTCGACCGCCTCGGCGGGGGTGCGGAAGGTCAGCACCGACAGGACCGGGCCGAAGATCTCCTCCTGGGCGATCCGGTGGGCCTGGCTCACGCCGGTGAACAGGGTCGGCTTGAACCAGAAGCCGGTGCCGGGGAGGTCGCAGGCCGGCGACCAGCGCTCCGCGCCCTCGGCCTCGCCGGCCTCGGTCAGGGCGGTGATCCTGGCCAGCTGCTCGGCCGAGTTGATGGCGCCGATGTCGGTGTTCTTGTCCAGCGGGTCGCCGACCCGCAGGGTGGCCATCCGGCGCTTCAGGGCGTCCAGCACCTCGTCCTGGACCGACTCCTGGACCAGCAGGCGCGAACCCGCGCAGCAGACGTGGCCCTGGTTGAAGAAGATGCCGTTGACGATGCCCTCGACCGCCTGGTCGATCGGCGCGTCGTCGAAGACGATGTTCGCGGCCTTGCCGCCCAGCTCCAGCGAGAGCTTCTTGCGGGTGCCGGCCAGCTGCCTGGCGATGGCCCGGCCGACCGGGGTGGAGCCGGTGAAGGCGACCTTGTTGACGTCCGTGTGCGCGGTGAGCGCCGCGCCGGTGCGGCCGTCGCCGGTGACGATGTTGACGACGCCCTTCGGCAGACCGGCCTGGCGGCAGATCTCGGCGAAGCGCAGCGCGGTCAGCGGGGTGGTCTCGGCCGGCTTCAGGACGACCGTGTTGCCGGTCGCCAGCGCGGGCGCGATCTTCCAGGCCAGCATCAGCAGCGGGAAGTTCCACGGGATGACCTGGCCGGCCACGCCCAGCGGCTTCGGGGCGGGGCCGAAGCCGGCGTGGTCCAGCTTGTCGGCCCAGCCCGCGTAGTAGAAGAAGTGCGCGGCGACCAGCGGCAGGTCGACGTCGCGGGTCTCGCGGATCGGCTTGCCGTTGTCGATCGACTCCAGCACGGCCAGCTCGCGGCTGCGCTCCTGGACGATCCGGGCGATCCGGAACAGGTACTTGGCGCGCTCGCTGCCGGGCAGCGCCGACCAGCCGGCGAAGGCCTTGCGGGCGGCGGCGACCGCGCGGTCGACGTCCTCCTCGGTGCCCCGGGCGAACTCGGCGAGCACCTGCTCGGTGGCCGGGTTGACCGTCTTCAGGGCCTCCTTGCCGGAGGAGTCGACGAACTCGCCGCCGATGAAGTGGCCGTAGGAGCCGGCGATGTCGCCGGCGGCCGCGGGGGACTCCGGTGCCGGGGCGTAGGCGAAGAGGCCGCCGGCGGGCTTGGCCGCGGGCTCCTCGGTGTTCTTCTTCTTGGCCATGGTGATCAGTCCACCGTCACGTAGTCGGGGCCGGAGTAGCGGCCGGTGGCCAGCTTCTGGCGCTGCATCAGCAGGTCGTTGAGCAGGCTGGAGGCGCCGAAGCGGAACCAGTGCTGGGTCAGCCAGTCGTCGCCGAGGGTCTCGTTGACCATCACCAGGTACTTCATGGCGTCCTTGGTGGTGCGGATGCCGCCGGCGGGCTTGACGCCGACCTGGACGCCGGTGGCCGCGCGGAAGTCGCGGACCGCCTCCAGCATCAGCAGGGTGACCGGCGGGGTCGCGTTGACGGCGACCTTGCCGGTGGAGGTCTTGATGAAGTCGGCGCCGGCCAGCATCGCCAGCCAGGAGACCCGGCGGACGTTGTCGTAGGTCTGGAGCTCACCGGTCTCGAAGATCACCTTGAGGTGGGCGGAGCTGCCGTCGGGGCGCTTGCACGCCTCCTTGACCGCGACGATCTCGTTGAAGACGTCGAGGTAGCGGCCGGAGAGGAAGGCACCGCGGTCGATCACCATGTCGATCTCGTCGGCGCCCGCGGCCACCGCGTCGGCGGTGTCGGCGAGCTTGACCGGGAGGGCGGCGCGGCCGGCCGGGAAGGCGGTGGCCACCGAGGCGACCTGGATGCCGGTGCCCTCCAGGGCGGCCTTCGCGGTGGCGACCATGTCCGGGTAGACGCAGATGGCGGCGACGCGGGGGGTGGTCGGGTCGGTCGGGTCGGGGGTCCTGCCCTTGGCGCACAGGGCGCGCACCTTGCCGACCGTGTCCGCGCCTTCCAGCGTGGTCAGGTCGATCATCGAGATCGCCAGGTCGATGGCGTACGCCTTCGCCGTGGTCTTGATCGAGCGGGTACCGAGAGTGGCGGCACGCGCCTCCAGGCCGACCTGGTCGACGCCGGGCAGGCCGTGCAGGAAACGGCGGAGCGAGGCCTCGGACGCCGCAACGTCCTGAAGGCCGCTGCCCGCAACGCCGAGGGCATTGGCTGCAACAGTGGACATAGTCACCAGACCAGCATATCTACGCGCGTAGTGGGCCGCCAGGGCGCCTGCCATTCGTGGCCGGACCGAGACCTCAGGGTGTGGGGCATGGGGCAGAATCGACGCCATGACCGATTCCGACGGCACGCCCCACCAGGGCCCGGCCGCCCCCGACGGGGAGCCCGAGTACGCGGACCGCGTGTACCGCTCTGTCCCCGGTGTGATCTCCGGAGTGCTGCTGCTGGCCGTCGCGGCCTGGCTGGTCGGCGACGCGGCGCTGAACGGGACCGGGAAGACCCCGTACGTCTCGCTGGCGGCGGTGCCGGTGTTCGCCTTCCCGGTGATCGCGTACACGCTGCGCCCGGTCGTGACGGCCGGTCGCGACCGGCTGGTGGTGCGCAACCCGTGGCGGACCGTCGTCGCGCCCTGGGCCTCGGTGGACGCGCTGCGCGCGGGGTACTCGGTCGAACTGCTCGCGGGCGGGAAGAAGTACCAGGTCTGGGCGGTGCCGGTGTCGCTGCGGCAGCGCAAGCGGGCCACCCGGGCGATGAGCACCGGCGCCGCCGAACACGCCTCCAGGACCGGCCTGGGCCTCGGGCTGGCCAAGCGCACCAACCCGGTCGTCCAGGGCTCGCCCGATCCGACCCGCGCCTGGTCCGACCAGGTCACCGCGGTCCTCCAGGAGATGGCCGAGCGCAACGCCACCCGCCCCGGCGCCGCCGGCCCGGTCGAGGTCCGCTGGTGCTGGTGGATCATCGCCCCCACCCTGATCGGCCTGGCCGCCCTGATCACGGCCATCGCCGTCTGAGCCGCGCAGGAGGGGTCGTCCGCGCGCCGGGCGCTGTCGGACGGCCGAGGGCCCTGACCGCTTCACTTCGCCCCGCCGGATCGCATCCGGCGGGGCGAAGTGCTGCCGGGGCGAGGCCGGTTCGGGCGCGGAGGGCCGATGCCGCCGGTGGGGACGAATCCGGGCATCGGGGGCTCCGTGCAAGCCGGTGGATCGAATCCACGGACCGAAGGCGGGCCGCATCCCGTCATGTTCCGGGTGTGAGCCGCGTCGCCGGGAGTGCGTCGCGCGGGAATGTCTGCGGGGAGGCGGGGTCGGTTCCGGAAGATCTTTCGAAAGATCGCCCGCGAGCGGTTGGAAAGTGAAACTTCCGCGCCGATGATGATGAACATCCGACAAGTGGACTGACCGGAAAGTGCCCAACCTTCTCCGTATTCGTCATGCTCCCGTTACGGACTGCGCACATCCATTGAAAGTATGGACATGGGGCGGATCGACCATGGAATTACTCCCCATGGTCAGGGTTTGGGGACTGTTTGCTATTCCGCCCCCTTGTAGAAACGTTTCTTTCATGCGCGCGCCTCGATTCTCCGAGGCGCCGGAGGGGGTTTCACCATGTCCGAAATCAGCCGCACCGCGGAGCTGACCCGACGACGGATGCTCCAGGGCTCGGTGCTCGCGCTCACCGCCGCGGTCGGCACGGGCGTGCTCGCGGTCGCGGGGCCGACCAGCAAGTCCGCCACCGCCGCCGACCTGGGGGAGAACGACCGGTTCGACGAGTCCTACCAGGGCCGCCGCATCCAGGGCCGGCCGACCGCCCACGCCGGCCACCACGGCGCCGGTGTCGGGTACACGGTGCTGATCGACGGCCGGGAGCTGCACATGATGCGCAACGTCGACGGCACCTGGATCAGCGTCATCAACCACTACCAGACCTTCGCCACCCCCCGCGCGCTCGCCCGCGCGGCCGTCGACGACCTTCAGGGCGCCACGCTCGTGCCGATTTCCGTCGCCTGAACCGGCCCACCGCACGTTCGGACCACTGGCTCACCGAGGAGAAACCATGGCAGTCCGCAAGAACCAGGCGACCCTGACGGCCCAGGAGAAGCGCGCCTTCGTCGACGCCGTACTGGAGCTCAAGCGGCTCGGCCGCTACGACGGTTACGTCGACACGCACAACTACTTCATCGTCAACGACAGCGACACCGGTGAGCGGGTCGGCCACCGCTCCCCGTCCTTCCTGCCCTGGCACCGCCAGTTCCTGCTCCAGTTCGAGCGGGACCTGCAGAGCATCGACCCGAACGTCACGCTCCCGTACTGGGACTGGACCGTCGACCGGGCGGCGAACTCGTCGATCTGGGACGCCGACTTCCTGGGCGGCAGCGGCCGCAGCGGCGACAACCAGGTGGTCACCGGCCCGTTCGCGTACGGCACCGGCAAGTGGACGGTGAACGTGCGCCCCGACAGCCGCGACTACCTGCGCCGCACCCTCGGCGCCTCGGTCTCCGCGTTGCCGACCCGGACCGAGGTGGAGACCGTGCTCGCCATGACCACCTACGACGCCGCACCGTGGAACAGCTCCTCCGACGGCTTCCGCAACAACATGGAAGGCTGGCGCGGCCCCAACCTGCACAACCGGGCGCACGTGTGGATCGGCGGCCAGATGAACTCCGGGATGTCCCCGAACGACCCGGCGTTCTGGCTGCACCACTGTTTCATCGACAAGCTCTGGTCGGAGTGGCGGCGCCGCAACCCCGGCTCGGGTTACCTGCCCGTGGTGCCCACCGCCAACGTGGTCGACCTCAACAAGCCGATGAAGCCCTGGAACACCACCACGCCGGCCCAACTGCTGGACCACTCCGCGCTCTACACCTACGACACCGGCTTCTGAGCCACTGCGGCGCGGCTTCGGCGAAGTCCCGCGTGACGCCGTGGCTTCCGGGAGCCACGCCGCCCCGTCGAGCATCGGCTCGACGGGGCGGCGTGCCGTGCGGGAGGCCGCCGGAACGATTCGCGACCGGCGGGATCAGATGCCGGCGGCCTCGGCGAGGTCCCGCTTGACGGCGGCGAGGAGATCGGCGGCGCGGTCGCGGGCGGGGGCCAGGTCGGCGGCGGAGGCGACCGGGAGGACGACCTCCAGGTAGCACTTGAGCTTGGGCTCGGTGCCGGAGGGGCGGACCACGATGCGGGCCGAGCGGACGGCCTCGCCGTCCAGGTAGTAGCGCAGCCCGTCGGTGGGCGGCAGGTCGGCGGAGCCGGCCGACAGGTCGTCGGCGCGGGTGACCCGGAGGCCGGCCAGGACGGTCGGCGGCCGCTCGCGCAGGCGCCGCATGGCGTCGGCGATCAGCGTGAGGTCCTGGACCCGGACGGAGAGCTGGTCGGTGGCGTGCAGGCCGTGCTCCAGCGCCAGGTCGTCCAGCAGGTCGGACAGGGTGCGGCCGGACTTCTTGAGGGTGGCGGCGAGTTCGGCGACCAGCAGGGCGGCGGTGATGCCGTCCTTGTCCCGGACGCCCTGCGGGTCGACGCAGTAGCCGAGCGCCTCCTCGTAGCCGTAGCGCAGGCCCTCGGCGCGGGAGATCCACTTGAAGCCGGTCAGCGTCTCGGCGTAGCCCAGGCCCGCGGCCTCGGCGATCCGGCCGAGCAGGGTGGCGGAGACGATGGTGGTGGCGAAGGTGCCCTCGGCCTTCTTCGCGACCAGGGCCGAGCCGAGCAGCGCGCCGACCTCGTCGCCGCGCAGCATCCTCCAGCCGGCCGCGCCGCTGCCGCCGCCGGCCGCGTCGCCGTTGGCGGGGACGGCCACCGCGCAGCGGTCGGCGTCCGGGTCGTTGGCGATCACGATGTCGGGGCCGACCGACGCGGCGGTGCGGAAGGCGAGGTCCATCGCCCCCGGCTCCTCCGGGTTGGGGAAGGCCACGGTCGGGAAGTCCGGGTCGGGCTCGGCCTGCTCGGCGACCACGGTGGGCGCGGGGAAGCCGGCCCGGCGGAAGGCGGCGACCAGGGTGTCGCGGCCGACGCCGTGCATCGGGGTGTAGACCACCTCCAGGTCGCGCGGGCCGTGCGCGTCCACGATGGAGACGGCCCTGTCCAGGTAGGCCTCGACGACCTCCTCGCCGAGAACCTCCCAGCCCTCCTCGGCGCGCGGGACCTCGTCCAGCGAGCCGATCGCGTCGATCCCGGCGGCGATCCCGGCGTCGGCCGGCGGGACGATCTGCGAGCCGTCGCCCAGGTAGACCTTGTAGCCGTTGTCGTGCGGCGGGTTGTGGCTGGCGGTGACGGTGACGCCGGCGGCCGCGCCCAGGTGGCGGACGGCGAAGGCGAGCACCGGGGTGGGCAGCGGGCGCGGCAGCAGCGCGGCGCGCAGGCCGGCGCCGACCACCACGGCGGCGGTGTCGCGGGCGAAGTCGTACGACCTGTGGCGGGCGTCGTAGCCGATGACGACCAGGTCGCCCAGGCCCTGCTGCCTGACGTACGCGACCAGGCCGGCCGCGGCCCTGATCACCACGGCGCGGTTCATCCGCATCGGGCCGGCACCGAGTTCGCCGCGCAGGCCGGCGGTGCCGAACTGGAGCCGGTCGGAGAATCGCTCGGCGAGCTCCGCCCAGGCGAGCTTTCCGTCGGTCTCGACCTCCGGGGCCTCGGCCCTGGCCAGCAGGGCGCTGAGCTCCTCGCGGGTCTGCGGGTCGGGGTCCTCGGCCAGCCAGGTCCGGGCCCGGGCGAGGAGGTCGGTGGTGGGTGCCTGCGTCATGCCAGCTCCATCGGGAAGTGCGTCGGTGGGTGGGCCGGAGGTTCCGCTGTGGGTCGGGAGGGTTCCGCTGTGACCGGAGGGTTCCGCAAGGAAAGGGGTCGCGCACGCGGACGGGGCCCACGGGATGGCGTGATCAGCGGATCACGCCGCCCGTGGGCCCCGTCAGTCATGATTCTGCGCCTGGCGGGCGTCAGATCCGCTCAAGGACCTTCGCCAGCAGTTCGCCCATGCGCTCGGCGGAGGCCTTGCCGGCCTCCAGCACCTCGGCGTGGTTGAGCGGCTCGCCGGTCATGCCGGCGGCCAGGTTGGTGACCAGGGAGATGCCGAGCACCTCGCTGCCGGCCTCGCGGGCCGCGATGGCCTCCAGGGTGGTGGACATGCCGACCAGCTCGCCGCCGATCACCCGGGCCATGTTGACCTCGGCCGGGGTCTCGTAGTGCGGGCCGCGGAACTGCACGTAGACGGCCTCGTCCAGGGACGAGTCGATGTCGCGGCACAGCTCGCGCAGGCGCTTGGAGTACAGGTCGGTGAGGTCGACGAAGTTGGCGCCGACGATCGGCGAGTCACCGGTCAGGTTGATGTGGTCGCTGATCAGGACCGGCTGGCCCGGGGTCCAGCCCTGGCGCAGGCCGCCGCAGCCGTTGGTCAGCACGATGATGCCGCAGCCGGCCGCGGCGGCGGTGCGCACGCCGTGGACGACGGTGGCCACGCCGTGGCCCTCGTAGTAGTGGTTGCGGCCGAGGAAGATCAGGGCGCGCTTGTCGCCGATCTTCACCGAGCGGATCGTGCCGGCGTGGCCGGCGACGGCGGGGGCGGGGAAGCCGGGCAGGTCGGTGACCGGGAACTCGGCCACGGTCTCGCCCAGGGCGTCGGCGGCCGGCACCCAGCCGGAGCCCATCACCAGGGCGACGTCGTGCCGCTCGGCACCGGTCAGCTCGCGCAGGCGCTCGGCGGCGACCTGGGCGGCGGCGTAGGGGTCGGCGGAGACGACCGACTGAGGAGAAGCGTTCACGGGTCCGAGGATAGACGGGATTCGGCTACGCGCGTAGAAAATCCGCCGCGGCGTGCCGGATCGTTACCCGGCTGACCGGAAAACACAGCTCGGCGAGTGTTTTCCGGGTCGACCCGGGTCGCCGGTTCCCGCACGCACGGTGTTCCTCGCCTTCCGTACCCGCACGTCCCGCGCGCGGCTCAGAGCCGTTTCGCGTTGCGCAGCCCCTTCGCGTACATGCCGTTGTCGTCGAGCCGCGACGTGCCGCCCTTGTCGCCGAAGGTCGGGCCGTCCGCCTCCTCCCGGCTGGAGATGTAGCGGGGGTGGCCGTCGGTGTCCAGGCCCAGGTAGATGCCGGTGTGGTCGAGCCGGGCGCCGGTGCGCGCGTCGATCTCGAAGAACACCAGGTCACCGGGTTGCAGCGGGTCGATCGAGGCGGGGCGCACGGTGGTGTCCGAACCGGCCGCGGTGGTCAGCGGGATCACCGGGACGCCGGGGCCGACCCGGGCCAGGCCGTTGGCGGTGCGCGGCAGGCCGGGGCCGGCGACGTCCTTGGAGAGCAGCGGGTATCCGGAGCGGTAGCCGTACACCATCCGGACGAAGCCCGAGCAGTCGAAGGCGCCGTACCGGGTCTTGTCGGGCTGCTTGGCGACCTTGTCGGCGAACGTGTACGGAACACCGAGGTAGTCGAAGAAGTCGGTCTGCTCCAGCCGCAGGTCGTTGCCGGCCGAACCGTTGGGGTTGAGTGGGCCGAAGGAGGCGTCGCCCTTGAAGCGCACGCCCTTGGCGTCCTTCTCGGCGGGCGCGTCGGCGACGTACTGGGTGGCCACCGCCAGCACGTCGTCCGCGGTGGAGCCGAGGGACTGCTGGAACCAGGTGCGGAACCAGCCCTCCTGCTCGGCGCCCGGCTTCCACGGCTGGGGCATCAGCCGGACCCAGCTGTCGGTCACCACGGTGGCGGTGGTGGTGCCCGGTTCGGCGAAGGTGCGGCTGGAGCCGGCCAGGACGGCGGTGCGGGCGCTGTCGGTCAGCGTGGCGACCACTCCGCCGCGGGCGTCCCTGACCACCGTGCGGTCGGGCCCGGCCAGCCGCTCGTAGCGGTACTCGGCCGGTGCGGCCGTCCCGGCGGGGGCCGGGCCGGTGGAGGTGATCAGGGGCGCGCTGCTGCCGGCCGACGGCTGCCGGTCGCGGTCCCGGAGCTGGACGGTGAGGTAGCCGCTGGCGGCCAGCAGGGTCACGGCGAGGCCGCCGCTGAGCAGGGACTTGCGGGTGACGGGCATGGGGGCTTCCGGGGGTGTCAGGTGCCGGGCAGGGCGCCGAGCAGCACGCCGGCGGTCAGCACGACGTAGTTGGCGAGCGTCACCGTGCTGGTGGCCATCAGGGTGGCCGCCCTGGGCTGGCGGACCAGCTGGTAGGCGATCAGGCCGGGCACGATGAAGCCGAGCGTCTGGTTGGCGTACAGGGTGGGCAGTTCGCGCTGGAGGACCAGCATCACGGTGGCCTGGAGCAGCACGCCGATCAGCACCACGGCGGCGAACAGCCGCTTGCCGTAGAGGATCACCAGCTTCTGGACCAGCCGGGTGGCGAGGAAGGTCAGCACGGTCACGCCGATCACGATGGCCACCCGCTGGAGGTCCTCGACCAGGGTGAGGGCCAGCCAGCCGGGGGTGATCATGCCGCCGGGGGAGAGGTTGGTGGTCAGGTAGCAGACCAGCGAGAAGACCAGGCCGAGCGCGATGCCGATGGCGGCGATCTCGGGAGTGAGCTCGGTGGGGATCACTGCTGGTCTCCGTAGGGGGTGGTGCGGTGGTTGGGGTCGTACCAGGTGTCGGGGACCGGTTCGGGGTAGTAGACCGGCCCGGTGTGGGCGGGGGCGTCGTGGGCCGGCCAGGTGTGGCCGTACCCGGGCTCGGCGTACCCCGGTTCCGCGTAGCGGGGCTCGGCGTAGCCGGGATCCACGTACCGGGGCTCGGTGTACCCGGGCCCGACCGACTGGGGCGGGATGTACGGGGGCGGGACGTACGCCGGCTCGGCGTAGCCGGTTTCGAGGTGGGCCGGTTCGGCGTACCCGGGGTCGCCGTAGTCCGGCTCGGGGAAGAGCGGTTCGGGCTCGTGGTACGCGAACTCCGGTGCCTCGCCGTCCTCGTCGGGTTCGAGCCCGGCGAGCTCCTCCAGGAACAGCTCGCCCTGGCCGTGGATGTTGCCGACGGCCACCAGCGAGGAGTCGGGCCCGAGTTCGGCCAGCAGCTCGGCGGTGAGCCGGGCCGGGTCGCGCTTGTCGCCGCCGAGGTCGACCACCCGGCCGGGCCAGCCGGACGGGATGCCGTCGCGGGCACTCTTGGTGGGGTGGCCGATCAGGAAGACCGTGTCCGGGCCGAGGTCCGGGACGATCTGGCCCATCTGGCCGTTGCGCTCGACCCGGTCCGGGCGGCAGTTGATCACCACGCTGAGCGGGCGGTGGATCGCGCCGAGGTCCTCCAGCTGGCGGACGTTCATCAGCGTGGACTCGGGGTCGTTGGCGGCGAAGACATTGGCGAAGCGCAGCCGCTTGCCGTCCGCCGTCCGGTAGCGCTCGACGGAGAGCACGCCCGGGTCCGGTGGGGCCGCCCACATGCCCTGGAGCGCGGTCTGCCGCTCCACGCCGAGGAGTTCGGCGACGGCGAGGGCGATCGCCACGTTCTCCTTGAAGGTGAACCAGCTGAATCCGCGCAGCTCCTCGTCGGTGACCGACTCGGGGTCCACCACGATCAGCCGGCAGTCCCGCCTGGCCGCCTCCTCGCGCAGGATGTGCACGCGCTCCTGCTCGGCGGTCACGCACACCCCGCCGACCGGCATCGAGCGGGACAGCGAACGGGCGACGTCGTCCAGGGTGGGGCCCATCTCGGCGAGGTGGTCCTCGCGGACGTTGCACAGCACGCCGATCGTGGACTGGATCAGCTTGGTCTGGTTGACCTCCTGGAGTGCCGGCATGACGGCCATGCACTCGATCACCAGGGCGTCCGGCCGGTAGGTGGCGGCGCGGCGGACGATGCCGATCTGCTCCACCACGTTGGCGATGCCGAACTTGCGGTAGACCGGCTCCTCGGTGGCGTCCGGGTGGATGAACCGGGCCGCGGTGCCGGTGGTCTTGGCGACCGTCACCAGCCCGCCGCCGCGCAGCGCGCCCGCGCACAGCCGAGTGATCGAGCTCTTGCCGCGGATGCCGTTGACCAGTACCCGGGTCGGGATCTGTTCCAGGGCGGCGAAGTGCCGGCGCTGCTCGACGATGCCGGCCACCAGCAGCACGGTGCAGCACACCAGCAGCACGACGTAGAGGAAGAGCACGGAAGGTCCTTCGGGCGGGGGCTCAGGGGGCGGTTGCGGTGGCGGTGGCGGGTGTCGCGGGGGTGCGGCGGCCGGAGCGCTCGGCCTGTTCGGCGCGCACCAGCTCCTGGCGGATCAGCTCCAGACTGCGGGCGACGGCGCCGACCTCGTCGTGGTGCACGGGGTAGAGCACGGTGCGGCGGTCGCCGGCCGCCAGCGCCTCGGCGCTCGCGGCGAGCCGGCGCAGCGGCAGGCCGACGGCGATGTACAGCCAGCCGAGGCAGAGCGCGGCGGCGGCCAGGCCGAGCATGCCGGCCAGCACCACCCGCCGGTCGGCCCGGTTCTGGTCCAGGTGCAGCCAGGACACCGGCTGGGCGGTGACCACGGACCAGCCGAGCCTGGCCACGCTGCCGTTGCCGCCGAGCGGGGCGGCGGCGAGCAGCGCGGGGTCGCCCTCGCCGCGCAGCACGTCGGCCTCGGCGGACTTCTTGGCGTCGGCCAGGATCCGGCGGGCCCGGCCGTCCGGCAGGTCACCGAACGAGCTGTAGCCCTCGTTGGCGGCGAGCACCCGGTGCCGGTCGTCGACCAGCCAGACCCGGCCGAGGCCGGGGCGCACCAGCAGGGAGCCGAGGAAGTCGGTCTTGAACTCCCCGATCAGGGCCGGCCCCTTGGGCTCCTTGCCGCCCTCCGTGCCGCCGTCCGCCTCGGTGTCGGCCGGGGCGGCGCCCAGGGCCGCCCTGGCGGCGATCCTGGGCTCCTTGCCGGAGCTGTTGAGCAGCAGCACGCCGCTCTGGCCGAGCGCCTCGGGGCCGGTCCGGTGCGGGGTCTCGCCGGCCCTGGCGAGCACCTCGCCGTTCGCGCCGAGAACGTAGAGCGCGCGGTAGCGGTCGTGCTCGGCGAGGGTGGCGTGGAGCAGGTTCTCGGCCTTGCCGACGGAGGCCTCGGTGAGCGAGGGGGCGAGCGAACGCAGGTCCGCGTAGCCCTCGTTGAGCGCCTGGCGGATCCGGTCGGCGGCGGTGTCGGTGCGGTCGCGCTGGGCGGCCAGCACCTGGGTGGGCACCCGTACGGTGGGGTCGTTGCCGCCGAGGAACAGCAGGGGGCCCGACCAGCCGAGCACCAGGACGGCGCAGAGCGCGAGCGGCAGCGCGGTGCCGGGGCGGCGCTTCGCGGCCGGGGGCGGGGAGGGCCGGCGGGACGGGTCGCGCAGCTGCTTCCGCAGCTCCTCCAGCGCGCGGGCGATCCGGGCCGCCTCGCCGCGCCGCGGGCCCCGTACCGGCTGCTCCAGCCGCTCGCCGCGGGTGAGCCGGCGGGACTCCAGGAACAGCCGCAGCAGCGGGCGCTGGAGGCTGCGGCTCAGGTACCAGGCGAGCAGCACGGCGAGGACGAGCAGGGCGCCGGCGGCGGCCAGGCCGAGGGTGGGGTGGCGCAGGCTGCCGGGCTTGCCGTCGACGTTGCTGGTGGAGACCACGGTGAGGCGGAGCGGGGCGGCCGGGTCGTGTCCGTCGGGGTTGGTGACGGCGGCCCAGCCGGCGACCCGGCGCACGCCCTTGTCGTCCGCGTTGCCGGCCAGGCTGCCGGCGGCCGTCTCGCCGGGGACCGGGTGTGCCCTGGCGGCGCGCTCGCGGGCGGCGGCGACCACCTTGCGGTCGGCCTCGGCGTCCAGCGCGGCGCCGGTGGTGTCCAGGACGGCGCCGGAGGCGTCGAGGACCTGGATGGTCTGTTCCTTGCGGGTGGCGATGCCGGGCAGCCGCAGGTTGTCGGAGGCGACCAGCAGCGCGCGGCCGTCGGCCTTGGTGGCGACCAGCGCGAAGGTGAGCAGCCGGGTGCCGGTGGCGGAGGGCACCAGGACGGGGGCGGGCGCGGTGTCGGTGACCTTGGTGAGGTCCAGTCCGGCCAGCGGGACGGTTTCGCCGCGGGCGGCCAGCAGCCGACCGGTGTCGGGGCGGACCACCACCGTGCCGCGCCACTTGTGGTACGCCTGGCCGAGCGCGGCCAGCACCGCGGCGGGCTCGGCGGGGGCGCTCTCGTACCGGGTGGCGGCCCGGCGCAGGTCGGTGGCGCTCTCGTGCAGTCCGGCGCGCAGCGAGGCGGCGGTGTCCTCGGCGGCGTACTGGTGGGATTCCCGGACGGCCTGCGGGGTGTCGTCGACGCGCAGTCCGCCGACGGCCAGGGCGGTGATCGCGGCGACGGCGAGCAGCAGGACCAGCAGCAGTGCGATGGGTGGACGGATGCCTCCGAGCAGCGGCATGTCGGCCCGGCGGCGGTAGCGGTGCTGCCGCGGAGGGTTGGCTGCCGTGCTGCTCACAAGGGGCCTCGTTCTCCTCCGGGCCCGCCCGCCCGTTCCGGGAGGTCCGCGGCCGGCCTTCTCGGTCAAGCAATGATCAGGGACTGGTCAAACCGCACCAGCGTACGGATAGGTTTCGAAAAAGTTGTCACGAATGGGAGTCTTTTCGGTGTCGCTTGAGTGCCGATTCCCTCGGCTCCGGTGTGGATCATGGCGGTGGCGAGCGGCACGGTAGGTTCGACCGCCATGGAGACTCGGGGATCGCGACGCTCGCTGCTGCTGCCGGTGGCGGTGCTGCTGGTGCTGGTCGCGCTCGCGGGGGTGCTGACCCTGGCGGCACGCGGCCGGACCGAGGGGCCTCGCACAACGGCATGTGGGACATGTCGATCCTCCAGGTCGTGCCCGGCCTGCGGCTCGCCGCGCCGCGCGACGCCGAGCAACTGCGGGCCCAGCTGCGGGAGGCCGTCGAGGT